>JAHBAN010000069.1 GCA_018500075.1 Flavobacteriia bacterium | reverse complement strand
GCCTGCGCGACAAGTTCCAGTTTATTGCCGGCTATGTGGTTACGGCGCACGTGCTGGCGATGTATGTGCCGAGCTTCTTCACCGGACATCTGATCGCGCGCTTTGGGGCGGAAAAAATTGTGGCGCTGGGCCTCTTTATCCTGGCCTGCGCGGGCGCTGTCGCGCTGATGGGCGTTGATCTGGAGCATTTCTTTGTGGCGCTGGTTCTTCTGGGCATCGGCTGGAACTTCGGCTTTATCGGCGCGACAAGCCTGCTCGCCGGCAGCCACGCACCAGAGGAGCGCGGCCGCGTCCAAGGCATGAACGACCTGATCGTCTTTGGCGGCGTTTTTGTCGCCTCGCTGGCCTCGGGCGGGCTGATGAACTGCTCGGGCACATCGGCCCAGGCCGGCTGAGTTTCGGTCAATCTGGCGATGGCGCCGTTTCTCATGCTCGCCGGCGGCGCGCTGATCTGGCTGGTGCTGCGGCCACAAGATTAGGTCTTGCGCGCGGGTCTCGGATTTTCGCTGCGCGAAAATCCGACCGGCTGGGGGCGTTGCCCCCAGACCCCAGTTTTAACTGGGGGCGTCGCCCCCAGACCCCCAGGATATTTTGAGAAAGAAAAAGAGCTACCAGCGGTTTGTGAGCGCGAGCCGTGCGAGCCGCATCTGGGCGCGGAACGGGGCAAGCTCGAGCGTGGCATTGCGCACGCGAGGCGGTTCGTTTTGGGCAAGTTTGAGCAAAGGCGCCGAGTGCCAACCTGCCAGAAGGGCGCGGGGCGCCGCTTTGGGCAGGCTCAGGCGACGGGCGGTTTTGAGCTTGCCCAGCGCCTCTCCGGCCAGACGCCGCAGGGCCGCATCAGAGACCTCTGGCAGCGGCTGGCGGTTTTGGGCGATCAGCGCGGGCACAGCCGTAAGCCAGCCCGCCAGCGCCACAGCCTTCAGCCCCTCGTCAAGCGCGGGCGCGCTCAAAGCCCCCGCCAGCCCGAGGGCGGCGCGCATCAGGGCGCCTGTGGTGTTGTGCAAATGCGCCCAGAGCGCCGCCTCATCGGCAAACCCGTCCGGGTAGATATCCCAGCGCCGCGCCTCAACCAGCTTTTGCAGGTCAAGCGCCTGATCGGGCGTGAGAATATCAGCCAAGGGCGTGACAACTTCATGGCGGCGCACAGCCCCGCCTGCGGCAATCTCGCCCAAAGCATCATGCCACCACTGCAGGCGCATCTCCGCAATCATTGCCTCGGCCGTCACCCAGGGCGCGCGGGCCACCTCGACATTGAAGGCATAAAGCACCAGTAGCTTCTCGCGCAGCCCCAAGGGCGCGGCCATGGCAGCGCGAAACCGTGCCGGATCGCCCTTGTGAACGATCGCGGCACAGGCGGCTATGTTATCTATCGCGGCTTCGCTCACGCAAATGCTCCCTGATCAACGCCTCAGTCTGGGGCGCATCTACAACATCCAGGTGCCCCACGCCATCAACAAGCGCATAAGTGCCCTTGTCCGTGACAGAAGACATAAGCGGCTCATAGCCATCTGCAATGAAAGCTTCGTCTTTTCGCCCTGCAATCAGCGTGAAACGCGGCAGTGCGGCCAGGTCTGACAGATACTGCGCACGCGGCGCGTAGGATGTGTTGAGCCGCCAGGAATAGCGCGTTGTTGCGTGTTTGCCCTGCGGCCCCGAAAGCACCTCGCGCGGCATGGTGAACTGGATCACAGCCAGCCCGTCCAGCGCATGAATGCCGGCCGAACTGAGCATCGACAGCCCGATGATGCGCCGCGTGAGCGTATAGGCCCAGCCGCCAGAGTTCTGCCTTGTTGTGGGTGCGTTGTATTTCAAAAACGGCGCAAGCAGGATCATGCTATCAACCTTGCCGCCATGCTCCCCGCCCGCAAAGCGCACCGCGAGGCCGCCGCCCGACGAATGCCCCAGCAAAACAACCTCGCGGTCCGTCTCGCCAATCAGGTCGGCAATATCGTCTTCCAACTGGCCGATGTAGCGCACATCCCCCGTCTTGTCGGGGCCGTTGCCATGGCCCCGCAGCGTCAGCGCCTTGACTTCGGCCACATCGCGCAGCGCATAGGCCAGCCTGTCAAACTGGCCATGATACCAGCCCGAACCATGCAGCATGATGATCAGGGGCACGTCCTCAGCGCCCTCAGCCTTGACATGGCGGTAGCCGAGCGTGTTGCCATCGCGCGCTTCAAACGTCTCCAAGCGAAAGCGCGCGCTGTCTGCGGGCGTCCCCTTACCCTGCAAGATCTTGCTGAAGTCGAGCCCTTCGCGTTCGGGCAAGGCCTTGGGCCATTGCGACAGGATGAGCCCGATGGCGATCAGGAAATAGATCGCGACAGAAAGGGCCGCAAAGCTCAGCAGCTTGGTGATCATGTGGATTGCTCCAGTTGAAAGATATCATGCACGCTGACGCCAAGCACTTCGGCCAGTGTCAGCGCAAGTGTTGTCGAGGGGGTAAAGACGCGGTTTTCAATGGTGTTGATCGTCTTGCGGCTCACTCCGGCGGCTTCGGCCAACTCGGCTTGTGTAAGGCCGCGT
This sequence comes from Flavobacteriia bacterium, assembly GCA_018500075.1. GTDB lineage: Bacteria > Bacteroidota > Bacteroidia > Flavobacteriales > Flavobacteriaceae > MAG-120531. The sequence goes on along the minus strand of JAHBAN010000069.1, from coordinate 6,214 downwards.
GCGCTGCGCAGCTCTTTGAGTTTGTTGTGAAGCTCGCTCATCGGCCTGCGCGCCATTCGTCATAGACCACAGAGAGCAGAAAGCTCGCGCCCATGAGCGTGCCGAAAACGGCCGTGCTCGTGGCCCTGTCCGCCAGCCCGAGTGGCGGCAACAGGCAAGTGAGCACAAACAGCCCCATGGCGATCCAGAAGGCGCGCGCCGCCGCATTGCGGCTTGTGGCCTGGTAGTGCTCGTCCCAGGCCTGTTTCGCCGCTTGCTTTCCTGCCAGGATCGACAGGGAGACCAGCAGCAGCATCGAGCTAAAGCCCATCGCGCCTGCCGCCCACCAGTAGAACGGCTGCGGAGTGCCTTGCAACAAAGCCAGCGCCGCATACACCAGCAAAATCAAGGCTGTTAAGCCAAAAAGGTAGAACCTTGCCGTCTCGATTGTCTCGGAGGTGAGCTTCATTTCAGGCGCCTCCGCTGGTGAGCTTGAGGCCAAGAATGCCCAACAGGATAAGCCCGACACTGATCAAACGCAGTGTCGTCAGAGGCTCGCCGAACTGTATAACACCCACAGCAAAAGCACCGATCGCCCCTATTCCGACCCAAATCGGATAGGCCGTGCCAAGCGGAATAAAACGCATGGCATAGGCCAACAGCCACATGCCGATAAATGCAGAAACCATGAATACAATCGACGGAACCGGTTTGGTGAAGCCATCCGAGAGTTTGAGCGCACTGGCCCAAACCGTCTCAAGAAGCCCCGAAACAAAGAGCATTACCCATGCCATAGCCTGTATCTCCCTATTGGCCGTTCGTGTAACCTATAGGTGACATAGCGAGTCGTCAGTGTAACGTCAAGGTTACATCAACCCGAATGCAACAGCTTCCAATTGATCGCGTCCAGAAGCGCATCAAAGCTCGCATCGACAATGTTGGCCGAAACGCCAACGGTGCTCCAGCGCCGCCCCTGCCCGTCTTCACTGTCAATGATCACGCGGGTCACGGCCTCTGTGCCGCCTTGGGTGATGCGCACCTTGAAATCCACCAGCCGCATGTCGGCAATCGCCTCGCCATAGCGCCCCAAGTCCTTGGCCAGCGCCTTGGCGAGCGCATTCACAGGCCCGCGGTCAGAGCCGGTTTCATCCATGCTTTCGCTCACCGAGAGGCGCTTTTCGCCGTCAACCTTGAGCACAACAACCGCCTCCGAGAGCGAGACGGTCTGGTTGTATTTGTTCTTGCGCCGCTCAATGCTGACCCTGTAGCGCTTCACTTCGAAGAAATCGGGCATCTGCCCCAGCGCACGGCGCGCCAGAAGCTCAAAGCTCGCCTGCGCGCTGTCATAGGTATAGCCCTCGGCTTCGCGCGCCTTGATCTGCTCAAGGATCAGCCCCAGCGCGGGATCGTCTTTTTTCACGCTTAGCCCGGCCTCTTCCAGACGCCGTCTCAGGTTGCTTTGCCCCGCCTGATTGGACATCGGAATGATGCGCGCATTGCCCACGCTCTCGGGGGCAATATGCTCATAGGTGCTCGGGTCTTTCAGAATGGCGCTGGCGTGCAGCCCGGCCTTATGGGCAAAGGCGCTCGCCCCGACATAGGCCGCCTGACGCATCGGCACGCGGTTGAGAATGTCATCCAGCTTGCGGCTGATCCGGCTCAGCCCCTTGAGCGCGGCACGGCTCACGCCGGTCTCATAGCGGCTGGCGTAAGGCTCCTTGAGCAGGAGCGTCGGAATAAGCGTGGTGAGGTTGGCATTGCCGCAGCGCTCGCCAAGGCCGTTGAGCGTGCCCTGCACCTGACGCGCGCCCGCGTCGATGGCCGCGAGGCTACAGGCCACCGCGTTCTCGGTGTCATTGTGGGTGTGAATGCCGAGCTTTTCGCCGCCAATCCCGGCAGCAATCACCGCGCGGGTGATCTCATAGACCTCATGCGGCAGCGTGCCGCCGTTGGTGTCACAGAGCACAGCCCAGCGCGCGCCGGCCTCTACAGCCGCGGTCAGACAACCGAGCGCATAAGCGGGGTTGGCCTTATAGCCGTCAAAGAAGTGTTCCGCATCAAACAGCGCCTCACGGCCCTGCGCCACCACATAGGCAATGCTGGCGCGAATGTTCTCGACATTTTCCTCAAGACTGATCCCCAGCGCGGTTCTGACATGAAAGTCATGGGTCTTGCCCACAAGACAGACATGATCCGTGCCCGCGTTCATCACCTCGGCCAGCACATCATCGTTCTGCGCCGAGCGCCCCGCGCGTTTGGTCATGCCAAAGGCGGTGAACTTCGCCCGGGTCTTGGGCGCGTCCTCAAAAAACGCGCTGTCCGTCGGGTTTGCCCCCGGCCAGCCGCCTTCGATATAATCAATGCCCAGCGCGTCCAGCATCGCGGCAATCCGGTGCTTCTCAGGCGTGGAGAACTGCACCCCCTGCGTCTGTTGCCCATCGCGCAGGGTTGTGTCGTAGAGATAAAGGCGTTCGCGGGTCATGCTGCGCCCTCCCTGCCAGGATGCTGCGCATGAATGCACACCCTACCCAAGGGCCGCGCGCCGTAGGGTGCGCATTCATGCGCACCGCCGATTTGCCTGTCATAGCTCACAGCACCCCCTCCAGCTTATTCGCATCAAACCCGGCACTTGGCACAAGCTCGACGCCCTGCTTGCTCATGCGCACTTCAAGGCCCGCCGCCACATAGGCCGCCTTGAGCCGGTCGACCTCGGAGAAATCCTTGGTCTGCATGGCAAGCTGACGCGCCTCAAAGAGCACCCCCTCAAAGACAGACATATCCGGCCCCAGCGCCCAAGCGCCCATCTCTGCGTCCAACAGCCCAAGCAATCCCGCCGACGCCTTCAGCGCCGCCGCATCGCCAACGCTGGCCAGCCTGTGCAGCTCGGCCATCGCGCCCGCTGTGTTCAGATCATCCGCCAGCGCACTCACAACCGCCGGCGACAGATCGCCCGCCACAACACCCGCCGTCAGCGCACGCCATTTGCGCAAAGTCGCCTCCGCCTCGTCGCGCTTCTTCTCGGTCCAGTCCATCGGCTTGCGGTAATGGGTGCTCAAAAACACAAAGCGGATCACCTCTCCCGGCACGCCCTGCGCCAGCAAATCGCGCACGGTGAAGAAGTTGCCAAGGCTCTTGGACATCTTCTTGCCCTCGACCTGCAACATCTCGTTGTGCATCCAGACCCGCGCCATCTCGCTTGTCCCGTTGGCACAGCAGCTCTGGGCAATCTCGTCTTCGTGGTGCGGAAACTGCAAATCCAGCCCGCCGCCATGAATATCAAACACATCCCCCAAAAGCGCCTTGGCCATGGCCGAGCATTCAATATGCCAGCCGGGCCGCCCGCGCCCCCAAGGGCTGTCCCAGCCGGGCTGCTCCGCACTTGAGGGCTTCCAGAGGACAAAATCCATCGGGTCTTCCTTGTAAGGCGCAACCTCCACCCGCGCCCCCGCGATCATATCATCCACATCGCGCCCCGAGAGCGCGCCATAATGCGCGTAAGAGCGCACCCGAAACAGAGCATGGCCCTCGGCCGCGTAAGCATGGCCCTTTTCAATCAGCGTCTCGATCATCGCGATCATCTCGCCGATATAGCCGGTCGCGCGCGGCATGGCGCTTGGCTCAAGCGCGCCAACGGCCGCCATATCCTCAAGATACCAAGCGATGGTTTCATCGGTGATCTCGCCAATGCTGCGCCCGCTCTCGGCGGCGCGGGCGTTGATCTTGTCGTCCACATCGGTGAAATTGCGCACATAGGTCACCTGCTCGGCGCCATACACATGGCACAGCAGGCGATACAGCGTATCAAACACAATCACAGGCCGCGCATTGCCGATATGCGCCCGGTCATAGACCGTCGGCCCGCAGACATACATCCGCACATCCTGCGCGCGGATCGGCTCAAACGCCTCTTTGCGGCGGGTCTTTGTGTTGTATAGCTTGATATCGGTCATAATCGAGTCGGCCCTCATGCGCGCAGATGCGCTCTTCGGGCGGGCTTACCAACTTACACAATGAGATGGAATAAGAAGAACGGCCCGCCTGATCTCTCAGCAGGTAATGATGCTACAAATAATGCAAATCTCTCTTCTCATGGGCCAAAGGATAGCCGATCCGCGCCCCACTGCCAAGACCAACCGTGCCCCATGAGTTGACATTCGGCCGCGAAGCAAGGCCCATGGGCCAAGATCAAGACTCACCCAAACATCTGCGAGGCCCCCATGCGCTTGTCCAACACCATCACAACCATAACAGGCGGCGGCTCCGATGGCTGGGATCTGTTCATCAAGGCGCGCAAGATGATCTCGCAGGGCCATGACATCACAGAGCTGACGATCGGTGAACATGACATCAAGACCGACACCCGCATTCTTGAGGCCATGCACGCTGCCGCATTGGGCGGCGCCACAGGCTATGCCATGGTGCCCGGCATTGATGCCTTGCGCCACGCCGTGGCCCAAAGGCTCGAGGAGCGCACCGGCACGGCGACCACGCCTGACAATGTGCTCATCACAGCCGGCGGACAGGCGGCGCTTTTTGCCGCCTTCCGCGCCGCTCTCGATGAGGGCGACACCGCGCTCTACATCAACCCCTATTACGCGACCTATCCGGGCACGATCCGCTCTGTCGGGGGCCGCCCGCAAGCTGTCGTGGCCGAGGCCGACAACGGCTTTTTGCCCAGCTACGAGGCGCTGGATGCCGCGGCCACGGCTGCGGCGGCCAGAGGCGCGCCCGCCAAAGCCCTGCTGATCAACTCTCCCAACAACCCCACAGGCGCGGTCTATCCGCGCGACACCCTCGCCGCCATTGCCGCCGTGGCCGTCAAACACGACCTCATCGTGATTTCGGACGAAGTCTATGACACGCAGGTCTGGGAGGGCGAACACCTCTCGATCCGCGCCCTTGAGGGCATGGCCGAGCGCTGTTTTGTGGTCGGCTCCATGTCCAAAAGCCACGCCATGACAGGCAGCCGCGTCGGCTGGCTCGTCGGGCCAGAGGCCGCCATGGGCCATGTGCTCAACCTCTTGACCAATACAAACTATGGCGTCGCAGGCTTCACCCAGGAGGCCGCGCTCTTTGCCCTCGGCCTCGGGTCCGCCTTTGAGGCGGATATCGCCGCCCCCTTCCAGCGCCGCCGCGCGCTCGCCCAAAAGGCGCTCGAAGGCCAGAACGCCATCCGCCTCTCCAAGCCCTCGGGCGCGATGTATCTGATGCTCGACATCCGCGCGACCGGCCTCTCTGGCGATGCCTTTGCCGACAAGCTCCTGATGGAGCGCGCGATTGCCGTCATGCCGGGCGAAAGCTTTGGCAGCGCCGCCGCAGGCCATGTGCGCATCGCCATGACCATCCCCGACGCACCCTTTGAGGCCGCCATCAAAGAGATCGCCGCCTTCAGCGCCGCCCTCGTCTGAGGGGGGTCGCTCACGCGCCGAAGTCGCGCGCCTGATCTCGACATTACAGCTGTTTCGCCTAAGCTGGGAGCATCGACGGAAAGGATCCCAAATGGCCAAGCCCGCCACCGCCCCAAAGCCCCCGATAGCGCCCCACAGGCTGAAAATCGACTATGTCGAGTTCTCCTCGCCCCGGCTGGAGGCCACAGAAAGCTTCTTCGCAAAGGCGTTCGGCTGGAGCTTCATACCCTATGGCCCTGACTACCGCGACATTCAGGCTGCGGGCCTCGGCGGCGGCATCGCGCGCGGCCCTGAGCGCGCGCCGCTGATTGTGCTCAAAACAGACGATCTTGACGCCGCCCTCACCACCCTGCGCGCCGCAGGTGCCAAGATCACCGCCGGAATTTTCGAGTTTCCGGGCGGGCGGCGGTTTGAATTCACAGAACCGGGCGGAACCGCCATGGCGGTCTGGAGCGACACATAGCGCGCCCGCCCCTGTTTGCCCGCGCCGCCCTGTTCGAGCGCCCGCCGCGGCCCAAAAACGACAGGATGTCGCACTCAAGACAGAATCACACCTGCGAAAGCGCCCTACTCAAGACACTTCTTTGAAAGGCGCGCCATGCAGGCTCCGTTTTGCACCATCTCCCTTGTCATCCGCACCATAGGTGCAGAGCGTGGCCGCGCGGCCCGTGGCGGTCCGTTGCGCGTTTGAGCCTCTTCAAACCCGTAACAGACCTTCACAGGAGCCTTCCCATGACCGACCAATCCCCGATCAAGACATCCGCCCGCTCGGGTGGCCGCAACGCCCGCCGCGCCGCCCGCGCCGCCCCTGTCTCTTATACACATCT
>JAHBAN010000076.1 GCA_018500075.1 Flavobacteriia bacterium | reverse complement strand
CCGCCAGAATGTCCTGAAGCCGCCCCTGACCGCCGAGCAGCTTGCCTGCAAAGAAAAAGGCAAAGACCGACATCCCAAGCGACAGCCCCAAGACAAGCGCAACCCGCACAGGGCTGCCCAGAAAGCCGAGCAAATACGCCATCTGCGCCTCTTCTTCCGCGCTGATCCCGTCCAGCGGCATCGGCGGCGATCCGTGAAAGCTCACCGAGAAAAACAGCGCATTCAGCACCGCCGCAAGCCCAAGCCCAAGCCAGAGCACATCGCGCTTCAGGCCAAAGGCGAGAATATCTGCCGCCGCGCCCGCAGGCTGCGTCAGCGTGCGCATCACAAGCTCTTTAATCACCATGAGAGGCACTTTCCTGTGCAGCCGCCAGGCTGCCGCTGATCCAAAACCACATAAACACTACGAACCAAAGCCCCCCAACGATCATTTGTGGGGCGCCCTCGCCGATAAATCCGCGCACCAGCCCGCTCAGAAGCATGAGCGGCGAGGCCGCCAAAAGCGCCCAAAAAAGCGCCAGCCTGAGCGCCCAAGGCCGCGCCTTGCTGCGCAGCGCGCGAAACCCGCCCCAGACCAGAAAGGCCAGCGCGTAAAGCACAAGCGGCATGACAAACAGCCAGGCAAACAGCGTTCCGCCCAAGAGCAGCCCGATATCCTGCCCGCCGAGATGGGCCTGCCGCGCCGCCGCCGGCCAGTCGCTGACAAAAACCATGGCACAGCCCGCCATCAGAATGGCAATGGCGCGGTCTTCGCGCTGCCCCGCCGCCGCAAACCGGCGCAAAACCTGCGCCGGCCCGCGGTATGTGGCGAGAATATCCATCACAACCGACATCGATCAGCCGCGCGCGCGCCGCAGAAGCCAGCCCTCAAGCCGCCCCGTCAACTCGCCCTTCAGGCCCTCATCCTCGATCTCCTCCACAGCCTCCGCAAGGAACGCCAGTGTCATCAGATCGGTCGCCATATTGTGGGGCACCCCGCGTGCGCGCAGATAGAACAAAGCGTCCTCATCAATCGCGCCCGAAGTCGAGCCATGCGAGCAAGCCACATCATCGGCATAGATCTCAAGCTCGGGCTTGGCCAAGAACTGGCTGTCGCCATCCAGCAGAAGCGACTGCGACTTCTGATAGCCGTCGGTCTTCTGTGCGCCGGGTTGCACAAGGATCTTGCCTTGGAACACGCCTGTCGCCCCGTTGCGCAGCACTTTCTTAAACACCTGCCGGCTCTCGCAGTTCACCGCGTCATGGGTGATAAACACCGTGTCATCATGCACAAAATCGCCATCGCCAAGCGCCGCACCGGCCACATGGGCAATCGCGTCATCGCCGGTAAACTCGATGATACATTCGTTGCGCGTCAGACGCCCGTTCACCGTCAGGGTAAAGCTCTTGAACACGCTCTCGCGCCCCAGCTCGACAAACATATGTGTCACAGCACGGCGCTCGTGGTCGCGTCCCTGCGCGCGCACATGGTGCAATGCCGCCCCATCCGCCACACGCGCCTCAAGGCATTTGTTAAACCGCGCCGCCGCCGGCCCGTTTTCCAGAAGCGTCAGAGAGGCCCCCGCCTCGACCTTGACCACATGGTGCAAAACAGCGTCCGAGCGGCTGTTCTCGTGGCGATAAATCAGGCTGACAGGCTTGCTCGGCGTGCTCACACAGCGGATCAAAACCCCGTCACTGGCCAGCGCCGTATTGAGCGCCGCCAAAGGCCGCTCGACAGGGCTTTGCCCCTTGGTCTCAAGCACGCCATAAAGCTCGCCCGCCCAAGAGATATCGGCCAGATCGGCCAACCGGGCAATCTCGATCCCCTCAAGCGCCAGATCATCGGACTCCTCGGCGCTGAACACACCGTCCACAAAGACAATTTTGAGCCGCTCAAAACTGTCAAACACCGGCGCTTCATCGCTGGCAAACACCGCCGCTTCCGGCGCCTCTGCCTGCGTCAGCGTGTCCGGGCGGGTGTATTTCCAATATTCATCGCGCCGCGACGGCAGGCCCATTTTGCGCAACCGCACAAGTGCCTCCTCGCGCGCCGCTCTGCTCCAGCCCGCCGCCTCGGGCAGACCCGCCGCATCAAGCCGGCTCTCTGCCGCCGCCTGCTTTGATTTCAAAATCGCAGTCATCACGCAGCCACCTCGGCCAGAATATCCGCATAGCCGTTGTTTTCCACTTCAAGCGCAAGCTCAGGCCCGCCCGTCTTGACGATCCGACCATCCGCCATGATGTGCACGACATCAGGCTTGATATGGTCCAGAAGCCGCTGGTAGTGGGTGATCACAAGAAAGCCGCGGCCCTCGCTGCGCAGCGCATTCACGCCATCCGCCACAAGTTTCATCGCGTCCACATCCAGCCCCGAATCCGTCTCATCCAAGATGCACATCCGCGGCTCAAGCATCGCCATCTGCAAAATCTCGTTGCGCTTCTTTTCGCCGCCCGAGAAGCCGACATTGACCGGACGCTTGAGCATTTCCGCATCGATCTTAAGCTCTTTGGCCTGTGCGCGGATCACTTTGAGAAACTCGGTTGACGACATTTCCTCCTCGCCGCGCGCCTTGCGCTGCGCGTTCACAGCGGTGCGCAGAAAGGTCATATTGCCCACACCGGGGATCTCGACCGGATATTGAAACGCAAGGAAAAGCCCGAGTGCAGCGCGCTCTTCCGGCTCAAGATCAAGCAGATCATCGCCGTCCAGCGTGGCGCTGCCGCCGGTGACTTCATAGCCCTCTTTGCCGGACAAAACATAAGACAGCGTCGACTTGCCAGAGCCGTTCGGCCCCATAATGGCATGGACCTTGCCTGCCTCCACCGTCAGGTTGACCCCCTTCAGGATCTGCTTGTCTTCTTCTTCCAGTTTGACCCGCAGGTCTTTGATTTCCAACATTTTCGCGCCTTTCTCTTATCTTCTGTATTTATGCTCCGGCCTTCAAATGGGCCGGGAAATTCTCAATCAGTCTGTCTTTCGCCTCGGCAATACCGCTCGCATAGGGCAGATCGCCCGTCCCAAGCCGGGGCAGCGCCGCCGCTATCTCGTCATGTGTCAAAGGCAGGGGCATCACACGCCCCACGCCTGCGCCGTAATCGTAATATTTCAGCCGTGCGTGCTGCATCGGATCAAGCCATGTGTTGGGCACACCATAGCTGTCTGCCACAATCAGCCCATGCAGGCTTGAGGAGATCACGTGCGCACAGGCGCCGATCTCGCGGCAGACCGTCTCTGCCGGCCCCTGCACATCAATGTAGTGCACAGCCGCCTCGGCCTTCAAAAGTGCTGCGATCCTCGGATCGCCAAGCTGGCTGTGATGCAAGACCAAGCCAATCTTGTCGTGCCGCTCGGGCCGCGCGCCAAAGGCCTCGGCGCTCAACACACCGGGGTCGCCATACGCCTCGGTCTTTACGCCCAAAAGAGCGGCAGTAATCGGCCCGCGCAGCATATGGATATCCACATGGGCGACAAAATCGGTCTTCAGCGGCGCCATCATCCCCGTGCCCCAGATCGCAGGGCGATGGGCGGGGCGCGTGTCATTGCCCCAGACCCGCTTGGCAAACTGCAAAATCGAGCCAACCGCAAAAAGCTCGGCGGCGCGCGGCGCGGCATGGACCACGGGGCGGCCTGCGGCAAAGGCCGTCACACTCTGGCTCAGCGCGTCGCCAAAATTTGGCTTGGCATTCCACCAGTAAAGAGAGAGCGCCGCCTCGGCCATGCTCAGAAATCCTCACGCTGCGGATTGATCTTGGGCGCAATCTTGCTGTCATAGACCTCAACCAGCTTGCCGCTCCACAGCGACACAACCGCCGCAACCGCAGCGCCGATCAGCCAAGCCGGCAGATCCGCCCAGTTGAGCACCACCGCAAGCAGCGCACCCGCCACAACGGGCACGATCAGCTTTTTGTTTTTTTCGATAAAATCCATAGTATTACCCTGCATTTCTCATGTGAAACAACCGGCGCCCATCCGCCCCTCCAGACAGCACAAACCAGCCCCGCCGATGCCGGCAAGGCTGCGTATCTGCGCAAAAGAAAGAGTGGATCGGCTTAGAGGCTGCTGTGCAAAACGCCGGCCAGCGCGCGCAATTCCTGCGCCACACCGCCGCGCTCGCCCAATACCTGCGCCGCGTAAGCGGGCGAAAACAGGCTCTCCCAAAGACCGGGAAGCCGCCCCGCAAGCTCGGCCTCGCCCAGCCCCATCACAGCCAAGCCCGCAAGCATCGCTCCCTTGGCCATATGGCCGCGAAAGCCGATCGCCATCGCCAGCGTGAGGAGCACCACAAGCCCGATCGCAAGCTCGCCCACAGGGCGCATTGCCGCCATGGTCAGCGTCTCCTCGCCCATGAGCGGCCCGAGCACATGAAAGCCAAACAGCCGCCCCGCGCCCATCGCCACCAGCCCCAGCCCGAAGGCCAGCGCCCATCTGGGCACCGCCCAAAGCCACGCGCCATTGGCCCGCGCGGACCTTCGGGAGGCGCGCTTGAGCGCGCCCGCGCTGATCTGCGTCTGGCCGAGCGCGCCCTCGCCCGCCATCAGCCTGCTTTGGCCCGCACCCTCCGCCGCAAGGCGCTTGAGACGCGCCTCGAAGCTGTCGAGACTTTTGTTGAACATGGTCATACCTCACATCATGGCACGCCAGCAGAGCTAGCACGCCAGTTCGGCACAAATGAGGCAGAAGGCTGCCGTCATTCGGGCGATATGTGAGCCATGCCCCCAACATCAGCCAACCGAGCCTTCAAGGCTGATCGCCACAAGCTGCTGCGCTTCCATGGCAAATTCCATCGGCAGCGCCTGCAACACTTCCTTGGCAAAGCCGTTGACAATCAGCGCCACCGCCTCTTCCTCGCCAATACCGCGCTGGCGGCAGTAAAACATCTGCTCGTCATCCACCTTGGATGTCGTCGCCTCATGCTCCACCCGGCTCGAATTGTTCTTTACCTCAATATAAGGCACCGTATGGGCGCCACATTTGTCGCCGATCAGCAGGCTGTCGCACTGGGTGTAGTTGCGCGAGTTCTTCGCCTTGGGGTGCATCGAGACAAGCCCGCGATAGGTGTTCTGTGCCACCCCCGCGCTGATCCCTTTGCTGACAATCCGGCTCTTGGTGTTCTTGCCCAGATGGATCATCTTCGTGCCCGTGTCGGCCTGCTGGTGGTTGTTGGTGATGGCAATCGAGTAAAACTCGCCCTGGCTGTCATCGCCGCGCAAAATGCAGCTCGGATATTTCCACGTCACAGCCGAGCCGGTTTCCACCTGCGTCCACATCACTTTGGCCCGGTCGCCCCGACAATCGGCGCGCTTGGTCACAAAGTTGTAAATCCCGCCCTTGCCGGTCTCATCGCCCGGATACCAGTTCTGCACCGTCGAATATTTCACCTCGGCATCTTCCTCGATGATGATCTCGACCACAGCCGCATGAAGCTGGCTCGTGTCACGCTGTGGCGCGGTGCAGCCCTCAAGATAGCTCACATAGCTGCCCTTATCGGCAATAATCAGCGTGCGCTCAAACTGCCCGGTGTTCTCGGCATTAATCCTGAAATAGGTCGACAGCTCCATCGGGCAGCGCACGCCGGGGGGCACATAAACAAACGAGCCGTCCGAGAAAACCGCCGAATTGAGCGTGGCATAATAATTGTCCGTCACAGGCACAACCGAGCCGAGATATTTCTTCACAAGCTCGGGATGGTCGCGGATCGCCTCGGAAATCGAACAAAAGATAACCCCCGCATCCATCAGCTCTTTCTGAAAGGTCGTGCCCACAGACACAGAGTCAAACACCGCATCCACCGCCACTTTGCGGGGCGCCTCCGTCAGCTCTTCGGCGCCCTCCACCCCGGCCAGAATCATCTGCTCCTTGAGCGGAATACCGAGCTTGGCATAGGTCGCCAGAAGCTTGGGGTCGACCTCGTCCAGAGACTTCGGCTTGACCTCCATGCTCTTGGGGCGCGCATAGTAATACTGGTCCTGAAAGTCGATCTCAGGGTAATCCACCATGGCCCAATCCGGCTCGGTCTGCCCACTCCAGCGCGCATAGGCCTCAAGCCGCCAGTCGGTCATCCACTGCGGCTCCTCGTTTTTGGCCGAGATCAGACGCACAATATCCTCGTCAAGCCCGAGCGGCGCATACTCCATCTCGATCTCGGTTTCCCAACCGTATTTATACTTCTCCCCAAGCGAGCGAACGGCCTCAACCGTCTCTTCCTCAACACCGTCTTTGACAATCACTTCATTCATCGCTTGCTTCCTTTTTTCCGTCCTGTTCGTGTCACGCCGCGCGCGCCGCCTGTTTCTCTGCCTGCGCTGCCCATACTTCGGCAAAGCGCAAAATATCGTCCCGCTCGCTCTCAAGCCCGAGGCTGACGCGAATGCCACAGCCCGCCTCGGCCTCGCCATAGCCCATCGCCCTGAGCACAGGGCTGGTCTTGACCTTGCCGCTGGAGCAGGCCGAGCCGGCCGAAATCGCATAGCCCGCAAGATCCATCTGCATCACCTGCGTCTCGCCCTTCCAGCCGGCCCTGAGCAGACAGGAGGTATTGGGCAGCCGCGGCCCGTCTTTCCCGACCAAAATAGGTGGTTTTTTGCTGCCCGCAAGAGCCGCCTCCATTTCGTCGCGTAAAGCTTCCACCTGCGCCCAGCGGCCCGCGCGCTGTTCCTGCACCGCCGCCTCCGCCGCCGCCGCAAATCCGGCAATCCCGATCAGGTTTTCGGTGCCCGCGCGCCGGCCCATCTCCTGCCCGCCGCCCTTGAGCACCGGCTCAAGATCGATCCCGCGCCGCATCACCAAAGCGCCCACGCCCTTGGGTCCGCCCAGCTTATGGGCCGAAACAATCGCCATCAAAGGCCCCGAGCGCAGAAAATCCACCGCCACCTTGCCAAACCCTTGGGTAAAATCACTCATCCAAAGCCCCTCAGGCAGCTCTTGCAACACGCCGGTCTCCGAATTGGCAAGCTGCAACGTGGCAAAGCCCGGCTCGGGCACAGACACCCGCCCGCCCGCATCGGTCGCAAGCGTCCCATCACACCAGCTCGCCACCGCATCATGCTCAACACCGCTGCAAGACATCCCGCGCCCGGCCAGCGCCATGGCCGCCGCCTCGCTGGCCGAGCCGGTAAAGACAATCTCAGCCCCCTCCGCGCCAAGCGCCCGCGCCAGCCGCGCCCGACAGCCCTCCAAGAAGGCCTTGGCCTGGCGCCCCTCGGCGTGCACAGACGAGGGGTTGCCCAGAATATCACAGGCCGCCGCCATGGCCGCACGCGCCTCCGCCCGCACAGGGGTCGTGGCATTATGATCAAGATACACCCGGCTCACAGCCCCGGCCCTGCTTTTTCTTTCCCCAAATATCCTGGGGGTCTGGGGGCAAAGCCCCCAGCACCGCGCGGCCAAAGGCCGCGCAAAACCTCAATCCGCGTCCACAGGCCGGGCAAAACCTCAACAGGCGCAGACCAAAACCCGCGCCGCAGCCGATATGGGTGCGCCCCGCTCACGCCTCATCCACCACAGCAAAAAGCGAGGGCACCGCCGGGCAAGGCGCCAGTTCGTTGGTGATCACATCCGACAGCCGCGCCGCGTGCAAATAGACATATACCTGCGCCGACAGCCCTTCCCACAAGCGGTTGGTCACCGATTGCGCCCGGCTGCCCGAGGCCGCGCCGCTCGCGCCGGCACCCTTTTGCAAGGCATCCACCGTCTCGTCCACCGCCGCCAGAACATCCACCACCCGCACCTCGGAGGGGCGGCGCGCGAGCTTATAGCCCCCGCCCGGACCGCGCACCGACGCCACAAGATCGGCGCGGCGCAGCTTCACAAAGAGCTGCTCCAGGTAGGGCAAGGAAATATCCTGTCGCTTGGAAATATCTCCCAAGCTCACCAAAGCGCCCTCGCCCTGCAATGCAATATCGGCCAAAGCGACCATAGCATATCTGCCCTTCGTGCTCAGCTTCATGAGCGGCTCCTTTTGCAACAAGAAAAACAGGCGCTTGTTGACCTCGCCCCTGTCACAGACTATCTCGCTATCAACCCCGGGCGCGTCGCCTGGATTTAGAATAGTTCTAATATGCTCGACGGATTTAGTCAAGAAAGCCCGCGCGCATTTTCAAGAAAGAGACAAACGCTATGCCCGAGGTAATCTTTCCAGGTCCAGAAGGCCGGCTTGAAGGCCGCTACCACCCCCAGCCCGAGCGCGACGCCCCGATCGCGATCGTGCTTCATCCGCATCCGCAGTTTGGCGGCACGATGAACAACAAAGTGGTCTACAACCTGCATTACGCCTTTTACAACATGGGATTCACCGTGCTGCGCTTCAACTTCCGCGGCGTCGGGCGCTCTCAGGGCGAATATGATCAGGGCGTGGGCGAGCTGTCTGATGCCGCCTCGGCGCTGGATTATTTGCAGTCGATGAACAACAACTCCAAACATTGCTGGGTCGCCGGCTTTTCCTTTGGCGCCTGGATCGGGATGCAGCTCCTGATGCGCCGCCCGGAGATCACCGGGTTTATCTCGGTCAGCCCGCCCGCGAATATGTATGATTTTTCCTTCCTCGCGCCCTGCCCCTCCTCGGGCCTTGTGATCAACGGCACAGCCGACCGCGTCGCGCCCCCCGCCGATACGGTGACACTGGTGGACAAGCTGCATGAGCAAAAAGGCATCACCGTGACCCATGATCAGGTCGAGGGCGCGGGCCATTTCTTTGAAAATGACCACATGGACACGATGGTGGGCAGCGTGCAAAGCTACGTCAAGCGCCGCCTGACGGAGAACTCGCGCTGATGTCCACAATGCAGGAAACCGCCTCGCAACTGGCGGATGACACCCTCAAGATCATGGAGCAATCGGGCGATGACCGGCTGCATTTCGAGGTTGCGGACCTGCTCGGCAAATCCTCCCAAACGCTGGAGGAAGCCTATCTCACCGAGGTGCGCGTGCGCATGGCCGGCAAAGCCGCCCGCGCCTTTCTCTATGCCAAAGCCAAAGCGCTGCTGGATGCGCAGACCCCGGACACATGAGCCAGCGTCTTGACGCCCAGATGGCCTTTCTGATGGAGGCCGACAAGCTCAAACAGGTTCTGCGCGCCACCACGCTGGCCGATGGCACCCGCGCGGAAAACTCGGGCGAGCACAGCTGGCATATCGCCCTCTTTGCCCTCGTGCTCGGCGCCGACGCCCCTGCCGATGTCAGCGTCGAGCGGGTGATCAAAATGCTTCTGTTGCACGATATTGTCGAAATCGACGCCGGCGATACCCCGATTTTCGCCGACCATGACGCCAGCGCCCAAGCCGCCAAGGAAGCCGCCGCAGCGACACGGCTCTTTGGCCTTCTGCCGCCCGATCAGGCCGCAAGCTTTCGCGCGCTGTGGGACGAATTTGAAGCCGCCCAAACCCCCGATGCGCGCTTTGCCAAATCGCTCGACCGCTTCCAGCCGCCCAACCAGAACCTCGCCGCCGGCGGCGGGTCTTGGGTGAGCTATGAGACGCGCTATGAAACCTTTGAGGCCCGCGTCGGCACCAAGATCAAACGCGGCGCGCCCTGGCTCTGGGACTGGTTGCAGCCCAAGGCCGAAGCCTGGTTTGCGGCGCGCGGAAAGCTCTAAAGCTTTCGAATTTTCGCTGCGCGAAAATCCGACCAGCTGGGGGCGTTGCCCCCAGACCCCAGTTTTAACTGGGGGCGTTGCCCCCAGACCCCCAGGATACTTCCAGAAAGAAAAAGCGGTTAGAGCAGGGGAATTTGGGCGGCGGCGCTTTTGGGGAGATGGCCGGTGAGGCGCGCATCGGGAGAGACCTCGACACAGCGCTTGTAGGGCGTGAAGCCCGAGCGGATGTAGAACGCCAGCGCCTTGGGGTGATCGAGCGAGCAGGTGTGCACAAATAGCCGCGTGATATCCTCATCCCAAGCCCGCGTCAGCGCCTCGTTCATCAGCCAGCGCCCCGCTTGGCCGCCGAGCTGATCGGGCGTCAGCCCGAAAAACGCAAGCTCACACTCCGCATCCCCCCGAAAATCAAGCTCCAGCAGCCCCGCGTCCTCATCGCCGTGGCGCGCCACATAAAGATGAACCCTGGGGTCCGTCAAAACCGCAAGCAAAGCCTCATCGCTCATCTCAAGGCGGCTTGACCAAAGATACGCCCCCCCCACCTTCACAAACAGCGCCCGATAGCGCGCCGCATCGGGCGTGGTGATCCGCGTCACGCAAAGCCCCTCAGCCTGACACGGGCGCAGCGGCGGGCGCGCGCGCATCTCAAGATAGGTCACAACCGAGGCCGTATGCCCCTCGGGCACCTCATGATAGCCGCTTTCAAGCACGTTTTGCCGCCTTTCTGGCCTTCTTCTCATCGGCCACTTTCTGCGCCAGATCCCGCGCAATCGCAAAGGCGCCCTTGATCTTGTCGCTGTCGCTTTTCCAGTCGCGGCGCACCACGATCTTGTTGTCTTTGACGCGGGCCAGCCCCTTTTGCTCGCGGATAAACTCGACAAGCCCCACGGGCGAGGCGAATTTATCGTTGTGAAACTGCACCGTCGCGCCCTTTGGCCCGCCGTCGAGCTTGGCAATCCCGGCTTTTTTGCACATCGCCTTGATGCGCACGACCAACAGCAGCGTGTTCACTTCGCGCGGCAAGGGGCCAAAGCGGTCAATCAGCTCGGCGGCAAAGCCCTCAAGTTCAACTTTGCCATCCAACCCACTGAGACGACGATACAATCCGAGACGCACGTCCAGATCAGGCACATAGGCTTCCGGGATCAGCACAGGCACGCCAAGCCCGATCGCCGGCGACCAGTCGCCCTCCTCCACGATCCCTTCGGCCTCGCCGGCGCGGATCTTGGCAATCGCTTCCTCCAGCATCTGCTGGTAAAGCTCATAGCCCACATCGCGCATCTGGCCCGACTGCTCCTCACCAAGCAAATTGCCCGCGCCGCGAATATCAAGATCCTGACTCGCGATCGTAAAGCCCGCCCCCAGCGTATCAAGACTGCCCAGCACGCGCAGGCGCTTTTCGGCGGTGGCGGTCAAAGGCTTTCTCGGCCGCGTGGTCAGATAGGCATAGGCACGGGTCTTGGAGCGGCCCACGCGCCCCCTGATCTGGTAGAGCTGGGCCAGACCGAACATATCGGCGCGGTGAATGACCATCGTGTTGGCGGTCGGAATATCAAGCCCGCTCTCCACAATCGTGGTCGCCAGAAGCACATCATATTTGCCGTCATAAAAGGCGTTCATCCGGTCATCAAGCTCGCCCGCGGCCATCTGGCCATGGGCCACAATATAGCTCACCTCGGGCACATGATCTTTGAGAAACGCCTCGATCTCGGGCAAATCCGTGATGCGCGGCACCACATAAAAGCTCTGCCCGCCGCGATAATGCTCACGCAACAGCGCCTCGCGGATCGTCACCCCGTCAAATTCGCTCACATAGGTGCGAATGGCGAGCCGGTCGACCGGCGGCGTGCCGATAATCGAGAGATCGCGCACCCCCGACAGGCTAAGCTGAAGCGTGCGCGGAATAGGCGTCGCCGTCAGGGTGAGCACATGGACATCCGAGCGCAGTGCCTTGAGACGCTCCTTATGGGCCACGCCAAAATGCTGCTCCTCGTCAATGATCAGAAGCCCGAGGTCGCGAAAGCGGGTGTCCTTGGCCAGAAGCGCATGGGTTCCGATCACGATATCGACCGTGCCGTTTTTCAGCCCCTCACGGGTGAGCTTGGCGTCTTTTGCGCTGACAAAGCGGCTGAGCGGGCGCACCTGCAAGGGAAAGCCGCGAAAGCGCTCGGCAAAGCT
>JAHBAN010000094.1 GCA_018500075.1 Flavobacteriia bacterium | reverse complement strand
AGATGTGTATAAGAGACAGGAAACAGCCCAGCCCTCTGCGGCCTTCAAGCTCCCGCTGGTTTTTCCAAATCCACAGCAAACCTCATCGACCCCGCGTTCGGAAACGCTCGCTCACACCGAGAGCGCCGCAACGCTGCAAACCCAAATCAAGCGTGCCGAGCGCAGCCGCATGGTAGAGCGCGACTTGCTCCAAGAGATGAGCAGAGTGGCCTCTCAGGGGCTTGTCTCCCCCCAGACCAAGACCTCCCCAATACAGGAAAAAGCAACACAGCCGCGTGATGAGCCGCCCCAAACCGTAACCGCCGATCCTCTGCCGCCTGCGCCCGCCGGTCAGAATATGCGTGCTTTTTCAAGTGTCGATCGCGATATATTGATGAGTCAGGACCGCAAAACACTCAATCGTGACGGACAGAAATGTATGGCAGATGACAAGCTGGCATTGCAGGATTGGGTGACAGATGAGGGCTTTACCGGTCACACCGGGCGCCTGCGCGCGCATATTTTTGGCGAATTTGACAAGCCCGAGCCCGAGGTCGTTGTGGAGTTGGCAAAAGCCTATATCGGCTATGGTCTCGGGCTGGAGGCCGTTCAGGTCTTAACCGAGATCGCGATGCCCGAAACCGATCGCCACCTCTTGGCTCTGGCAGATATTATGGAAGACGGGGTCCTGACCCAAGACAAGCCCGATGGCTGGTATTTGGATTGCGAAACAGCCGCCGCACTATGGGCGCTGCTTGCGGGCGATCAAACGCGCTCGGATATGCCGCTCAACAGCCAGTCTTTGCTGAGGAGTTTCAGCGCCTTGCCCTTGCACATCCGCGCCCATTTGGGGCCATTTGTCTCCGAGCGTTTGCAAGACATCGGAGAAGACGCCCTCTTGAAAGATATCGCGCGCCATATGGGCCGCGGGCAGCCCGACGGGCTTGTTGCCGTCGCCCTTGTCTCCGCTCATGCCGAGATCTCGGCGGGAGAGCCGGATCGCGCGACAAAAGAGCTTGAAAAGGTCATCGTCGCAAACGGAGAAAACGCCCCTCAAGCCCTGATCGAGAAAATCAATCTGCAAGTGGCGGCAGGTCAGACCATTTCACAATCTGATTCTGACTTGCTCGACGCCTTCGCGCTTGAATATCGTCAGGATCCTCTTGGCGTTGAAATGGCCCGGGCGGCCCTTGTGGCGCGCGCAGCAACAGGGCGTTTTGAGCAGAGCTTTACAAAGCTCGTGGCCTTGGCCCCCCAACTGCCCCAGCCCGAGCTTGTCCAAGCGGCCAGCTTTGTCTTGGACCGTCTGAGTCAGGCCGCCGATGATCTGACCTTTCTGGAACTCGCCTTCTCGCCCGATGTCGAGAAGCTGCGCTTTGCCAGCGAGGCCGAGCATAGCGCCGCCGCGCGCCTGATCGATCTTGGCTTTGAGGGCCGCGCCTTGGTCTTTCTATCCTCCGCCGCAGATCAACCGTCAGAGCGCTCGCGCAAAATGATTCGTGCCAAAGCAGCCCTCGGATTGGGAAACACCCGCCAAGCCGAGGCCGAACTTCTGGGGCTGGATGGCCCAGACATCGAGGCGTTGCGCGCGGATATCAAGGTAAAGCAAGAAGACTACCGC
The DNA here is from genome assembly GCA_018500075.1 of Flavobacteriia bacterium. GTDB lineage: Bacteria > Bacteroidota > Bacteroidia > Flavobacteriales > Flavobacteriaceae > MAG-120531. The sequence goes on along the minus strand of JAHBAN010000094.1, from coordinate 4,108 downwards.
GCCGCTCAAATCGTTTTGGAAACTCTGGGCAATACCGAGGCTGCCGCAGAGCAGGCCTGGCTGGCAGACGACAGATCGGGGCTGACAGAGCTTGCCGCCGATGAGTGGCAAACAGAGCAAGCCCTGCTGCAGCTCAACCCGCTGCCCGATCGTGATACCAATCTTGCAAACAGTCAGGATCTGCTGCGCGAAACCGAAGAGCTGCGCGGCTTGGTCACGGGTGTCTTGGAGCGCCATAAAGTCGATCGGCAAGCCGAGGCCCAAAGATGAAGTTTGCGAGCGGCACTAACCAATTCTAAACCACATTTGTCTAAACTTGGTCCAAGTGAGGACACGTTGGGACACTGGATGAAGACTGCACATACGAGCGCCCTCTTGGCGGCGGCCCTAATTTGGTTTGTCTCCCCGGGTGCACCCGCCTTGGCGGCACAACATAATGACATGGACGCCTGTGATCAGGCTGCGTCCCTCGCTTCCCAACAGAGCCAGGTGCCTCTAGATATCCTCCGGGCCATCACCCGGACAGAGACCGGCCATGTCAGGAACGGACGGTTTTCTCCCTGGCCCTGGACCGTCAATATGGAAGGCAAAGGCGTCTGGTTTGAAACAGCGGAGCTGGCACGCGCCTATGTGTATAAGCACTATAAAACAGGCGCGCGCAGCTTTGATGTCGGCTGCTTCCAGCTCAACCACAAATGGCATTCCCAGGCTTTTTCCTCACTAGAGGAAATGTTTGACCCTCTCGCCAATGCCACCTATGCCGCCGGGTTTTTGGCACAGCTTTATGCCGAATTCGGCAACTGGGACGAGGCCGTTGGCGCCTATCACTCCCGCACGCCGAAATTTGCCCAGACGTATAAAAAATCAGTCGCCACCCATTTGGCAAACCTGAAGGCGACAGACACAGGGCGCACCGTCAATACCATCGCCCCAAGAGCGCTTCGCCCGAACGGCTATCGACTGTTGCAGTCAAGCGGCGCGCCGATGTCGGCTGGCTCACTACTGATGTTAGGCCAAAGCGACGGGTTTAGCCTCTTCACCGCGGCGCAGCCGCTCTTCGGGCCAGGCTCATGAAAGCGGTTCACACAATTTTCCAGCCCACCGTTCTGCTTGCCCTCGCCTTGATGGCGATCATTGTCATGATGATTTTGCCCATGCCGGCTTGGGTGCTCGACATGGGGCTTGCCACATCTTTCGCCCTCGCGATTCTCATTTTCACCGTCACATTGTTTATCGAGCGCCCGCTGGATTTCTCTTCCTTCCCGACAATCCTGCTGGCCTCGCTCATGTTGCGGTTGTCGCTCAATATTTCCTCGACCAAGCTGATCATCGGCGAGGGCCATACCGGCACCCGCGCCGCCGGCGACGTGATTGAAGGCTTCGCTAATTTTGTGATGGGCGGAAACGTGTTTTTGGGCCTCGTCGTCTTTGGCGTCCTGCTGATTGTGAACTTCATGGTGATCACGAAAGGCGCCGCGCGCATGGCCGAAGTCGGCGCGCGCTTTGCCTTGGACGGGATGCCGGGCAAACAGCTCGCGATTGACGCGGATATGTCTGCCGGGGCAATCGGCCATGGCGAGGCCAGCGAGAGGCGCGAACGCGAACAGCTTGAAACGACATTTTTCGGCTCACTCGATGGGGCCTCCAAATTTGTAAAAGGCGACGCCGTTGCGGGGCTTCTGATCACCTTTCTCAACCTCGTGGTCGGCTTGGTTATGGGCGTTGCCGTTCATGATATGGCCCTGGGCGATGCCTTTGAAACCTATGCAATTCTCACAGTCGGCGATGGTCTGGTCACACAGATTCCCGCCGTGATCATTTCGATCGCCTCCGCCCTTCTGCTCGCCCGCGGCGGGGCGACCGGCGCAACAGATCTCGCCCTCCTGTCCCAAATCGGCAAGCATCCGGCGGCGCTTGGCACGGTTGCCTTCATGATGCTCCTCTTTGCCTTGGTGCCGGGCTTGCCCTTGCTGCCGTTTCTGATTGGTGCGGCCGTTCTGGGCGCGGCGGCATATTTTGTCTTCGCAAAGAAAGCCGCCGAAACAGATCATTTGCCCGCGCTCAAAGACGCCCCGGCCAAACCTTTCGAGCGCTCCTTGGGCGACATTCTGGACATTGATGATCTGAGCGTCGAATTTGCACCGGATCTGGTTGATATGATTCTCGATGCCGGAACAGGGCTGGATGCCCGGATCGCAAATATCCGAAATCATGTGGCCGGCAACTATGGTGTAATCTTGCCGGAAATCCGCCTGACCGATAACCCCGCCTTGCCGGTCGGGGTCTATAAAGTCTTTGTGCAGGGCGTGGCACAAACAGAAGCCGAGCTATATCCGGCGCACGTTTTGGTCCTGAGAGGGGATTTCACCTCGTCCTTACCGGATGGCATCGATGTCCGTGAGCCGGTCTACGGCGCCGAGGCCCGTTGGGTGCCTGTTCAGTATCGCGAAGAGCTGGTCTTGCAAGGCCTGACGGTCATTGCGCCGGGCGAGGTTCTGGCCACCCACCTTCTGGAACTGGTCAAACAGAACTTCAGCCGCCTGTTTTCTCTGAAGTCCCTTCGCAAATTGCTTGACGAAATGACAAACCTCTCCGACCAGAAACGCAATGACGCCAACCGCAAACTGTTTGACGAGCTGATCCCCGATAAAGTGCCGCTGGACGTTTTGCATATGGTGCTCCGTCTCTTGCTTGATGAACAGGTCTCGATCCGGAACCTGCCGCTTATCCTGGAAGCCATTGCCGAGGCGCGGGCGGTCAATGCCCAGGTCGATGTGATCTGCGAACACGTGCGCCAGAGGCTCGGCTTCCAGCTCGTCGCAGAGTGGAAACGGGCCGACGGAACAATCCCGCTTATTCAACTGGCCTCTGAGTGGGAAGACGAATTCAACAGCTATCAGGTTGGTGTCGAGCGCGGCGGGCTGGATGTCGCCTTGCCGCCCGAGCTGTTTAACAAGCTCTCCAACCGTCTGGCCGAAAAAGTCACGCAAGCCTCCGAACAGGGAATCTCCGCCGCGATTGTGACATCTGCGCGGCGGCGGAAGTTTCTGCGCACGCTCACAAAGGCCAAAGGGATCTCTGCGCCGGTCTTTTCTTATGAAGAGATCGGCCTTGATGCCCACCCCTCACTTGTCGGCGTGGTTGCGGCATGACGGCCGAATTGGCGACCCTGATCGGCTTGAGCCAACACGCCTTGGAAACCGGGTTTTACCTGTTTCTCAGGATCGCCCCGATCGTCGCATTTATGCCCGGCTTCGGAGAGACGGTTGTGCCCGCCCGCATAAAACTTGTGCTGGCGCTGTGCTTTACGGCCGTCATGGTGCCGGTGGTCACGCCCGGCCTGCCGATTGCGACGCATGAAGCCGTCTTTTTGCAACGGCTTGCGAGCGAAACCCTGATTGGGCTGTTCCTCGGGCTTGGCCTGCGCCTGTTCATCATGGCCCTGCAAACCGCCGGGTCGATGGCCGCTCAGGCCACCTCTTTATCACAGCTCTTTGCCGGCGCCGCCGCAGAGCCTATGCCCGCAATCGGCCATATGCTGGTGATTTCGGGGCTGGCGCTCGCCATGCTGATGGGCTTGCCGGTCCGCATCATTGCCCTGCTCGAAATGTCCTACCGCGCCTTGCCAATGGGCGCGCCTCCGGATCTGTCGCTCTTTGTCGAATGGGCTGGCGCTTTAGTGGCACGGTGTTTTGATCTGGCCTTTTCTCTGGCCGCGCCGTTTCTTGTGATGTCGGTGCTCTACAATCTGACCCTTGGGGTCATCAATCGGGCCATGCCCCAGCTTATGGTTGCCTTTGTCGGCGCACCGGTCATCACAGCAGGGGGGCTGATCTTCTTGCTGATTTTCGGGCCCTTGATGCTGATGATCTGGTGGGGCGCGTTTGAAAGTTTTCTCTTCAGGCCAGCGGATTTTATGCGATGAGCGAAGAGGAAAACAATGACAAGCAGCACGAGCCGAGCCAGAAAAAACTCGATGACGCGCGCAAAAAAGGTGAAATTCCGCGCTCGACAGATCTCTCCGTTGCCGCGAGTTATGGCGGGATGCTTCTGGTCTATGCCGGCTTTGGCTCTGCCACGCTTGTTTTTCTCTGCGCCGAAATGGCAG
>JAHBAN010000026.1 GCA_018500075.1 Flavobacteriia bacterium | reverse complement strand
AGATGTGTATAAGAGACAGCACCCGCGGATTGTGCCCCCGCAGGGTCACCCCTTCCAACAGAGCGGGGTCAAGCTCGCTTGGGGCACGGTTGAGATCAATAAATGCCCGCGGCGCACCGGCCATGAGAAAGGGCGCGCCACACTTTGGCGCATGGGCAAAAAGCCTGTCTACAAAGGCATCTTCAGAGGTTCGGATGCTGTGCTGGTCCAAAACGGTCTTGCGCAAAAAGGTCCAAGGATAGTCCCGCCCGCTGTGCGGCGAGGCAAACACAACAGAGGTTGTGCGCCGTTCCGGATGGATCAAATCATAAGCAACGCGCGGCATTCTGGCTCCAGTTTGTTGAGAAGAGTATAAGTCAAAAAAATGAGCCGTCAAAAGCTCTTGATCATATCTGCGACTCCTTTTATAGACACGAGGCGCTGGCGCGGGTTTCCGCGTCCCTTTTTGTTTTAGGGGACGAAAAATCTAGCCAGTTCGGGCGATTAGCTCAGTGGTAGAGCACTTCGTTGACATCGAAGGGGTCACAAGTTCGAACCTTGTATCGCCCACCACGACCCATTCACCGCACAGGGGCTTGCCCCTGAGCACCCGCAAACCCAAAGGCGCATGGCCTGCGCCGCGACCAAGGAGACAGCCTCATGAAGGTTAGAAACTCACTCCGCTCGCTCAAGAACCGGCATCGTGATTGCCGTGTCGTGCGCCGCAAGGGCCGCGTCTACGTGATCAACAAAACACAGCGCCGCTTCAAAGCCCGTCAGGGCTGAACCAAGCTGAACGTAGAACTGCAAAAAGAGCCGCACCTTCACGGGAGCGGCTCTTTTCTTATGTAAAATCAGAGGTCTGGGCGGGAAGGGCCATGAGGCCCTTGCCTCACTCGTAGCTGCGCAGATCCTCGATCACCTTGCCGTCATTTGGCAGGCTGCCTTTGGCCACAATCTCGATCTCGCCCTTGAGCTTGAGCACCTCTGCCACCGATTTGGCATAGGCCGCCACGTCTCCGCCCTCGGCCTCGACCATCACAGTCATAGCGTCCATCTCGCCTTGCCGCGTGGCCACGACGCGGGCTTTTGCAATCTCGCTGTGCTTGGCCACAAAGGCCGCAACCTGCTCGGGGCGCACAAACATCCCCTTGATCTTGGTGGTCTGGTCGGCGCGGCCCATCCAGCCCTTGATGCGCATATTGCTGCGCCCGCAGGGGCTTGTGCCCTCCATCACAGCGCTCATATCGCCGGTGGCAAAGCGGATCAGCGGATAGTCGGGGTTGAGCGTGGTCACAACAACCTCACCGACCTCACCCGGCGCCACAGGGTCGCCGGTTCCGGGGCGCACGATCTCCACAATCACGCCCTCATCCACGATCATCCCCTCCATGGCAGAGGTCTCATAAGCAATCGTGCCAAGGTCGGCAGTGCCATAGCTCTGCAAACACATGATGCCACGGTCTTTATACTCGGCACGCAGACTGGGGAACAAAGCACCGCCGCCCACTGCGGCCTTGGTAAACTTGAGCTTGAGGCCCATCTCCTCGGCCTTGTCGAGAATGATCTTGAGGTAATCGGGCGTGCCCACATAGGCCGTGCAGCCGATGTCATAGGCCGCCTGTGCCTGAAGCTCGGTCTGTCCGACACCAGCGGGCAAAACAGCCGCGCCAACAGCGCGCGCGCCGCTCTCAAACATCATGCCCGCAGGGGTCAGGTGATAGGAAAAACAGTTTTGGACAATGTCCCCCGCCCCGATGCCTGCCGCCGCAAGAAAGCGTCCCGCGCGCCACCAGTCGTGGCTTGTGTTGCCCGGCTCATAGATCGGGCCGGGGCTTTGAAACACATGAGAAAATCCCGCCGCGCCCGTCGCTGTCAGCCCGCCAAAGGGGGGGGCTTTTTTCTGGGCCGCGCTCAAGTCAGACTTGCGCAAAACGGGCAGCCCCGCCAGATCTTCAACCGAGGTAATCTGCGCGGCAGTCACACCCGCGAGGCTCTTGCCATAGCCAGACAGCCCCTGCGCGAGGGCCACTTGTGCCGGAAGTCGCGCGGCAATATCTGCGGCACGCGCCTCTGGTGATCGCGTTTCCAACTCGTCGAAAAACTGGCTCATCTCGCAAACTCTCTTCTGCTCACCTGCGCCTCACAGGCGGCAGGCTTCTATCTGCCCCTGCACCACTGCAGAGGCTAAAAATCGTCTTATCAGTCTTTGCGCTATGGCCTTAGCTGAGCCAGCGCTTGCGGCGGCGATAGCTGCGCACATCCCGAAAACTCTTCCGGCCATCATCGGACATACCAAGATAAAACTCTTTCACATCAGGGTTTTCGCGCAGCTCTTGCGCAGGCCCGTCCATAACCACACGACCCGATTCAAGGATATACCCGTAATGCGCAAACCGCAGGGCCACATTGGTGTTCTGTTCCGCCAGAAGGAAGGTATAGCCCTCGCCCTCGTTCAGCTCTTTCACAATCCCGAAGATCTGCTCCACAAGCTGCGGCGCAAGGCCCATTGACGGCTCGTCCAGCAGGATGGTTTCAGGCCGGCTCATCAGCGCGCGGCCAATCGCAACCATCTGCTGCTCGCCGCCCGAAGTATAGCCCGCCTGACTACGGCGGCGCTCTTTCAGCCGTGGAAAATAGGTATAGACCATCTCAAGGTCAGCATCGATGGCGCCTTTGCCGTCGGTGCGCGTATAGGCGCCTGTGAGCAGGTTTTCCTCAACGGTGAGGTGCTCAAAACAGTGCCGCCCTTCCATAACCTGAATGACCCCGCGCTTGACCAGATCGGCTGGGTCGAGGTGTTGGGTCACTTCGCCACGATAGCTCACGCTGCCTTTGGTGACTTCGCCACGCTCCGAGTGAAGCAGGTTTGAAATCGCCTTCAGCGTCGTTGTCTTGCCGGCACCATTGCCGCCCAACAAAGCAGTGATCCCGCCTTTGGGCACTTTGAGCGAAACGCCTTTCAACACAAGGATCACGTGATTGTAGATCACCTCGATGTTGTTCACTTCCAGAACGGTATCGTTTGTTTCACCAGCATCC
>JAHBAN010000248.1 GCA_018500075.1 Flavobacteriia bacterium | reverse complement strand
AGATGTGTATAAGAGACAGTTGTGTGCCGCGGCCAGACGGGCGGCGGCTCTGCGCGATTGCGGGATATGGCAATGAGGCGGCGCGCAAGCGGGCGCGGTTTGGCTTGGCGGCGGCGGCGGCCAAGCTGCCTGCGGGCGATTACAGGCTTGTGAGCGATCTTGCCGGCGCTGCGCTTGAGGCCGAGGCGCTGGGCTGGCTTTTGGGACAATATGTGTTTGATCGCTATGCCGAGGCCGCGACCCCTGCGGCGCGGCTTGTGGCGCCCGAGGGTGTGGACGCGGCGCGGCTTGAGGCGATCGCCAAGGGCGAGGCGCTGACCCGTGATCTGATCAACACGCCGGCCAATGATATGGGGCCTGTGGCGCTTGAAGCGGCGGCGCGGGCTTTGGCGCAGGCGCATGGTGCGGCGTTTGAGGTCATCCGTGGCAAGGCGTTGCTTGAGGAGAACTTTCCGCTCATTCACACGGTGGGCCGTGCGAGCGATGAGGCCCCACGGCTTTTGGATATGCGCTGGGGCGACAGCGGCCCCAAGCTCACCCTCGTGGGCAAGGGGGTTTGCTTTGATACGGGCGGGCTGAACCTGAAACCCGGCGCCTCGATGGCTTTGATGAAGAAGGATATGGGCGGGGCGGCCACGGTTCTGGGCCTTGCCGAGATGATTATGGCGCTGGGGCTGAAGCTTCGGCTGCGCGTGCTGATTCCGGCGGTGGAAAACGCGGTGAGCGGCAATGCGTTCCGCCCCGGTGACATCCTCACGAGCCGTCAGGGGCTGACTGTGGAGATCAACAACACCGATGCGGAGGGGCGGCTTGTGTTGGCGGATGCGCTTAGCTTCGGGGCCGAGGATGCGCCTGATTTGATGATTTCGATGGCGACATTGACGGGCGCGGCGCGGGTGGCTGTCGGGCCGGATCTTGCGCCTTATTTCTCTGACGACGAGGGCTTTGTGAGCGCGCTGGAGGCGGGCGCCGCCAGCGCGCAGGATCCTGTCTGGCGGTTGCCGTTCTGGGAGCCTTACGAGAGCATGATCGAACCGGGGATTGCCGATCTGGACAATGCGCCGAGCGGCGGCTTTGCGGGCTGTATCACGGCCGCACTTTTCTTGCGCCGTTTTGCGGGGGCGACACATTACGCGCATTTTGATGTTTATGGCTGGAACCCGGCGGCCAAGCCCGCACGGCCCAAGGGCGGCGTGGGCATGGCGGCGCGCGCGCTGCTTGAGGCGCTGCCTCAGGTGCTCAAGTTATGAGCGACCGCCGCACCACGCCAAACAACGGACGCGTCGCCGCCGCGCGCCTGAAAGGGCAGCTTGAGGCTGCGGCTTTTGTGGAGGGGCAAGACAAACAGGTGATCTGGCCTGTGGTCGACCTGTTGCGCGCGCCAGACGGCAAGCGCGACCGCCAGCTTCTCGCGGGGCAGGCTGTGAGCGTTCTGGAAGAGCTTGACGGCTGGGCCTTTGTGCAGAGTGCGCTTGATGGCTATGTCGGCTATCTGCCGGAGGCGAGTCTTGGCGCGCCGCGAGAGGCAACCCATGTGGTGTGCGCGCGGGCGACGCATATTTACACGCAGGCCGATATGAAAAGTGCCGAGCGCGCCAGTCTGAGTCTGGGCAGCCGGCTGCGGGTTTTGCGCGAGCAGGAGGGCTTTGCGAAAGTGCCGGAAGGCTTTGTGCCGCTGGTGCATCTGCGCGGGTTGGCGCCGGAAACGGACCCTGTGACTGTGGCCGAGCGGCTGATTGGCACGCCCTATCTCTGGGGCGGAAATTCGGCCTTCGGGATTGATTGTTCGGGGCTTGTTCAGGCGGGCTGTGCGGCTTGCGGGATCGCCTGCGGCGGGGACAGCGATATGCAGCAGGCCGCGCTGGGCGAGGCATTGGCCGCAGATGCGCCGCTGATGCGGGGCGATCTGCTGTTCTGGAAGGGTCATGTCGCTTGGGTTGTGGACAGCGAGACGCTATTGCACGCCAATGCACATCATATGGCTGTGGTTTACGAACCGATTGAGGCCGCCATTGAACGGATAGACCAACAGGGCGACGGGGCAGTGACCGCGCGCAAGAGACTCAAGGAGCGAAGATGAGCGATCCATTTTTTAAGCCGGTGTCAGGGATGGACCTGCCACGGTTTGCCGGTATTCCGACCTTTATGCGGCTGCCGCATTTGCCAAGGGGCAGTGCGCGCTGGGCGGATGTGGATGTGGGCATCATCGGGGTGCCTTGGGACAGCGGCACAACGAACCGCCCCGGCCCGCGCCACGGGCCGCGCCAGCTGCGCGATGCTTCGACGATGATCCGCGCGGAGCATTCGGTGAGCGGGGTGCGCCCGTTTGAGGTTCTGAACTGTGCCGATCTTGGCGATGTGGGGCCAAACCCTGCGGATATTCAGGATTCGATGCAGCGGATCACGGCGTTTTATAAGGATGTGGTGGCGGCGGGGATATTGCCGCTGACGGCGGGGGGCGACCATCTTTCAAGCCTGCCGATCTTGCGGGCGGTGGCACAGAAGGCTCCCGTCGGGATGATCCATTTTGACAGCCACACCGACCTCTATCACTCGTATTTTGACGGTATGATGTACACTCACGGGACGCCGTTCCGCCGGGCCTGTGAGGAGGGGCTATTGGACCCGAAACGGGTGATCCAGATCGGGATTCGCGGGACGCAGTATGACAGCGAGGATCGCGATTTTGCCCGCGCCGAGGGCATTCGGATTGTGCCGATCGAGGAGTTCCATGCGCGGGGTGTCGAGGATGTCATGGCCGAGGCCCGCGAGGTTGCGGGCACGGGCGAGACGTATGTCAGCTATGATATCGACTTTGTGGACCCGACCTTTGCGCCCGGAACAGGCACGCCGGAAGTGGGCGGGCCGAACTCCTATCAGGCGTTGCAAGTGGTGCGCGGGCTGGGCGGTGTGAAGATTGTCGGGGCGGATATGGTGGAAGTGTCGCCCCCGTTTGACGCGAGCGGCGGCACGGCCTTTCTGGCGGTGTCGATCATGTTCGAGATGCTCTGCCAGATGGCGGCGGCGCGGGCCTGACACGGCCGCGCCCGGCCCGCGCCGGGCGCAGACCGCAGATGGCAGAGGGAGGCTTTGGGCCTCGCGGCGCGCTAGTTGCCGGAGACGGTATTGGCCAAGCCGAAGGCCGAGCCGATCAGGCCAAAGAGGGCGCGGGCGGCATTGACGGCGGATTCTGTTGCGAGGACGGTGTCGCCGGGCTGAATGTCAAAGCTTCGGGCGGCAAAGAGCCCATCGGCATTTGTCAGATCAAAGGCGAAGACCACATAGGGCAAGTCCGGGCTGGTGCGCCCTGTGCCGACCTGTTGGGCCGGATATTCGCGCAGCACGAGCACGGCCTTGAGATTGGCGCGGGCATCCGAGAGGCCGCCGAGCATGGAGAGGGCTTCCATGGCTGTGATGGCTTCTTTGTCAAAATAGACGATCTTTTCGGAGCCTGTCGCCCCGAGGGCTGTAAAATAGCGGTCATCCTCGCGCACGATGATTGTGTCACCGCCTTGCAGGAGGATGTTGCGGGATTGATCGGAGAGCAGGGCTTCGGCGCGGATGCTGTAGGTCTTTGAGCCGCGCAGCAGGCGCACCAGCGGGTTGCGCAGGGATTTGTCGATCCCGCCGCCTTGGGAGAGCAGGCTGAGAATGCTGTAGTTGCGGCTGGGCAAGGGATAGGTGCCCGGCGTGACCACACCCGAGACCATATCGACCGAGTTTTGCAGGCCCTGCTTGAGGATCAGCTGGACCTGGGCCGAGGGCGAAATCTCTGTCAGGCGGGTCTGGATGTTGCGGCGCGCATCATTGGCTGTCATGCCGCTGATCACCACATCGTCGAGATAGGGCACAAAGATCGCTCCGGAGGGCGAGACCGTCAGGCCGCGCATTTCGGTAGATTTCTGGCCCGGGCTGGTGATCAGGGAGTTGTCATTGCTGTCCCAGATGATCAGATCGACGGTGTCGCCTGCGCGGATTGTGCTGGAGGCGGGGCCTTTGGAGGCTTTGGGCCAATAGGTCTTGGTTTGACGGGGGGCGCGCGGCCAGTGGGCGAGGGTGGTCAGCTCTGCGCGCGTTACTTCGATGACTTGAAAGCTGGGGCTGTCGGCTTTGGTTTCGCGCACCACCTCCTGCATCAGGGCCGCGCCGCGGGGCAGCGAGCAGCCTGTCAGGGACAGAGACATAAACAACACAAAACAAAACCGCATAAACAGACGCACAGATTCCTCCCCCAAGATACCATTTGGGCACTAATATTTGTTTACACAGGATGGCGGATGCTAGAAAGCCCCAATGCTGTAGGAAGGTTACTTTTTGAAAACGGTTCTGATCCTTGGAAAAACAGGCAAGCTGGGCCGGGCTTTGGCGCGGGTCTGGCGCGCGGCCCCGCCTGAGGGGTTTCAGCCGCATTGGGTCGGGCGGGCGGATCTTGAGGGGCCTTTGCCGGCGGCCAGTGCGGTGATTGCGCTCTGGGGCGTGACCTCGGGCGATGCGCGCGCGCTTGCGCAGAACAGCGGGCTGGCGGAGGCGGCTGTGATGATCGCGCGGGCCAGCGGCGCGGCGCGGGTGCTGCATCTGTCGAGTGCGGCGGTTTATGGCGCGGGGCAATCGGGCTTTGGCGAGGCGGATGTGCTGTGGCCTTTGGGCGCCTACGGGCAGGCCAAAGCCGATATGGAGGCCCGGATTTCGCATCTTGGCGGGCCTGTGCGCAATTCTGTCTTGCGGCTCGGCAATGTGGCGGGCTGTGACAGCCTGTTTCGGGCTTTGGCGGCGGATGGGCCTTTGCAGATCGACCGGTTTGGCGCGCGGCGCGGACCTGAGCGCAGCTATATTGCCCTGCCCGAGCTGGCGCGGGTTTTGGAGGCCCTGATTGCGCTTCGGCTTGAGGCTTTGCCGGCGGTTTTGAATGTGGCCCAGCCCGAGGCGCTGGATATGGCCGAGATTGCCATGGCGGCGGGGCGGGAGGTTGTGTGGGTCGCGCCTCGGGCTGGGCCACAT
>JAHBAN010000008.1 GCA_018500075.1 Flavobacteriia bacterium | reverse complement strand
GATGCGCCGCCGCCGCAAAGTCTGCAAGCGTCATTTCGTTGCCCGCAAGCCAGCGCCGCTGCTCCAACAGCCATGTCATGTAATCGAGATGAAACTTGATCGCCTTCGCGCCGGCCTTCACGTTTTTACTGTCAGGATAGCCCTGCCCCATGACCTTCTTGTTGACCCGCTCATAAACAAGGTTCGCGGTCACTTCGCTGTGAAACTTGTCATCAAACCAGCCCACAATACGGCGGACCTCATAGCGCGCCGCCGGGGCCGCCGGCATCAAAGACACCTCCGGATAGACTTCCTCCAGATATTCGCAAATCGCGGCACTTTCCGAAAGCGTGCGCCCGTCAATCTTGAGAACAGGCACTTTCGCTGCCGGGTTGCGGCGCAAAAAGTCGCTGTCCTTCTCCCAATAGCGTTCTTCAATCAGCTCACATTCAATCCGCTTTTCAGCGAGGCTCAGCCGCACCTTGCGACAAAACGGGGAGAGAGGAACATGAAATAAAGTGGCCATAAGAGATGCTCAAAAGATTGGGACTGCCCTTCAATGCAACTTTAGCGGAGAAGTTTCAACTCTCGAAACACGCCGCGCGCCCGTCTCGGCGGATTGTTTCAGCGCCGTCGCGGATCCTTGCGGTGCGCTTGCGAATAAAGCTCGAGGGCTTGGAGGCCGAGCGCTCCTTTGGCGCGGGCAGGATCGCGGCGAGCCGCGCCGCCTGCAGAGGGCTGAGCTGGGCGGGCGTCACGCCAAAATAATGCTGCGCCGCGGCCTTCACGCCAAAGACCCCCTCATCAAACTCGGCAATATTGAGATAGACTTCCAAAATCCGCCGCTTTGGCCAGATCAGCTCGACAAGCGGCGTCAAAACAGCCTCAAGCGCCTTTCGGCTCCAGTTTCGGCCATGCCAGAGATAGGCGTTTTTCACGACCTGCTGGGTCAGTGTCGAGGCGCCCCGCCCGGTCCCGTCGGCCAGCGCCGCGCGGATCGCAGTCATATCAAAGCCCCAATGGGCGCAAAAATTGGCATCCTCGGCGGCCACAACAGAGCGAAACATCACAGGTGCAATGGCGTCTGCACTCACCCAGCTCTGTTTGATCCCGCCAAGCCGCGCCGCCTCCTGACGCATATAAAGCCCCTGTGGCGGCGCAACAAAACGGTGCGCCGTGACAGTCAGAAGCCCCAGCCCAAAGACCAGCAGGCACAGCCTGACACCCCACCGCTTGAGCCATTTCAGCGGCTGAAAACTGCGCTCTGGCGCTTGGGTCTTGGTCGCTTTTTTCTTCACACTCTACCTATAGTGGCCAAGGCCCTGTCCGAAAAGCAGCAATCCAAAAGAAAAGGGCGGCCCACCCTCGCGCGCCGCCCCCTCATATGTCTCAAGCCCGGTTTACTCGGCTGGCACAGCTTCGCTTTCGGTGGTCAGCGGATGGGCCAGCTTGCCGAGCATCTCCTTGGGGCAGATCTGAAGGAAATTCTGCTTTTCCATATCCCAATGCAGCAGAATATCGGAGGCTTTGCGGCTGCCTGTCTCTTCAGCATGGCGCATGACAAGCCCCTTAAGCTCCTCTTCCCAGTGGCGCACGCTCACAGGGCAGGTCACCAGTGTTTCAAGGTTCATAAGGTCTTGCGCGCGGCCGTCGGGGTCATAGACATAGGCCATACCCCCCGTCATCCCGGCGCCAAAGTTTGCGCCGATGCTGCCAAGGATCACAGCAACACCGCCTGTCATATACTCACAGCCGTTGCTGCCGCAGCCTTCAATCACAACGCGCGCGCCCGAGTTGCGCACAGCAAAGCGCTCGCCGGCACGCCCCGCCGCAAAAAGATGCCCGTCGGTTGCACCATAAAGCACCGTATTGCCAATGATGGTGTTCTCGCTCGCGGTGAGCTTGCTCGCCATAGGCGGGCGCACCACAATCATACCACCCGACAGGCCCTTGCCGACATAGTCGTTGGCGTCGCCACTGACTTCAAGCTTGAGGCCCGGCGCGGCAAACGCCCCGAGAGACTGGCCCGCGCTGCCTGTCAGCTTCACAGTCAAATGGTTGTCCTGCAGGCTGTTGCGCATCCCGAACTTGCGCACAATATGGCTGGATGTGCGTGTGCCCACGGTGCGATGCGTGTTCTGGACAGCATAGCTCAGCTGCATTTTCTCGCCGTCCTCAAGGAAGCGTTGGGCGTCCCGCACGATTTCGGCATCCAGCGTATCAGGCACAGCGTTGCGCGGGCGGTCGCGGTCATAAGTGATCGCTTTTGCGCCGTCCACAGTGATCAGAAGCGGGTTCAAATCCAGATCATCAAGGTTTTCCGAGCCACGGCTGACCTGGCTCAAAAGATCGGCGCGCCCGATAACATCATCAAGGCTTCTCGCGCCGATTTCGGCCAGAATCTCGCGCACTTCTGTCGCGTAGAAAGTGATCAGATTGACGACCTTGTCAGCGTTGCCGCTAAATTTGGCGCGCAAACCCTCGTCTTGGGTGCAGACCCCTACAGGGCAGGTGTTGCTCTGGCACTGACGCACCATAATACAGCCCATCGCGATGAGAGCGGCTGTGCCGATCCCGTATTCTTCCGCGCCAAGCATCGCTGCCATGACAATATCGCGCCCTGTGCGCAGCCCGCCATCCGTGCGCAGCGTGACCCGCTCGCGCAGGTTGTTCATGCTCAAGACTTGGTGGGCTTCGGTCAGCCCCATTTCCCAGGGCAGACCGGCAAATTTGATGCTGGTCGCAGGAGAGGCCCCGGTGCCGCCGTTGTGCCCCGAAATCAGGATGACATCGGCCTTGGCCTTGGCCACACCCGCCGCAATCGTTCCGACGCCGCTTGATGCGACGAGCTTCACAGTCACTTTGCAGCGCGGGTTGATCTGTTTGAGATCATAGATCAGCTGCGCAAGGTCTTCGATCGAGTAGATGTCGTGGTGCGGCGGCGGGCTGATCAGCGTTACGCCTTTGGTCGAGTGGCGCAGCCGCGCGATCAGATCGGTGACTTTCATACCCGGAAGCTGGCCGCCCTCGCCGGGCTTGGCGCCTTGGGCAACCTTGATTTCCAGCTCCTCGCATTGGTTGAGGTATTCCGCCGTCACGCCAAAGCGCCCGCTTGCCACCTGCTTGATCTTGGCAGAGGGGTTGTCGCCGTTTGGCTCTGGGTGGAAGTGCGCGGGGTCTTCGCCGCCCTCGCCGCTGTCGGACTTTGCACCAATCCGGTTCATCGCCACGTTCAGCGTTTTGTGTGCTTCAGGCGAGAGCGCGCCAAGGCTCATGCCGGGGGTGACAAAGCGCTTGCGAATGCTGGTGATGCTTTCGACCTCTTCCAGCGGGATAGATTTGCCCAGCGGTTTGATGGCCAGCAGGTCGCGCAGATGGATCGGCGGGTTGGATTGCATCGCCTTGGAATAGTTTTTCCACATCTCATAGGAGGCACGGTTGCAGGCTGCTTGCATCATATGCATCGTGTTCGCGCCCCAAGCATGGGTCTCGCCGGATTTGCGGGCTTTGTAAAAGCCGCCAATCGGCAGCACATCCGCACCGGCCGCAAAGCCTTTGGCGTGAATAGAGACTGCTTTTTGCTCGATCCCGCGAATACCGATCCCGCTGATGCGGCTGGTGAGGCCGGGGAAATATTCGGCACACATCGCGCGCGAGAGGCCCACGGCTTCAAAGTTCATACCGCCGCGATAGGAGCTGATCACGCTGATCCCCATCTTCGCCATGATCTTGAGCAAGCCTTGGTCCACAGCCTCGCGGTAGCGCGCCATGTTTTCTGTGAGCGTCCCGTCAAGCAGGCCGCGGCGGATCCGGTCAGCCACCGAGTCTTCCGCCAGATAGGGGTTCACCGTGGTCGCGCCACAGCCGACAAGCACAGCGAAATAATGAGGGTCGATACATTCCGCCGCCCGCACATTGAGCGAGCAGAAGGTCCGCAGCCCCTTGCGGGTCAGCCAGCTGTGCACAGCGCTGGTCGCCAAAATCATCGGGATCGCAACGCGGCTCTCGCTCTGGTGCTGGTCGGTGAGCACAAGATGCCCCGCGCCCGAGCGCACAGCGTCCTCGGCACGCCGGCGGATGCTCTCCAGAGCGTCGCGCAGCGCATTTTCGCCCGCCGTCTCCTCAAATGTGCAGTCGATCTCGACAAGATCGGCGTTGAAATGCCGGGTGACTTCGTCCCATTGCGCATTCGCCACAAACGGCGTCTCCAGAACAATAATCTCGGTCTGCGCGCTGCTCTGGTCGAGCACGTTCTTGAGGTTGCCAAACCGTGTCTTCAGGCTCATCACACGGAACTCGCGCAAGCTGTCGATCGGCGGGTTTGTCACCTGAGAGAAGTTCTGGCGGAAGTAGTGGCTCAGCGGGCGATACTGCTTTGACAGAACGGCGCTGGGCGTGTCGTCGCCCATACTGGCCAGCGCTTCCTTGGCGTCTTCACACATCGGCGCAAGCACTTGCTCAAGCTCTTCCATAGTGTAGCCCGCCGCAATCTGGCGCTTGCGCAGCTCCTCGCCCTCAAACAGCGGCGCTTCGGTCACACCGGCAAGCTCCTGCTCCAGCTCGTTGATCTTGCCGACCCACTCGCCAAACGGCTGCGCCGCAGCCATCCGGTCCTTGATCTCGGTGTCGTGAAACAGGCCGCCGTCCTTCATATCCACAGCAATAAGCTGTCCCGGACCAAGCGCGCCCTTCTCCACAACGCCCGCCTCGTCAATCGGAACCATCCCCGCCTCGGAGCCGGCAATCAGTAAGCCGTCGCCCGTCACAACATAGCGCATCGGGCGCAGGCCGTTGCGGTCAAGCCCCGCACAGACCCAGCGACCATCGGTCATAGCCAGAGCGGCGGGGCCGTCCCATGGCTCGATCACAGAGTTGCAATAGCTATACATATCGCGCCAGGCTTCGGGCAGCTCGACAGCCTGCTTGCTCCAGCTTTCCGGAATAAGCATGGTCTTCGCCATCGGCGCATCGCGGCCCGCGCGCACAAGCACTTCAAACACAGCATCAAGCGCCGCCGAGTCAGAGCTTCCGGGCTGCACGATCGGCTTGATGTCTTCGGCCAGATCGCCAAAAAAGCTCGAGGCCATGCGGATCTCGTGGCTTTTCATCCAGTTGACGTTGCCTTTGAGTGTGTTGATCTCGCCGTTATGGGCCAACATCCGGAAGGGCTGCGCCAGCCACCACTGCGGGAAGGTGTTTGTGGAATAGCGCTGGTGATAGATTGCAAAAGCACTCTCAAAGCGCTCATCCATCAGGTCGGGATAAAACTCGGCAACTTGCTCGGCCAGCATCATCCCCTTGTAAATCACAGAGCGGCACGACAGCGAACACACATAAAGCCCCTGAATGCCAGCCGCTGTCACAGCCTTCTCGATCCGGCGGCGGATCACATAAAGCTCGCGCTCGAACTGCTCTTCATCCACACCCTTGGTGTTTGAAATCAGAATTTGTTCAATCTCGGGGCGCGTTGCATTGGCCTTGTCGCCCAAACAGCCGATTGCGACAGGCACGTGACGCCAGCCATAAATATAATAGCCCAGACGCAAAACTTCGGTTTCAACAATCGTGCGGCAGCGCTCCTGCGCGCCAAAGTCGGTGCGCGGCAAAAAGATCTGCCCCACAGCGATAAGCTCGTCCATGCGCGGCTCATGGCCTGTCCGGCGGATCTGGTCATAAAAGAAATTCGCAGGAATTTGCACATGAATGCCCGCGCCGTCGCCTGTCTTGCCGTCCGCGTCGACAGCGCCGCGGTGCCAGATCGCCTTGAGCGCAGCGATCCCGTTTTCCACGACTTTGCGGCGCGGCTTCCCGTCCAGTGACACAACAAGGCCCACACCACAGGATGAATGCTCTTCTTCCTCGCTGTATAGCCCGTTTTCAGCCATCCATTTGCGCTTGGCTTCTTCTTCACGCACCCAGTTTTCGTCATATGTGGTCATGGCTTCAGTCCTCCTTGGGCGCAAACAGCGCAATCGTTTCGTCAGTTGTCAGCCGTCTGTGCGCGCCGGCAAGCGCGTAGCCCGCCGGGCACAGATCGGCAAAAAATTCGGTGGTGAGCGGCGCGCCGCCCGCGTTGTCAAACAGACCTGCCGCAAGGTTGATCTCGCCGGTTTCGCGCAGCCCGTACCAGAGCGTTGAGCCGCAGGTTGCGCAGAAGCCGCGCTCGGCCCATTCAGATGAGACAAAGCTCTTGGCCGGACCGCTCAGGCGGATACTGCCTGCGTCGGTTTTCAGAGACATAAACATACTGCTCGTGTGACGGCGGCACATATCGCAATGACAGGCGCGCACAGTCGGCTCCGTCACAGTGGCGCTCACTGTCACGGCCCCGCATAGGCACTGTCCGCTGATGTCTCTTGTTTTGCTCATTCGTCTCTTTTTCGTGTTTGGGTCAGTCAAGTTGTCCTATGGGGGCAGCGCCCGATCTGTTCATCATTGGGCTTTTGCGCAAAACCCGTTTTGCCGGTGCACGGGTTGTGCACGGGGGGTGCACACATATCACCCCCCCAGAATCACTCCGCCGCGATTTTGTTAACGGCGGCAAATTTTCTCAGGATCGCATCGGCACAATCCCGCCCGTCGCGGATCGCCCAAACAACAAGCGAGGCCCCGCGCACGATATCGCCAATGGCATAAACGCCCTCCAGCTCTGTCGCGCCGGTCTCGTATTCGGCCTTGATCGTGCCCCAACGGGTCACAGGCAGCTCGGGCGTGTCCCAGAGCGTCGGCAGGTCTTCCGCCTCAAAGCCGAGCGCCTTGATCACAAGGTCGGCAGCCTCGTTGTAATCGGCTCCCTCGATCACTTCGGGGCTTTGCCGCCCAGACACATCGGGCGCACCAAGGCGCATCTTCTGGACCTTCACAGCGCTCACAGGGCTACCGACAAAGCCCGCAGGGGCGGCCAGCCATTCAAAGATCACGCCTTCTTCTTCGGCGTTGTTCACTTCGCGCTGGCTCCCTGGCATATTGGCGCGGTCACGGCGGTAGAGGCATTTGACGCTCTCTGCGCCTTGGCGGATGGCTGTGCGCACACAGTCCATCGCCGTATCGCCGCCGCCAATGACAACGACTTTTTTGCCCGCCGCATTCAACTCGCCGCTGTCAAACTCCGGCACAGCGTCGCCAAAGCTCAGACGGTTGGACGTTGTGAGATAGTCGATCGCATTGACAATCCCCTCAGCCTCGGCGCCCTCACCGCCTAAATCCCTTGTTTTATAGACGCCCGTGGCAATAATCACGGCGTCATGCTGTCCGCGCAGCGCGCCAAAAGTGATGTCTGTGCCGATGTTGCAGTTCAGTTTCAGCGTTACGCCGCCCTGCTCGAGCTGGTCAATGCGGCGCATCACAACGTCTTTTTCCAGCTTGAAGCCGGGGATTCCATAGGTCAGCAGGCCGCCCGCGCGGTCATAGCGGTCATAGACAGTGACTTGGATGCCCTCGGCCCGAAGCCGCTCTGCCGCCGCAAGCCCGCCAGGGCCGGCGCCAATGATGGCGACACTTTCGGGGCGCTCCTCTGCGGGGTTCACGGGTGTGACCCAGCCGTTTTCCCAGGCTGTGTCGGTGATGTATTTTTCCACCGCGCCAATGGTCACAGTGCCGTGGCCGGACTGCTCGATCACACAGTTGCCCTCACAGAGGCGGTCTTGCGGGCAGATCCGCCCGCAAATCTCGGGGAAAGTGTTTGTGGCTTGGCTGACCTCATAGGCCTCCTTGAGGCGACCCGTCGCCGTCAGGTTGAGCCAATCGGGGATATTGTTGTGCAGCGGGCAGTGGTTCTGACAATAAGGAACCCCGCACTGGCTACAGCGGCTGGCCTGCTCCTCGGCCTTGGCCTGAGCATATTCCTGATAAATCTCGCCAAAGTCCTGCCTCCGCGCCGCCGCCGCCCGCTTCTCAGGCATATCGCGCTCCACAGATACAAATTTCAGCATTGGTTGCTTTGCCATAGCCAAATCTCCCTCTTCTCCCCCCCAATAATACACCAAAAAAATAAAAGAAAGTCAGTTTTATTGACCTATTGTTAGAAAAGCCTGCGCCAAATTGTCAATTTTGCACAATTTTCAAAACTATTAATTCCGAATCGGACCCATCAAGCGACTTTTCTTTTTCTGTCAGCTCTTTATAGCTGCAAAGGAGCAACCAGAGCGGGGGCCTTCATGCCGTTTTATTTATTGATTCTCGTCGCGCTGGTGCAAGGCATCACCGAGTTCTTGCCGATCTCTTCATCTGGACATCTGATCCTGATTTCCGAGCTGTCCTCCGCGCCGGATCAAGGCCTTGCCATAGATGTGGCCGTTCATATCGGAACACTCTGCGCCGTGGTTCTCTATTTCTGGCGCGATGTGTCCATGGGTCTCGCCGGTCTTCCTCGTATGCTCACAGGTCGGATTGACACCGCGGGCGCAAAGCTTGCCTTCCTTCTCACCATAGCAACTCTCCCCGCTATCGTTTTTGGCCTTGTGTTAAAGCTCACAGGCCTGTCTGACGCGATGCGCTCCATGACAGTAATCGGCTGGACAATGCTGTTGTTTGGCCTGCTCCTCTGGTGGGCCGACCAGCGCGGCCCAAACGATAAAAAAGACACGGACTGGACTACAAAAGACGCCCTCAAGATGGGTCTCTGGCAAGCTGTTGCGCTTATTCCCGGCACGTCCCGATCCGGGATCTGTATCACAGCGGGCCGGATGCTCGGTTATTCGCGCCAGGACTCAGCAAAGCTCGCTATGCTCATGTCTATCCCGACAATCCTCGCCAGCGGGGCACTGCTCGGTGCAGAAGTGATCACGACAGCCGACGCACAGCTCGCCAAAGACGGCGCCGTCGCCGCGGCACTTGCCTTCATAGCGGCGCTCGGCGCGCTCAGCCTGATGATGCGCCTTTTGCGCAGCGTCAGTTTTGCACCCTACGTGATCTACCGTGTCGCGCTCGGCCTTGTTCTTCTGACGATCTCTTACAGCGCTTAAATATTGAGGTTTTTCGCAGAGTCTCGGATCGCATCATACTGCCCTGATGGGCGGTAGCGCCAGAGATAGCTTCCGATCACAGCCTCGGGCGCCGTCGCAATAATACCAAGGTCCGCCAGCGTTTTTGCGCCGTCCTGCACCACATTATCAGTTTGCAGCTGTTTGACCTGATCCCGCGTGATCAGCCCGTTCTTGGCGATACCAAAGCTTAGGCTCTGCGCCAGATCAAGGCTCCAGGCCATCATACGGCCCACAAACATAGGCGCGTTCAGAACAGGCTTTTTGCGGTGAACTTCCGTCAGAATCACATCAATCCAGCCGCGCAGGGTTTTGGCTTCGGGTCCGCCAAGCTCATAGACTCCGCTGGCGTGTCCCTCAGCGCCCGCAACAGCCGCACTTGCCACATCCATAACGTAAACCGGCTGAAACTTCGTGCCGCCCCCGATCAAGGGAAAGATCGGCCCCATCCGGGACATCCCGGCAAAGCGGTTAAAGAAACCGTCCTCCTGACCAAAGATAACCGAAGGCCGAAGGATCATTGCACTTGGGAAATGGGCCAGAATACCGGCCTCACCGGCCCGCTTTGTGCGGGCGTAGTCGCTCTGCTGGTCACGGTCGACGCCCAGAGCCGAGAGATGAACAAGCGTTTTAACGCCATGCGCCGCAGCGATACGTGCGACGCGCTCCGCACCTTCGGCTTGGACCGCGTCAAAATTGTTCTTTCCCTTGCGCTCAAAAGTGCCAACACAATTCACAACAGCATCAGAGCCGCGTGTCACCGCCTCCACAGAGGCGTCATTCCGAATGTTGCAAAAGACCGGCTCGACCTGCCCGACAGCGCCATAAGGGCGCACATACAAAGCCTCGTTGGGACGGCGCACCGCCACGCGAACACGCCAGCCTTTCATCGCAAGCTGCTGCGCAATATAGCGTCCAACAAATCCCGAGCCGCCAAAAATGGTAACAAGCTTTGACATGGGGTGGCCTCCGTTTGGCATAAACTTGCCTTTTCCTACGCGCGCACGGGGCATTGGGCAAGCCGATATGGAGAGTTTCAACACAAAAGCCTTTGAATCCCGTTGACAGCGCGCTTCCCCGCGCTTAAAGCGCTGCCATCGACACCTGCCCAGGTGGCGGAATGGTAGACGCGCTAGCTTCAGGTGCTAGTGTCTGTATGGACGTGGAGGTTCGAGTCCTCTCCTGGGCACCATTTTATTTCAGCCTATTGCCGATCTAAATAGATCATCGGTGAGCTGCCCCTCACCGGCTGTGACCAAGCCCGCCTATTTCGAGAACATGGTTCAGAACCTCATCAATTCCTTCATTTTGCCGCAGTGCGCAAAATATATAGGGCCGGCCTGCGCGCATTTTTTTACAGTCTTGCCCCATGACAGCCAAAGATGCGCCGACATGGGGGGCCAAGTCGGTTTTGTTGATCACCAGAACATCTGATTTTGTCAGCGCCGGCCCGCCTTTGCGCGGGATGTCCTCGCCTGCGGCCACGTCGATCACATAGATCGTCACATCGGCCAATTCGGGGCTGAAGGTTGCCGAAAGATTGTCGCCGCCGCTCTCGATCAGCACAATATCAAGATCGGGATGGCGCGCGCGCATCTGCGCGATTGCGGCGAGGTTGATCGAGGCGTCCTCGCGGATGGCGGTATGGGGGCAGCCCCCTGTCTCAACCCCGATCACACGATCCTGCGGCAGGATCTGCATCCGCATCAAGGCCTCTGCGTCTTCCTGGGTGTAGATGTCGTTGGTGATCACGCCGATGGAAAAATCAGCTTGTAATGCACGCGCAAGACAGGCTGTAAGCGTTGTTTTGCCGGCGCCGACAGGGCCGCCGATGCCAATGCGCAGAGGGCCGTTGGGAGATGTCATGAGCGAAATATCCTTGGTTGAAGCGTTTCGTGATGCATACTGGCGATGTCGGAGAGAAAAGCCGTGCTGCTGAGATCATCAAGAGCCATGCCCGCGGTCTGCGCGGCGATCTGCTCGCAGAGAGGGGCAAGAGCCGCGAGGACGCGCTGCCCCTCGGTCTGGCCCAGCGGCACGGCGCGCACGGCCACAGAGACCAGATTGCTGGCAAAGGCGTGCAGATACATCGCCGCAGTGAGTTCGACATCAAACTGCTGGCGCGCAGCGGCATATCCGACAGCAACGGGGTAACAGAGCGCTGTCGGCGCGGTCTCCTCGGGTTCGGTGCGCAGCCAGATGGCCGCCGCTGTCTGGGCAAAAGCGCTGCCTTGCAATTCTGTTTCCAAAATCCGCTCGCGCGAGGCGGAGGCGGCGAGGGCGGTTTCGTTGATCATGGCGAGCGCGGCCGGAGAGGTGCACGCGTAGGCGGCGCGCAGCAGGATACACTCGTTACGCCCGCTGCCATACGCCAGCACATCGGCAAGCCAGTCTTGCAAGTCTTGCGCGCTGGTCAACGTCTGTTGTTGGATAACAACTTCCAGCCCGTGCGAATAGGCAAAGGCTCCCACAGGGAAGGCCGGCGAAAGCCATTGGGCGAGCGTGATGATATCGCTAGTGGTCATGGGCCGTTGCGACGTGTGCGTGCGCATGGGTGCGCCCATGCCCATAGGCGCCGCCTTCGGGCGTAAAGGGGCCGGTGAGTGGCGCAACAGTTGCGCCAAGGTGTTGAAGCATATGGCCAATGACAGGATCGGCCTGAATGAGCAGGTGGTCTGGGGCGATCTGGCAGGGCGTGTGACGGTTGCCCACGTGCCAGGCAAGGCGCACAAGATCGGGGCCAGAGACTTTGTAGAGCGCTTCCCGACCCGCCTTGATCTGCACCAACGCGCCGCTGTCAAGCTCCAGCGCATCGCCCTCATCCAGCGAAGTGGTTTGCGCCAGATCGACGACAAACGCCTCGCCTGTCGAGGTGATCAGCCGTTTGCGGCGCAAGAACCGCTCGGTATAATCCAGCTCGCAGGTCATGGCGGGGCCAGCCCAGTGGCCCTTGCGGTGCAGGGTGTGTGCGGTGGGTAAAGCTGTCATGGTGTCCTCTCAGAACATGAAATAACGCTGTGCCATGGGCAGCACTTCGGCGGGTTGGCACGTGAGCAGGATACCGTCGGCACGCACCTCATAGGTTTCGGGGTGCACATCGACCTCGGGCAAGACAGCGTTGAGGATCATGTCTGCTTTGCCGATCTTGCGGGTGTTTTTCACCGCAACGGTCTCTTTGGCCAGACCAAACGTCTCGCCGATGCCCGCCGCTTGCGCAGCGCCTGACACAAAGCTCACCGAGCTGTGGCGCAGCGCGCTGCCATAGGCGCCGAACATCGGGCGGCTGTAGACGGGCTGCGGAGTCGGGATCGAGGCGTTCGGATCGCCCATCTGGGCGACCACGATTGAACCGGCCATAAGGATCATCTCGGGCTTCACCCCGAAAAAGGCAGGACTCCACAAAACCAGATCGGCGCGTTTGCCGATGTTGATATCGCCGATTACATGGCTCACGCCCTGCGCAATCGCGGGGTTGATTGTGTATTTCGCGATATAGCGGCGCACGCGCATATTGTCGTTGTCCCCGGTTTCTTCAGGGAGCGGGCCGCGTTGCTTTTTCATCTTATCGGCCGTTTGCCATGTGCGGATGATCACTTCTCCGACGCGCCCCATGGCCTGACTGTCAGAGACGATGATCGAGAAGGCGCCCATGTCATGCAGGATGTCTTCGGCCGCAATTGTCTCGCGGCGGATGCGGCTTTCGGCAAAGGCGATGTCTTCGGGAATGGATTTGTCGAGGTGGTGACAGACCATGAGCATATCTAGATGCTCTTCCAGCGTGTTCACTGTAAAGGGGCGTGTCGGATTGGTCGAGGAGGGCAGGACATTTGCATCGCCACAAATCTTGATAATATCAGGCGCGTGGCCGCCCCCTGCGCCTTCGGTGTGAAAGGCATGGATCGTGCGGCCTTTCATGGCGGCGACCGTATGTTCCACAAAGCCGCTCTCGTTGAGCGTATCGGTGTGGATCATCACCTGAACATCCATATCGTCGGCCACCGACAGACAGCAATCTATCGCCGCGGGGGTTGTGCCCCAGTCTTCATGCAGCTTGAGCGCACAGGCGCCGCCCTTGATCATCTCGACAAGCGCGGCGGGCTGGCTGGCGTTGCCTTTGCCCGAAAGGCCGATGTTCATGGGAATACCGTCAAAAGACTGTAGCATCCGCCCGATATGCCAGGGGCCGGGTGTGCAGGTTGTGGCCAGCGTGCCATGCGCTGGGCCAGTGCCGCCGCCAAAGCAGGTGGTGACGCCGGAGTGCAGACTGTCGTCCATCTGCTGGGGGCATATAAAGTGGATATGGCTGTCCATCCCGCCCGCTGTCAGAATACGGCCTTCCCCGGCGATGATCTCTGTGCCAGGGCCGATGATGATATCAACGCCGGATTGCGTGTCGGGGTTTCCGGCCTTGCCGATGGCGTGGATCAAGCCGTCCTTGAGCGCCACATCGGCCTTGTAGATGCCCGAGTGATCCACAATCAGCGCATTGGTGATCACCGTGTCGACGGCCCCGCCCGCGCGGGTGACTTGCGATTGGCCCATGCCGTCGCGGATGGTCTTGCCGCCGCCGAACTTCACTTCTTCGCCATAGGTGGTCAGGTCGCGCTCGACCTCGATGACCAGATCGGTATCGGCAAGGCGCAGACGGTCGCCCGTTGTCGGGCCATACATGGCGGCATATTGCGCGCGGGGGATTTCAACGGGCATCTAAAGCGCTCCCATAACGTGGCCGTTAAAGCCAAACACGCGCCGCGCGCCGCCAATCGGGATCAGCTGCACTTCGCGGCGTTGGCCCGGCTCAAAGCGCACGGCTGTGCCAGAGGCGATATCAAGGCGCCGGCCATGTGCGGCGACACGGTCAAATGTGAGCGCGGGGTTGGTCTCGGCAAAATGGTAATGGCTGCCCACTTGCACAGGGCGGTCGCCTGTATTGGCCACCAGAAGCGTGATCGCCTCGGCCCCGGCGTTGAGCATGATGCCGCCCTCTGCGGGGAAACGCTCGCCAGGGATCATTTGCGGCTCCACGCCAGGGCGGCCAGACAGCCGACCGCGAGCAAACCGGCGACCAGCGGCATCCAGTTCGGATCGGTCAGGTGATGGTGCATATGCGAGGCCTCATGTGCGACAGAGGCATTGGCGAGTAGGATCAGAGGCAGGCTGCGCAGAATAGGTTTCATTTGTGGCTCCCAAGAAGGTTTAACGGATCGGATTGTGGACGGTGACCAGCTTGGTTCCGTCTGGAAAGGTGGCCTCGATCTGCACTTCGTGGATCATCTCCGCGATGCCCTCCATGCATTGCGCACGGCTGAGCACAGAGCCGCCTGCCTCCATCATATCGGCCACAGAGCGCCCGTCGCGCGCGCCTTCGACCACTGCATCTGTGATCAGCGCAATCGCCTCGGGGTGGTTCAGCTTGACCCCACGGGCCAGCCGCTTGCGGGCCACCTCGGCGGCCATGGCGATCAACAGTTTGTCTTTTTCACGCGGGGTCAGTTGCATGAGTTACAGCCTCCAGGACGTGGGCAAAATGTGGTTTGAAAGGTGCTCGAGCATAGGGATGAGCGCGCGCCGCAGTGCAAACCCCTCTGTTGCGAGCTGCCGGATGAAAAGCACACCGGGGCGCAAGAGGCTTGCCCCCGCCGTCGCGGGCAAAAGCGCTCGTAGTTTGGGCAGATAGCTCTCGACATCAGGCGCGACCATAACAACGCTCGCCAGAGCGCCAGCCCCGTTTGCCAGAGCACGGCGCGCCAGATGCGCTGCCGCATTGCCGCCAAGATCAATCCCGTCGATGTAGAGCGGCTTGCCGGCTTGCCAGATCGTGATGCGATCCTGAAAGAAGATATCCTCAAGCCGCTCGGGCATTGCGGCGCGCCCGAAGACCAGCGGCTCCACCATCAGGAGCCGTGCGGCAGGGCCAAGCGATATCTCCAGACGGCGGCGCAGGGCGCAGCGGTCATACAGGATCAGCTCTTGGGGAAGCCAGTTCAAACACCCGCCATCTGCGACAGTGAGCTTGGTCTGTACGCTCCCGACCTCGCCGGGTTGCGCGCGATAGGCGCGCTCTGCGGCTTGGGTTGTGAGCGTCAGTTTGGCCCCGTCCTGCACATTTATATCCAGAGAAAACCTGTCGCCGCCCGTGATCCCTCCGGCGGTATTGACGAGCACCACCTCGGCATCTGTGCGGTGCGTCTGCGGAAAGACCAGTTTGAGCGAGCCGGATTGACGCAAGACCTGCAAGCGCGTCTTGCCCATCGCATCGCCACAGACCGACAGCCGTGCCGCCCCCACAGCACGGGGCTGCAAGCTGCTCTTATCGGGCAGGTTTATGGGAATGGTCAGGGTGATGTGACGCCTCCGGCAAGCTGTGGTGTTGCCGCTATATGCATCACAATGCTCAGAGGAATGGCAGATATCGGGCCGAAATTAACCCTCAGGACTTTAGCGTTGATTAAAATGCAGGCAGCCAAGACCCACATCGCTGAATTTGCGGGCGTAATTGCGCTCCCAGACCTGCGCGGAGGGTCGCAGGCGCCGTGTTATCTGCGCAAAAGCGCGATTTGGACGTCAAACAGGCGCAGGCCCTCGTGGACAAGTGAAAAGCTCCGCGCGCCAAGGGTCCAGCGGATCGCGACGCCCTGCACAAGCGAGGTCAGCAAGCTGGCAACATCCTCGGGGCTGACAGTTTCGCATATATCGCCCGTGGCTTGGCCGTCGCGGATCGCCTCGATCAGGCGGCTTTGAAATGCGCCCAGAAGCCTGTGAAACACGTCGCGCAGGGCCATGTTTTCCACCTGCAGTTCTCGCGAGAACAAGAGCGACGGCAGGGCAGGGGTCTTTGCAATGGCAGAGAGTTGCGCCATGATCAGCGCCTTCAGGCGCGGGTGCGCCCCGCTTGCCTCGGCTTCGGCTGCGGCCCAGTCGCGCTGTAACCGCTCCGAAACGCTCTCGGCCACAGCCAGCCAGAGGGCGCTTTTGGTTGGAAAATGCCGGAAGATCGCAGGCTGGCTGATGCCGATGGCGCGCGCAACATCGGTGGTGCTGAGCCTGTCAGGCCCGATCTCATCGGCAATTTGCAGCACCACGGCCACGATCTGTGCTTTGCGGTCTTCCGCAGTTTGACGCCCCGACATAGCTCACCCCTTGTTAGTGATAACAAACTAACTTATATTGCCGACACAGGCAACCATCTTCCTGAGTCGCTTTTCCAGATTGAAAGACCGCCCATATGCCCGCCACAGACGCTCCGACCCGCTACTCCCGCCTGCAGATTGTGCTGCATTGGCTCGTTTTTGCTTTGATCGCGCAGCAATATATCTTCAAGGATGCGATTTCGACCGCCTGGGGCCGGGTTACCGACGGGCTTGAGGCCGGCTTTGATCCGCTTGTGTTGGCCCATGTGGCGGGGGGCGCTCTCGTGCTGATCTTTGCGCTCTGGCGGCTCATGCTGCGTGCTCGGCGCGGGGTTTTGCCGGCGCAGGAGGCCAACAGGCTGCAAGGCGTCCTCGCCAAGATCACCCATGTTGGTCTCTACGCGCTGATGATCCTGATGCCGGTCAGCGGCTCGGTGGCGTGGTTTGGCGGTCTTCAAGCCGCCGCACAGGGCCACAACGTGATGAAAGTTATTCTGCTGGCGCTGGTGGCGTTGCATATCGCCGGCGCGCTCTACCACCAATTTGTGCTGCGCGACAACATACTGGCGCGGATGCGCAGAGCACAGGATTAAGCCAATGCGTTTCACTCCGCTCTTTGCCTTGCCGCCGATTGGTCTCGGGGTCGCTGCTGCGGCCTGGATGATTGCATCGGCCCCCGGTCCCGCCCGGACAGACGCGCAGGCACCGGCGCTGCCCGTCCATGTGATGACCGTTGCAGAGGACGAGCTGCGCCCAACGGCGATCGCTTGGGGCAATCTGCGCGCAGCGCAAAGCTGGGTCGCAGTGGCCGAGGTGCAGGGCGAGGTGGTCTGGCGCCATCCGGATCTCGACGCCGGGCGGATGATTCCCGCCGGAACCGAGGTGTTGCGGATCGATCCGGCCGATTACGAACTGGCGCTCGCCCAGTCGCAGGCCGATCTTGCGGTGCTCGCCGCCGAACGCGCGCAGTTGACGGCCGAGGCCGCCAACACAGCCCGTATCCTTGATCTGGAGCGCACCCGCTTGACGCTCGCCCAAGCCGAGCTGACCCGAACCCGCACTCTCTTTGATCAGGGCACTGTCCCGCAGTCGCGCGCCGATGAGGCAGAGCGCGCCACGCTTCTGGCCCGCCGCACCGTGACAGAGCTGGAAAACAGCCTTTCGCTGATCCCGCCCCGAGAGGCGCGGATCGCGGCGCAGGTCGAGCGGAGTGCCGCGGCCATTGACCGCGCAGAGCGGGCGCTGGAGCGCACAACGCTGAGCACACCTTTCAACCTGCGCATAACCGATGTGGCCGCAGAGCGTTTCCAGACCGTCGCGCCGGGTCAGATCCTGATCCGTGGAGACAGCATCGCGGTTGCCGAGGTCGTGGCGCATCTGCCGATCGAGAGTTTTCGCCGCCTGATCGGCGCCATCCCCCAAGGCACGACCGTTGCCACACTGATGCGGGATACGCCGGCCAAACAGATTGATGTAACCCTCAGCCCGCTGTCGGACCCGGCCCAGATATGGGCCGCCCGTGTGGTCCGCATCGAAGGCGCGCTCGACGCTCGCGCGCGCACTGTGCCGGTGGTGGTGGCCGTCGATGCGCCCTATGAGGGCGCAGACCCGCCGCGCCGCTTGCCGCTTGTTCCCAATATGCAGGTGCAACTGTCTTTCGCGGGCGCGCCCCTCGCCGGTGCAATCGCCATTCCCGAGGCGGCGCTGCATGGCGGCTTTGTGCGCGTGGCCGATGCTGATGATCTGCTGGCGCTGCGCCCTGTCACAGCCGCATTTTCCCAAGACAGCCGGGTCATTATTGCTGATGGTCTCGCTGCGGGCGACCGCGTTGTGATCGACGACATAGCTCCGGCGATCCCCGGCATGGCGCTGACACCCGTTGAGGCGCTGAAATGATCCGCTGGTTCACTAGCCATCCGACAGCAGGCAACCTGTTGTTGCTTCTTTTTCTTGCAGCCGGTGTGTTCGCGGCACCGGGTCTCTTGCGCGAAACTTTTCCCGATTTCCGCGCGGTCGAAGCCGAGATCACAGTGCCCTACCGCGGGGCGGCCGCCGAAGATGTGGAAACGGCCATCTGCGCCCCGCTCTGGGACGGGGTGCAAGGCGTCGAGGGGCTAGAAACCCTGACCTGCAACGCGCAGACCGGCCGCGCGCGCGCCGTGGCCACTCTGGCGCCGGGCAATGATGCGCTGCGCTTTGTCAATTCTCTGCGCACCGAAGCGGCGGCGATCGACAGCTTTCCCGAGCGCGCCGATCCCGTCGTGGTGCGCGAATTGCACCGCTCTGATCCGGTCACATCGGTCGCGATCTCCGGTGATTTGCCGCTGGGCGAGCTTGATCTTTACGCCGATGGCCTGTCCGACCGCCTCACAGCCTTGCCCGGCATCGCCCGCGTGACCCGTGGCGGCTTGGGCGTGCGGACACTCTCGATCACGGCAGACCGCGCCGTGCTTGACAGCCACGGTCTGACACCTGCCGCTTTGGCCGCCGCCATCGCGGCCCAAAATATTGATCTCCCCGCCGGAACACTGGACGGGCCGGGCGTGGACACGACCCTGCGCTTTACCGCCGAGCGCGACACGGCGCTCACGCTGGCGCGGATTCCGGTTATGGTCCTGCCGAACGGCGCAACCCTGACGCTGGGCGATGTCGCCCTGATCGAGGAGCGCTTTGAGCCGCCACAGGACCGCGCCTTTGTCGATGGCATTCCGGCCATCGTGATTGACGTGGCCAAGGCGCTCGATGCCGATGCGCTGCGTGTGCTTGATTCCGTGGCCGAGCTGGTGGCGCAAGAGCGCGCGCGCCTGCCCGATACGATCAAGGTCGAAGTGGTGCAGGATGTGACCTCAATCATCCGCGACCGGCTCGTCATGCTGGTGCAGAACGGGGTGGTCGGGCTTGTGCTGGTCGTGGCGGTGATGAGCCTGTTCTTTCGCCCCGGTTTCGCGATCTGGGCCGCGATGGGCCTGCCCGTGGCCTTTGCTGGCGCATTCCTCTGGATGGCACTGACAGGGCTGAGCCTGAACATGATGACGCTGGTTGCGCTGTTGATGGCGATCGGGATCGTGATGGACGACTCTATCGTGATCGCAGATTCCATTGCGGTGCATTCCACCAAGGGCGCAACGGTCGAAAATGTTGCGGCTGGCGTCTCCGCTGTGGCGCCCGGCGTGATCTCGTCTTTCCTGACCACCCTTGCTGTGTTCCTGCCGCTGGCGTTTCTGGCCGGCGAATTGGGTGCGGTGCTCGATGTGTTGCCGGTGGTCCTGCTGGCGGCCTTGGCCGCCTCGCTTGTTGAAGCCTTCCTGATCCTGCCACATCACCTGAAAGGCGGGATCAAGGAGACCACGCCCTCGCGGTTCCGCAGCCGGTTTGATGCAGGCTTTGATACTTTGCGCGAAGCGATGGGCCGTCTGGCCGATATGGCGATCCGTGGGCGCTGGCTCGTTGCGGGGCTGGCGATTGGTGCGCTGATCCTGACGGCTGGCGCATTGGGCGGCGGCGTCGTGAAGCGCGAGGCCATGCCAGAGATCGACGGTGATGTGCTCGAGGCGCGGCTGATGCTGCCCGCAGGCACGCCACTGGCCCGCACCAGCGAAACCGTTGCGCAGGTCGAGAGGGCACTTGACCGCGTGAACGCGCGCCTGACGCCCGAACAGCCTCAATCCCAACCACTGGTCATCCGCCGTATCACACGGCTTGGCCGCAACCTGTCTGCTGGCGAAAGCGGTGCCCATGTGGCCACCGTTGCGATTGATTTGCTCGGTGCCGAGGTCCGCAGCAGCACACTTGACGATATCGTCACGCTCTGGCGCGCAGAAATCGGCCCGCTGCCCGGCGTTTCCTCGCTGATCCTGACCGAACCGGGCATCGGGCCGCAGGGTATCGCCATCGAGTTGCGCCTCAGCCATCCCGATCTCGCCACGCTGGAAGCAAGTGGCCGCGCCACCTTGGCAGACCTGCAAACCTATGCCGGTGTGCGCAATGCGATCCTTGATCTGCGCCCCGGAGCGCCGGAATTGCGCCTGACCCTTGCCCCCGGCTCCGAAGCCATGGGGCTGACCGCGACAGATGTTGCCAGCCAACTCCGCGCAGCCTTTCTTGGCACCCAACTGGCCGAAATCCGGCGTGGTGATCTGGCGTGGGATCTGGAAGTGCGCCTGACAGGTCGCGACCGTGCCACCCGCGATGACCTGACAGCCTTCGAAATCGCCCTGCCGGGCGGTGGCACTGTGCCACTGTCCAATGTGGTGACAATTGCCGAGGCCCGCGGCTGGGGCAGCATCTCGCGTCGCAACGGCCTGCGCACAGTGACCGTTTCAGCCGATGTGGATGGCCGGATCGGCAACGCCGACGCAATCACCGCCCGGCTGACAGAGGGCTTTCTTCCCGAGCTTGTCTCCGCCACCCCCGGCCTGACCTTTGACGTCGGCGGGCAAGCGGCGAATTCGGCAGAAACCGTCGCCTCAATCCTGCGCGGCTTCCTGATCGGGCTGCTGGGGATCTATGTGGTGCTCAGCTTCCAGTTCCACAGCTATATCGAGCCGCTGATCGTCATGATCACGATCCCGCTCGCGTTTCTCGGGGTGATCTGGGGCCATGTCCTGATGGGCTACAATATCTCCATGCCCTCACTGGTGGGCGCGGCCTCGCTGGCCGGTATCGTGGTCAACAATGCGATTCTGCTGGTCGGTGTCATAAATGCCCGCCGCGCCGAGGGGCTTTCTGCCGCGCTGGCCGCGGGCGAAGCCGTGCGCTCGCGGTTCCGACCGATCTTTGTCTCGGTCTCCACCACCATCATGGGCATGGCACCGCTGCTCCTGGAAACCTCGACCCAAGCCCAGACCCTCAAACCACTGGTGATCTCGGTCGTCTTCGGACTTCTCGCGGCGACCGTTCTGATCCTGCTGGTTCTGCCCGCATTCTATGCCGCCCTCGAAGATGTCCGGCCCAAAAATCACCCCACCCCCGCCGCCCCGTAACGCGCCGATGCAAGAAACAACCTGGCGCAAAAGACGGCCCGACTGTTTGGCCGCTACCCACTCACCCCTCCGCCTTGGGGCGAAAGAGTGCGATAATGCAAGCAGCATTTAAAAGTCGGTTCAGGGCTGAAACAAACCACACCCCCTCCGCTGCCCGCAGATACATATGCAGATAATTCACTCTCGCCGCTTTCATTTTGGGCGCGAGCTTGCGGTATTTGACACCCAACTTCTCGGGACGTAACGTTTTCACATGGTGCAAAAGACACCTCAGCGAGCTGACCAAAAATGGTGAGGCTTTGTTCTATTGATAAGCGATAAACGAAGGATATTGGGTGCAAAAGGTTCAGCGTCTTCTAACAAGGTCTCACAGTAAGGCGTCAGAACGGTACGTAGATGTTGTTTTTTCTTACCCGAATTTGGAATTAGAGTTATCAATTCCAATTGAATATCGGAGAACTGGAACAGACATTCCTGACACCAAAATAGATAAGTATTTGGCTGAAGTTTATGAGGAATTAAATCCGAACAGCTGGGCGCAATGGCAGGAAGAACAAGCAAAGTTCTGGAAGAGTAAACCGGGTGCGACAACAACTAAGGCGTTCTTTGATGTCTTGTCGGGTACGCCGCGCTGGGTGTGTGTCGGGTGCGAACTTCCCACCAACCCAAATTGGGCGCGAAGAATTCAAGACCTAAAGGAGTTTGGCTATACTTTGGCAACCGACACAAGCCGTAGTTGTAAGCAATGTAACGCCAATAAAACACATTTGATGTTATTGCCGCTAAAGCGGGGTGGAGTCTCGGGCTATGAGAAATGGTCTTCCGATACACGAAATAGGATCATTAGACTTCTCAAAAGCTACGACGCATTCGAAGGCAAGGTGGGCCGAAAGGAGGGGCTGCTTCCTGATCACAAGTTTCCCGAAATATGATGGGATCATGAGACCAGAAGGGAGAGCCTGAACGATCTCTCGGATGCCGAGATCGTGAATGATTTCCAGCTTTTGTCAAATCAACGAAATCAGCAAAAAAGAGAAGTATGCCGATCCTGTTACCAATCGGGGGTTAGAGGGAAGATTTTTGGAATAGATTTCTTTTATCACGGGGTTGAAGCTTGGGATATGCGGTTTCCCAAAAACGGCAAGGCTGCGGAAAAAGGCTGCATTGGTTGTGGATGGTATGATATTCAGAAGTGGCGCAAAGCCTTGGAAAGAAAATTAACATAATCACTGCCAAAAATAATTATTCACTAAGCTAAGCGGCCAAATCTACCCCTCGGCTGTATTTTGGAAATTGCTTCAATTTTCTCATCTGACCATTGTGAAGATATCCGAATTAGCCTTTCCTCTAACAAAGGATTAATTCTTAAATTCCGCTCTGCACGGCGACGAAGGATGCCTTTGCAGCCTACGGGTGTTAAGTAAAATTTTTCATCCGCTTCGGGATCAACAATATCTCTCAGATTACCAATGGTGGCCTTCGAAGGAACAGGAGAACAATTCAGGTAGCGGTCACTGTCTATCCAAAACGGGTCGTCCTGGAGGCCAAATATCTCCACATTTTTATCGACGAAAATCCTATAGTCGTCTGGAATATCAATAGCGGGATCGTGGTGAGTCTTTGCCAATTGCTGCGTCACTCGGTTTCCAAGCCAACGAACAACCGGAACAGACCAGCTGTTTCCTATCGCTTGATATCGCGCCGTCGGCTTAGCCTTCTCTATTTTTGTATAGCCATCGGGAAATCCCATTATCCGCTCACACTCCAAAGGTGTTAGCCTCCTGAGTCGATCGTTTTGACAGACAAATAGAGACCCATTGTAAGCAGCGGCATTGCCATTCCATTTTGTTCCATAGGCCGCATATAGACAATCAGTATAGGAGCGAAACACTTCAAATGAGTGACCATTTAATGTGAAATTCAACTCACTTGCAGGATAGTTCGGTAAACCAATGCCCTCATGACGCTCAAATAAGATGTTCTCGGGCGATAAATCAGGACCTCCAGCAACCAAATACAGCCGGCGCCGTTGTTGCGGCAATCCAAAGTATTTTGCGTCAAGGACTCGCCAGGCAACAGTTCTTTCAGGGCCGCGCGCCATTCCAGCTTTGGGCCAACCATTGCGAGGTCTAATTTCGTTTTGAACCCCGAGCAACGAAGATAGCAAACATCCAAACGCGTTTGTTTTATCACGAAGAACGCCTTCCACATTCTCCCAAAAGACGATCGAGCGTGGCTGTCCTGATATTTTGCGAACGGCGTCATTTGCTTTAATGATTTCTACAAATTCAAGCGTGAGATTGCCCCTCAGGTCTGTTAGGCCGCTCATCCATCCGGCCACAGAAAAGGACTGGCATGGGGTGCCTGCGCATATCACGTCGGGAGAATTTATGGCGCCAGATATCAACATCTCTGAAATGTGACTCATATCGCCAAGGTTCGGGATTTGCGGGTACCTTTGAGCCAAGACTTTTGAAGGAAAATCTGAAATTTCGGAGAACCACTCAAATGTGAAGCCGATATCTGCCCATGCAACACTCGCAGCCTCAATACCTGAGCATATACTACCGACGGTTAAATTTGAGGGCTGCATCTTGTTCACGCATCTTTCTGTTCCGCACCACAGCGATGTTTGAGTTCTATTTATGTTCTCTAAAGTTTGAAGGCAAGTTCAACATCCAAGCCGCCACGGCGCGGTGCGTTTGACTGTCGTGATAGACTCTCTGCCAGACCATTTTGCCTTGAGGCCATCTCGTTATGGCTCTAACACTGCATGGAAAATTGCGAAGCTGGAGCTCTTTTGCCGGGCGCCATTCCTGCAGAACCCCAGAGGAATGACATGACCAACCACCTATATAAAAACGACCTCCCTGATGGCCTTGATCTTGGCCCTGTTGTGGCGATTGATTGCGAGACAATGGGTCTGCATCCCAACCGTGACAGGCTCTGTGTGGTTCAGATGTCTTCTGGTGATGGAAATGCGCATCTTGTCCAGATTGCTCAGGGCCAGACAGACGCCCCCAATCTATGCGCCATGCTGACAAACCCCGATGTGCTCAAGCTTTTTCATTTTGGCCGCTTTGATATTGCCGCGCTGCAAAATACGTTTGGCGCGCTCACAGCGCCGGTCTATTGCACCAAGATCGCCAGCCGTCTGGTGCGGACCTATACCGACCGCCACGGCCTGAAAAACCTGTTGCAAGAGCTTCTCAACGAAGACATCTCCAAGCAGCAGCAAAGCTCTGATTGGGGCGCAGATACCCTGACCAAAGCGCAGATCGACTATGCCGCCTCTGATGTCTTGCACCTTCACAAGCTGCGCGAAAAGCTCGATGTGATGCTCGCGCGCGAGGGCCGTGACGAGCTTGCGCAAGCGTGTTTCCGCTTTCTTCCCACGCGCGCCCTGCTTGATCTGGAAGGTTGGCCCGAAACCGATATTTTCGCACACGCGTAATGCGCACAAGCGCAGGAGGGTTGCGAACAGATGCAAAGCCGGATCGACAGGCATACAAAATTGGTGGCATGGGCAAAAATTATCTTGCCAGTGATTGCGCTTGGTATGCTTTCGACACTGTTTTTGCTGTCCAAAAGCGTTGATCCTGTCGCCACCATTCCGTTTTCCGAGAGCGATCTTGCAGAGCGCACCCAAACACAACAAATATCCCAGCCCGAGGTTTTTGGCGTCACGCCGCGGGGCGATCTGATCTCGCTGCGTGCGGACCTTGCGCGCCAAAACACAGACGATCCCAGCCTGCTGGAAGCGCAAGACGTCACCGCGCAGATCAAGCTTACCTCGGGCCAGAGAGTTGATTTATCCGCCGATATGGCGCTGCACAATCCAGCCGAGCAAACGCTTGTTCTTTCGGGTGAGGTTTTTGCGACAACAACAACAGGCTACCAGTTCACAGCGCAAAAGCTGGTCCTCAGCCTGACCGATTTGAACGCCGGAAGCTTGGGTCAGGTGGCGGGTGCAGGGCCGGGCTTTACGGTGACGGCGGGTCAAATGACGCTTGAGGTTCCCAAGGGGGAAAAAGAAGCGCATATTTTGCTAAAAAACGGTGTGAAGCTGGTATATACACCTGTGAACGATAAGGAATAGAACTGTGCGTATTGGCTTTTTCATTGTTGCCTCGCTTTGCGCTGTGCTTGCCGGCCCTGTTGCGTCACAAGGCGCAAACATCGCGTTTGGCAATCTCAAGCAAGACAGCGGCGCGCCTGTCGAAGTCTCTGCCGACACGATGGATATCAACCAGACCACAGGCTCCGCTGTTCTGGCTGGCAATGTTCTGATCGGGCAGGGCGAAATGCGTATTTCTGCCGCCTCCGTGAGCATTCTGTATAATTCGGACCGCTCCCGAATTGCTCGGCTGCAGGCGTCTGGCGGGGTCACGCTTGTGAGCGGTGAAGACGCCGCCGAGGCCGCAGAGGCAGATTATAACGTCGCCTCAGGTATCATTCTTCTGTCGGGCAATGTGCTGCTGGTGCAGGGCACCACCGCGATCACAGCCGATAAAATGCGGGTCGATACAAATGCAGGCGCAGCCAAAATGGAAGGCCGCGTGAAGACGGTGCTCAATGTCAAAAACTAATCTGCCCAATCTGTCTGTTGCCGAAGGCTCAAAGGGCCTGGAAGTTCGCAACCTGCGCAAAAGTTACAAGCGCCGCCCGGTGATCCGGGATGTCTCGCTGTCGCTCAAGCGGGGCGAAGTTGTAGCATTGCTTGGGCCGAACGGGTCTGGAAAAACAACAACATTTTACACTGTCGCGGGTCTGGTTCAGGCCGAGGGCGGCCACGTTCTGCTGGATGGCACCGATGTGACAGATCTGCCGATGTATCGCCGCGCGCGGCTTGGAATCGGCTATCTACCGCAAGAAATGTCGATTTTCAGGGGCCTGTCTGTCGAAGACAATATCCTCGCGGTGCTCGAAGTGGTTCAGCCAGACAGGCGCGAACGCGCCAAAAAGCTGGAAGAGCTTTTGTCGGAGTTTTCGATCGAGCATCTGCGCCGTGCGCCTGCCATGGCCCTGTCAGGCGGCGAGCGGCGGCGCGTCGAAATTGCCCGCTGTCTGGCGGCCAACCCCTCCTATCTCCTGCTTGACGAGCCGTTCGCAGGCGTCGATCCGATCTCGGTCGGCGATATCCGCACGCTGGTCGCCGATCTGAAAACCCGCGGCATCGGCGTTCTGATCACAGATCACAATGTCCGCGAAACGCTCGAAATCGTCGATCGCGCCTATATTCTGCACGACGGAACCGTCCTGATGTCGGGCAAACCAAGCGAAGTTGTGGAAAACGAGAATGTCCGCCGCGTCTATCTCGGCGACAGTTTCCGCATCTCCTGAATTTTGGCGACAATTCGCTCTTTCAGTTGACAAGCCCCCGCCCAAAAGCCTCAAATGGGCTATGGGATCTTGTTTTCTCACTGAACAAAATAGCGTGACCTGCATTTTTTGCAGCGGCTCTGTTCAAACCAAAAACAACCCCTATTTCAATATAATAACCGCCTCATCCTGTGCCGCAGATGCGCTCGCAGGGCTGGGCTATACAATTGAGTGAAGGAGAGAAGATGCGCTACCAAATCAGCGGAAAGCAAATCGACATCGGGGAAGCACTGCAAACCCATGTGAAAGAAGAGCTTGGGGCCGCCGTCGCAAAATATGCCGAACGTCCCACAGAAGCGCTCGTTGTTTTCTCCAAAAGTGGTCACGAGTTCAACTGTGAATCGACCGTGCATCTTTCGACGGGTCTCACAGCCTCGGCCAAGGCCAGCGCCAATGAAATCTATGCCGCATTTGACGGCTGTTGCGAGAAAATGGAAAAGCAGCTGAGGCGCTACAAGCGCCGTCTGAAAGACCATCATAAAGATCGGGTGGAACCGGTTGAACTTTTCGGAGCGTCCTCGTATATCCTCGCCTCGGATCACGAAAGTCAGGATTCGGAGCCAGATACGCTTCAACCCATGATCATTGCAGAGATGGAAACAAAAATACCATCGCTCTCCGTCGGAGAAGCTGTTATGCAAATGGAACTTGCAGGATCTCCTGTTCTGATTTTTCGTAACGAGAGTAAAGACGGCCTAAACGTCGTGTATCGCCGCGAAGATGGCAATATCGGCTGGATAGACCCAGGTAAATAACAGGCGCAGTCGGTCGCGTCTGTGGAGCAGTAGACGAACGATGCAAATGTCCTCTTTACTAAAGCCCGAGGCAGTCAGGGTGTTATCCTCTGCCTCGAGCAAAAAGCGCCTGTTGCAAGAGCTGGGCGAAACCGCCGGCGCTGTTTACGGGATAGACCCTGTCGTTGCTGTGCGCGCACTTCAAGAGCGCGAAAGCCTTGGCCCTACAGGTGTTGGCAATGGCGTTGCATTGCCCCACGCCCATGTGGACGGGCTAGAAAAAGTGGTTGGCGTCTTTGTGTTGCTTGAAAAGCCGATTGATTTTGACGCAGTTGACAAGCTCCCGGTCGATTTGGCCTTTGCGCTCTTTGCGCCAAGTGATGCCGGCGTAGAACATCTCAAGGCACTGGCCAAAGTCTCGCGTGCGTTGCGCGATGCTGCCCGCTGCGGCAAGCTCCGCTCCAACAAGAACGCCAGCACGCTCTACACAATCATCACCGAAGATGTGAGCAAGCAGGTCGCTTAAGCCCTAGCGCCAGCGCCCAAAGCCAAAAACCAAATAGTCGCGCTGGTAGGTCTCGGCCACGCGCGCCTCGATGTCGTCGTCATAAATCTGGTCGAGGCAATAGGGCGTGTCTGGCGCAGGCGCGGGCGCTGTGGCCTCATGCATCACACCCACTTGCAAGGCAACAGCAGGCAGATAGGCCTCAAGCTCGTCCTCCCGAAGCACAAAGTCGGGCAGCGCAAAGTTTCCCATGCCCTGCAATATGCCCGCCTGACTGCCCCAAGCCGCATCAGCGCGCACGGCGGTCTGGTCAGAGAGGTTCGCTTTGACAAACTCCAGAAACGCACAAAAGGCGGCGCGGTGGTCGGCAAGGCTCCAGCCCGCGTCTGGCGCCTCTTTCGGAATCGGCAGCTTGTGCACCCGCCGCAGCGTGCGCCTGATTTCGGGGTAACATTTCGGCCCTTTGTTCAAGATCCGCTCACAAAAGGCACGATGCGCGCGCAGGGCCGGGTGGCGCACCACACAAAAACTGCGGTGGCCTGTGTTGGCGCGCATCCAGTGGCGCAGGGTTTTCTGGCTAAAGCCGCTCTGAAGCCTGTCCTCCGTCACGCCGTCAGGCGCGGCCATCCAGCTCAATATCTCGTCTTCGGGCGCCGAGCGCACTGGCAAAAACAAAAGCGGCGTCTTTGCGCAGGCCACATAGCTCGGCACAGCCGCGCCGCGCCGCGCTTCAAAATTCGGGGTCCGTCCAAGTCCGAAATGGTCTGTTTTGGCAAGCGCGGCCTCCATCTCCTCAAAATTCTCGACTTTCTCGGAAAGCGGCTCGGGGTTCTGGCGCTTCAAGTTGCGGTCAAGTCGCTCAAGCCTGTCATCCTGCTCCAGATAAGCGGCCAGACCGTTCATCACGTCGACATCCTGCAAGTCTTCATAGGCCACATAAAACGCGGTTTGCCCCGTGGTCTGAAGCGCCTTCATAAGCCGCAGCTGAAACGCCTGAAGCGCCTCAAGATGTGTGCCAAATTCCTCGGCATCAAAAACCGCCTTGGCGTCTTTGCGCTTTGCAACATTGGTCAGTTTCCACTGCCCTGTCTCCTGCGCGATTTTCCAGCTGACATAGCTTTCCACCGGGTTGCGCGTGAGAATAATCTTGGCACAGCGCGGATCGGTCAAGACGGTCTCAAGCACACGCGGTTCGTGGTCATGAAAGAAGCGAAAGCCCGCCAGCCCCTGCGCCGCCTTCACCGCCTCGATCAGCACCAGAGGGTCGTGATTGCGCGCCTCTTCGCTCACGCCAAGACAGTCCTCGCGATTGGGGTATCCGATAAAATGCGGGTTAAACGCCTCGCCCAGACAGTGCAGTGCCGGAAAGCTGTTGATATTGGCCTCAAGAAAGTTCGAGCCTGTGCGCATCTCGGCAAAAACAACAAAATAATCAAACCGTGTGCTCATAGGACTACTTTTTTACCAAATAGGGTTTCGGGGTTGGATGCTGAAGCCCGACAGGGCTTCCCACCACAGGAAAATCACCCATCAGATAGGGGTGCATTCCCTGATTCTTGAGGTTTTGCAAAAACTGCCCAAAGCCTGTCAGATCGTTCATCTTTGGCGCCTCGGTCAAACGCCGCAAGGATTTAAAGCCGATTTCGTCAAGGATGGTTTGCAAATGCTCCATCGGGTTTTCGATAAAGTCGGCCATGGTCCAGATACGGATGCGCGCTTTGGAGTGTGGCGAGCGCAGCACATTCAAAAACTCGCTCTCGATTTTTTGCAACTCTGCGGCCTCTGCACGCAGTTCACCAAAGTTCTTGTTTGAGCGAAAGAGCGGCACAGCCCATGCCCCGCTGATCACAGAAATCTGTGCATTCGGGTCGCCCGCCATGGTCCAGGTGAGGTCCTGATTGTCGGCAGGGCCAAACTGGAAGCATTGCCGCTCGCCGCGCGTGTTCCAGATCAGGCTGGTGAGAAAGGCCCGCGGGTTGTAGTCGCGCACAGAGGCGCTGTCGCTCAGCGCGCCGTTGATGACCCCCTGCGCACCGGCATAATGCGCCTTATCCGGTGCAAAGAGGTGCCCGTGGACGCGCGCACCCGTGGCCTTGGCAAACCACGGCTCGAACGCCTCAAACAGGTCGGCAAAGCCCTGTAGCACAGAATACTGCCCCGAGGTTGTTCCGTTTTCCCAGCCATGATTGGGAAAGCGGCTCTGCATATATAGCCCGGGCCTGCCGCGGGTGCGCCTGTCGACTGCCTTGGCAAAGATCCGGTCAATCTTGCCGGGGTTTGGCTCTGTGCGGCTTGCCGGGCTGTCTTTTGCAGCCAGAAACACTTCATATAGCCGGTTCGCATGGGGCCATATCTTGCGCGCCACAAAACAATCCGAGCGGCGCAAAAGCTGCAAATGATCATCATAGAAAATATGTGGTTTGCCCTGAAAATCGAATTTCGAAAGCGTCAAGGACCGGCTCTCGATTTTCTGGCTGCGCTGGCGGGCGAGGGTCTGAAAATAGCTCTCATCAGGAATCCAGACCCGCTTGAAATAGCGGTCATAGAGCTTGCGGTCAGGATCTTCCAGAATGCCCGAAAGCGTCTGTCGCGTCAGACACCACCACTGGCTGCCCATATGCGGCGTAAGCCCGTTG
This sequence comes from Flavobacteriia bacterium, assembly GCA_018500075.1. GTDB lineage: Bacteria > Bacteroidota > Bacteroidia > Flavobacteriales > Flavobacteriaceae > MAG-120531. The sequence goes on along the minus strand of JAHBAN010000008.1, from coordinate 24,075 downwards.
GGCATCTTGCGGCTGAAACGAAGCCGGCGCTGAAGCGCAACATAGCCGTCAAACAAGATACGGTGGCGCTTCCAGCTAAACGGAAACCGCAGGGTAAAGCGCTCTTCGTCCAGCCCGCCCACAGTCCAGGGAACATCGGCGGTCGTGGCGCTTTCGATAAAGTCGGTGTTGGGCCGCTCGGCCAGATAGTCAATCAGCTCCTCCACCGGGCGCAACGGCAGACAGGAGCCGCTGGCAAGGTAGACGTGCCGCACCTCGGGGAAGCGCCCGAGCATAAGCTCGCTGGCCTCCTGCGTCGCCGCGACAATCCCCCAGGAGCCCCATTCACAGCGATGACGGCTGGAAAAGCGGATGTCTGTAAGGTCTGACAGCTTTGTTTTGAAGCTGGCAAATGCCTTGCGCGATACGGCTTCATCCACATGGATCACCACAGGGCAGCCCGCAGCGTTCCAATGCCGCGCAACCTGCTCAGCCCGCTCAAAGGCGGTGTGCACAAGCATGATGATGCCAACGCCGCTCACGCCCAGTTGCCTTTTGACATGAGACCGAGAATTTCAAGCTGACGCCAGTTGATGTATTTTTCGCTCCATTTACACCACAGGTCGGGGTTGTCCTTGAGGCTTTCGGCATAGGCGCGGTATTCCACGCTCGCAGAATAATGCTGGCGCCGCTCAAGCTCCTCTGCGGCCTTTTGGGTAAAAGTGTCGAGAAATTTCGTGTGCAGCAGAACGCCGCTGGCCTTCTCACCGCCCCACTCGTCATAAACAAGGTTCAAGCCGCGCGGCAGCAGCATATGGGTCGAGCTGACATAGGTATATTTCCGGTCCCACTTCACCAGCGGGATCTTGTTGAGCGCCGGTGCTTTCTCGGGCTTGTCCTTGAAAAAGCTCCGCGCCCGTGGCCCACCCTGTATCCACAGGTTTCCGAAGGTCTTGTTCTTGTTGATCATATAATTGCCAGCGTCAAACCAGCTGGTGATCTCAAGCGGGTTCTGCCCTTCGCGGTAAGGCTGCGCATCAATCCGCCCCTTTGGATACATATCCAAAAGCATGGCGCTAAAGCTCTTGATCGAGCTGGCATCCAGCCAGTCGGTCAGCGCCCGGATGGGCCGCGTGTCACAGAACGGATAGATCAGAAACTCGTCAGGATCGACAACAAGCGCCCAATGCCCGTGGGCATATTTCATCTGCAACCAGTTGAGCCAGTCCACGCCAAAGCGGGCGCGCTTATAGCTCTTGTTTGTATGCCAGACCGAAACGTCTGGCTGCTCCATCAGGTATTCAAGCGAGCCATCGCCGCTGTCATTGTCCACAATAAAGAAGTGATCAACGCCTTGGTCGCGATAATATTTGAGAAAATAGGGCAGACGGATTTTCTCGTTGCGCATGGTGGTGAAGCAGAGAATATCGTCAGGCTTCACCAGCGCACTATGGTCTGACATAGCCCTCAGCTCGCGGCGCTTGCGAAACGCACGAATCCGCCAGCGACGACGCTGCAACCTTAAGCGATATGACTGGATCAAGCCCAACTGCTACCTCACCTCACTGGTTAAAAACGAACGCGGGATCACTCTTTCATGTCTCGCTTAAGACGAGGTTGAAATGCGCGTCCCATGTTGGCGGGGCGAAGGCTTCTCTGCTCGGCCTCTGTCCTGTCCGCTTGCTCTCAGCCAATGACAATACTCTTCTGATCCAAAGATAGCTGTCATTCACGCTTGCGTAAACGGGAATATCCCCGAGCACTTCCTTATAAACAGGCAGATCGGCGCAGATCACAGGAACACCCCGCGCCGCCGCCTCCAGCGCAGGAAGACCGTAGCCTTCCGCAAGACTGGGAAAAACAACACCCGCCGCATCCTCAAGAAGCGCAGAAATCGCGCCGTCGCTCAGCCTGGAAACCTCATGGATAAACCGCCCCTTGAGACGTGAGTTTTCAAATCGAAAGAAAAATTCGTCGTTTTTCCAGCCCCTCTGCCCACAGATCAAAAGCTGTGGCAGGTCTTGGGGCGGGGTCTGCTTTTCCATCTGTTCCCAGACATCAATCAGCAAGAGATGGTTCTTGCGCGGCTCGATGGTTCCGACACAGAGAAAATACGGCCCCCCAAACGGCAGCCCCTCGGGCAGCGCGGCCCTGTCCGGCTCTGTCATATCCACTCCGAGATGCGCGACCATGCCTTTTGGCACCCGCCCGTAATGGGCAAGCTGCGCCTCTGCGGCCTGCTGGGTGGCGCGCGAATTATAGATCACAAGGTCGGCTTTGGCTGCGACCCGCCCCAAGAAAAGCTTGAAGCGCTCCACAGAGCCGTCCCGCTGGAAATGCGGAAACTCCAGCGGAATAGTGTCATGCACAAACACAACAATCCGGCTGCCGCGCAGCGCCTTTACGCCCGCGGTCACATAGTCGGTCAGATTGCTGTGGCCCGTGTTGAAATAGGCCGTTCGCTCGGGCAAATGCCGCTTGAGCATCCGCCCCAAGCCGCGTCGTGTAGAGCGCGCCAGAGCCAGCTTGCGCGCATCTGTGAGGGCGCGTTGCAGCTCGGCAGGCAGCTTTGAAAACACTTTTGCAAAGCGGCTCGCTGGCCCCCAAGGCACCTCTCCGTCAATCTTTGCCAAAAGTTTTTTCAGCCCGCTCTCGTCCAGAAGAAGAAAGCCGATGGGCGTGCGGATCAGCCCGTAGGCCGGCACATCACTGGCGATCAGCGCCCCGAGATAGGCGCGCTCCACACGGTCAACACCCGTCATAACCCGCCCTGCGCGACTCAACAGTCGTGACAGGTCCAACAGCCGTGCCGAGGGGGGGTCACTTTGCATAGTGTCCGCTCTGATGCCAGCGCCAGGCATCAGCCACCATATGCTCAAGCGTCGAGCGCTTCGGGCGCCAGCCAAGCTCGTCTTCAGCGCGCTTTGAGCCAGACACAAGCTTGGTGCAGTCGCCCGCGCGGCGCGGCCCTTCGCTGCACGGCACGGGCTTGCCCGTCACCATCGCGGCGCGCTCCATAACCTCACGAACAGAAAACCCCGCGCCTGTGCCGAGGTTGAAGGCGCGGCTGCCCTTGCCATCGACAAGCCAGTTGAGGCCCAGAATATGCGCATCCACCAGATCGCACACATGAACATAGTCGCGAATGCAGGTGCCATCGGGGGTGTCATAGTCGGTCCCAAAGATCGTGAGCGCCGCGCGCTTGCCGTCAATCGCATCCAGAATCAGCGGGATAAGATGTGTCTCGGGCTGGTGAAACTCCCCGATCTCGCCCTCGGGGTCGGCCCCCGCGACATTGAAGTATCTGAAGATCACACTCTCGATCCCGTGGCTGGCGCCAAAGTCGCTTAGCATATCCTCAATCGCACGTTTGCTCGCGCCATAAGCGTTGATCGGGAGCTGCACGCTCTGCTCGTCAAGCACAACATTGTCCTGATCCCCGTAGGTTGCGCAGGTCGAGCTAAAGACAAACCGCTGACAGCCGGCCGCCGCCGCCGCCTCGATCAGAGTGAGAGAGCCGCCCGCATTGTTGAGCCAGTATTTTCCGGGCGCTTGCATACTCTCGCCCACTTGGCTCAACGCTGCAAAATGCATCACGGCCACAGGCCGATACGCCGCAAAGACCTCATTAAGCCGGGCCCGATCCAAAAGGTCGCCACGCTCAAACGGGCCAAACTTTACCGCATCTTCCCACCCGGTGACGAGGTTGTCATATGTGACAGGGTTAAACCCCGCCGCTCTCAAAGCTTTGCAGGCGTGCGAGCCGATATAGCCTGCGCCGCCTGTGACAAGTATGTTATCCAAAGAGCACCTCGGCTATTATTCTGCTGCTTTTCGGCTGTGGTTTACCACGTGCTGCAAATACCCCATCAAATCGTCGCGCAGCTCTGGCCGTTCCAGCCCGAAAGACACGGTCGCCTGAAGAAACCCCGATTTTGACCCGCAGTCAAACCGTTGCCCCTGAAAGCGATAGCCATAGACGGGGCGGCCTTCTTCGATTTCGTCAGCAATCCCGTCGGTCAGCTGGATTTCTCCGCCAGCGCCCGATTTCTTTTTGTTGAGATTGCGCAAAACATCCGGGGTCAGGATATAGCGCCCGATCACAGCGAGGTTGGACGGTGCGGTGCCTGCGGCGGGTTTTTCCACCATAGCTTTCACGCTCACCCGCGCGCCCATATCGTCCTCGACATCCAGAATACCATAAGCGCTTGTCTGGGATTGGGGCACTTCCATCGCCGCAACCATACACCCCGGATTTTCCTCATAGGCTTCTACCATCTGCTGCAAGCAGGGCTTTTCAGCCGCAATAACATCGTCAGGCAGGATCACAGCGAAAGGCTCGTTGGAGATAAGTCGCCGCGCACACCAGACCGCATGACCAAGCCCAAGCGCCTTGTGCTGGCGGATATAAGCAATCGCGCCGCTCTCCATATTGGTCGATTGCAAGATATCCAGAAGCTCGGTTTTGCCCTTCTTGCGCAGCGTTTGCTCAAGCTGGGGCGCTTCGTCAAAATAATCCTCAAGCGCGCCTTTGCCACGCGAGGTCACAAAAATGAATTCCTTGATGCCCGCGGCCCGCGCTTCATCAATCGCATATTGGATCAGAGGTCTGTCGACCAATGTCATGATCTCTTTGGGAACAGATTTCGTCGCAGGTAAAAACCGCGTCCCAAGCCCCGCGACAGGGAAAATTGCCTTGGTGATTTTCTTCTTCATGCCTGACCTCTTACTGACAAGGCGCATCATTTGGTGTGCGCCGGATTGTGCGAACAATGACACGAAATGTGCACTTGGAGTATATTATAGATCCTAAAAAAGAGACAAAGGCGGGGAATTTTCTTCACTGTGGCCCATTTGCTCACATTTTCACGTTAACCGCGTGTTGGCTTTACGCGGTTTTGCTCTTGCTTGAGGCGTTTGCCAAAGCCCATCAGCTGAAGCAGGGGCGCGTCGCGGTCCGCGCGTCCAAACTGCCCGCCCGATTGCTCCCAGTAGCCCGCCGCATCATAGCGCACATGGTGAAACCGCGCATCCAAAGAGAAAAGATAAAGCGAAACAGACACCCCTTGCGCGGCCAGAGCGGCGGCTTTCCTGCGCAGCGCTCCGCGCCGCCACCAGCGCCCCGAGAGCGTGACACTTCCGCGCCGGTCCGGCAAAAACGCCAGAAAGCCGGAAGGGTGGTGCAGCCTGTCCGGATATTGCTCGGGCCGCCGCCGCTGCCCCGCGTCAAAGCCCGCCTCAAGGCTTTGCATAACCTGCGCCGCCGCATCCGCGCCAAGACGTCCGCGCCCGACCTGCCCGGCGAGCCGCTCGGCCTGCTCTGCGCGCATTTCAGAGCAGCGCGGCTCAAGCGGTTGCCCGAATTTGCGCAGCAAAACAACGGTGCTCGCCCCCACATCAAACAGGTCGGTGACAGTCCTGTCCGCCTTGCGCCGCGTGCTGGCTTTATAGGCGTGGTGAACCTCTGCGCTGGGGCAGAGCGCTGTTTTGTGATGCGCGCTGGCGAGCCGCAGGTTGAGGTCGGTTTCGTCCAGATAAAAGTGAAACGCCTCGTCAAATCCGCCCAGCGCGACCAGAACATCACGCCGCACAGCCATATTTGTGCCCTCGGTCTTTACAGCAAAACCAGCCTCAGGTTCGGCGACAAACGGCGCCAGCTTCTCCTGCGCCAACAGCGGCTTTGCGCGCCCGGCACGGTCCACTTGCCGCGCGCTCCACTGATAGGATATCCCGTTGCGCCCACGCACATATCCGCCGGTGCACATCACGTCCGCAAGCTCAAACCCTGCCACAAGATGCTTGAGCCACAAAGGCTCTGCGGCGGCATCATCATCAATAAACGCAATGATCTCGCCAGCCGCCTCGGCCACGCCAGTGTTGCGCGCGGCGGCGATGTTTGGCGCGTCATAAGCCACAAGCTTGACGCGCCCCGCATAAGGGCTTTGGCCGACATAAGCACAGCCCGCCAGATCGGCGACAACCACGATTTCAAAGGGCTGATACTCCACACCCGCCAGCGCCGAAAGACACCACAAAAGGCTCTCTGGCCGCCCGTGGCTGACAATCACAACGCTGACAGACGGCCCGGACATATCAGGGCGTCTTCAGCTCAACAAAAGGGGAATAAGCAATGAAGAACGGGTTCGCATAGCCTTCTTTGCCGTAAACAAGCGGATCATGCGTGGAAAACACAACAACCTTCCCCCCCGCCCCATGAAGCACAGCATGGCCAGCCGCCGTATCCCACTCCATTGTGCGGCCCACGCGGGGGTAGATGTCGGCCTCGCCGGTTGCCACAAGACAGAACTTCAGGCTCGAGCCTGCGCTCTTGCTGTCCTTTACGGCGTATTTCTGGATATAGTCATCTGTCGCCTGATCACGGTGCGACTTTGACGCGACAACCATAAGCGCCGCATTGTCGCTCGCCGCCACGCGGATCGCGCGTGTTGTGCCGGGGCGGGCGGTCTCGAACGGCCCGTCTTCTTCCACAGCGCTGCCGTCTGCCAGCGTGTAAAACATCCGCCCTTTTGCGGGCGCATAGACAACCCCACGGGTTGGCACGCCGTTTTCCACATAGGCGATATTGACCGTAAAATCGCCGCGTCGGTGCACAAATTCCTTGGTGCCATCCAGCGGATCAACAATCAAAAAAGTATCCGCCTGCATATCATGCGTCGCCGCTTGCTCTTCGGTGATCAGAAGCACATCGGGAAACGCCGCGCGCAGCCCCGCCGAGATAAGTGCATCCGCCGCCTCGTCGGCCTCGGTGACAGGGCTGTCGTCGGACTTTGACTTGACCTCAAAATCATCACGACCATAGATTCCCATGATCTTTTCCCCCGCAACAAGCGCCAGCTCGCGCATCACCCGGGTTAGCTTTTCGTAGTCCATTTGCGTCAGTCCTTTACTCATTATGCCTCAGATCACGGTTTTGTTGCTTAGGCCGCATATTGCCTTTATGGTGTGTGTGTAACGGTTCGGCAAGAATTGGCGTTTAAAACAGACCGCGAAAGGCGGGGTAAAGAGTAGATGTTTCAGGTTAGGCGGCGCAGGTCGGCGCTCACTTCGGCCCTCATTATCTTCGAGCTGATCTATCATTCGGTGGTGCATTCCATCCGATCCTCGCATGGCAATGCGATCATGTCACTCGTCACCAATCTCATGCAAATGGCTGTGATGGTGCTGGCGTTTTATATCATGTTCTCGCTTCTCGGCCTGCGCGGCGCGGCCTTGCGCGGCGACTTTCTCGTCTATATCATGACAGGGATCTTCCTTTACATGACCCATGTGAAGGCTGTGGGGGCGGTGTCTGGCGCTGCTGGTCCGTCGTCTCCGATGATGCTGCACGCCCCGATGAATACAATCGTCGCGATCGCCGCTTCGGCCCTGTCCTCGCTCTATCTTCAAATTCTCTCGGCCTTCGTCATTCTGTTCGGCTATTATATGGCCGTCCAGAGCTTCACGATTGACCGCCCGATCGCGGCGATGGGGATGCTCCTTCTGGCGTGGTTCACTGGCTGCGCTGTCGGGATGGTGCTTCTCGCGATCAAGCCGTGGTTTCCGGGGTTTGTTGCCACATTCACGCTGATTTACCAGCGCGCCAATATGATCGCCTCCGGCAAGATGTTCGTCGCCAATACATTGCCCGGCTATATGCTCTCGATGTTTGACTGGAACCCGCTGTTTCACATCATTGACCAGTCCCGCGGCTTTGCCTTCATCAATTACAACCCCCGCTATACCCATTGGGAGTATGCTTTCGTGGTGGGGTTGGTGCTGATTATGGTGGGTCTCATGGGCGAGTTTTATACCCGTCGCCACGCAAGCCTGTCTTGGAGCGCCCGCCGGTGATCCGCCGTCTTGCTGTTGTGGTTCTGGCTTGTGCCACAGCTGCAAACGCCCAAGAGTTGCCTGCGCTTTATGATGTCTATGATGTGGGCACAGAAGATGTGCTCAATCTGCGCGCCGAGCCAAAAAGCACCTCTGCAATCCTTGGCGCTCTGCCGCCCGATGCGACCGGTGTAGAAGTGGTCGAGGCCCGCGATGGCTGGGGCCTGCTCAATACGGGCGAGCGGTCGGGTTGGGCCTCGATGCGATATCTTGCTGCGGCTTCTGTCCAGCCGCCGCATGGATATCCTGCCTGGTGTTTCGGGACAGAGCCGTTCTGGCAGTTGCGCAATGCGGCCGACATGACTCTCAATCTGGCCGAGGGGACGCCGCTCCGGTTTGAGCCGGTCGATCGCGACACAGCGCTGGGCTATAGCGGCAAGTTCTTTGCAACAGCTCGAACGCGCGGTCAGGCCGCGGAAGCCGGCCTCTCCGCTGTGATCACGCGGGCGCAGTGCAACGACGGTATGAGCGACCGTGCCTTTGGCCTCTCGGTTGATCTATTGCTCACATCCGATGGCGTCACCACACTTCTGACAGGCTGCTGCACGCTCAGGTCACAACCCGCATCGTCACATTGATCCGCCCGCCATCCGGCAATAGCGTGCTTGAGCGATAGCGGATCTTGTCGACGCCATGATGTGCCAGCCGTGCCACCTCGCCAAGCACAAGCACATCCCCCGAGCGGAGCCAGTGCGACGCCGTCTTGCCGCCGCGCGCGGTGCCGCCAATCCGGAACAACCCCTCATCCCCGAGACTCACCGAAACAACAGGCTGGCCAAAGTCGGCCTCGTCCTTGTCCTGATGAAGCCCCATGCGTGCCCCCTCGCCGTAAAAATTGATCAGAGCAGACTCCGGCGCCCGCGCCTCAGGCGCAACCACGCTCCAGATCGCCCGCAGGCTCTCGGGAATATCAGGCCAAGCCGTCCCGCGCGGGTGGCGCGCCTCATACCGATAGCCGCGCCGGTCTGTGACCCAGCCAAACCTGCCCGCCGCCGTCATCCTGACGCTCATTTTCTGCCCCTGCGGCGTCTCGGGCGCATACAGCGGCGCGGCGCGGGCGATCTGGCGGATGTCGTCCACAAGACGCTCCTGCGCGCTCCGGCTCAGCGCTTCGCCATAAAGGAAGGCCCCGTTCAGGTCGATCTTATGAGCCAGATTTACCACGTTTCCACCTTTCTGGGCTAAAAGCAGCTAAATTTGCCGATTCTTCTCTGTCTCGGCGCTTGCAGGGGCATTTTGTGCTCCTTATATACCCTCCGAAGCCCTTGAGCGGGATAGTCCTGTTCAAGCTAACATATCGGGGGCAGATGCCGTAACGGGTCTGACCTCGCAACATCGCCTTAACGTAGAAGGGATCAAAAATGTCTAAAGTCATTGGTATTGACCTCGGCACCACAAACTCATGTATCGCCATCATGGACGGCTCTGCCGCCCGCGTGATCGAAAACTCCGAAGGCGCGCGCACAACGCCCTCCATCGTTGCTTTCACAGAAGACGAGCGCCTCGTCGGCCAGTCCGCCAAGCGTCAGGCTGTCACCAACCCTGAAAACACAGTCTTTGGCGTCAAGCGTCTGATTGGCCGCCGCTTTGATGATGCGGACCTCGCAAAAGACAAAAAGCATATGCCTTTCAATGTTGTGAATGGCGGCAATGGCGACGCGTGGATCGAAGCGCGCGGCGAAAAATATTCGCCCAGCCAGATTTCTGCCTTCATCCTCGGCAAAATGAAAGAAACCGCCGAGAGCTATCTTGGCGAAGATGTGACACAAGCGGTGATCACGGTTCCCGCCTATTTCAACGATGCCCAGCGTCAGGCGACCAAAGACGCCGGCAAAATCGCCGGCCTCGAAGTCCTGCGGATCATCAACGAGCCAACAGCCGCCGCGCTGGCCTATGGTCTGGACAAAAAAGAAACCCAGACCATTGCCGTCTATGACCTTGGTGGCGGCACATTCGATGTGACCATCCTCGAAATCGACGATGGCCTCTTTGAAGTAAAATCCACCAATGGTGACACATTCCTCGGCGGTGAAGACTTTGATATGCGCATCGTTGGATACCTTGCGGACCAGTTCCAAAAAGACAACGGCGTTGATCTGACCAAAGACAAAATGGCCCTCCAGCGCCTCAAGGAAGCCGCTGAAAAGGCCAAGATCGAGCTGTCCAGCTCCTCACAAACCGAGATCAACCAGCCGTTTATCTCCATGGGCAAAGACGGCTCGCCGCTGCACATGGTCATGAAGCTGACACGCGCCAAGCTGGAGAGCCTCGTCGGCGACCTGATCAAAAACTCTCTCAAGCCTTGCGCCGCAGCGCTCAAGGATGCGGGCCTCTCCAAAGACGATATCGACGAAGTCGTTCTCGTTGGCGGTATGACACGTATGCCAAAAGTGATCGAAGAAGTGACAAAGTTCTTCGGCAAGGAGCCGCACAAAGGCGTAAACCCTGATGAAGTCGTCGCCATGGGCGCGGCCATTCAGGCCGGCGTTCTTCAGGGCGATGTGAAAGACGTTGTTCTGCTCGACGTGACACCGCTTAGCTTGGGCATCGAAACACTCGGTGGTGTCTTCACCCGTCTGATCGATCGCAACACAACGATCCCGACGAAGAAGTCGCAGATCTTCTCGACAGCCGAAGACAACCAGAACGCCGTGACAATTCGGGTCTTCCAGGGCGAGCGTGAAATGGCATCCGACAACAAGATGCTGGGTCAGTTCAACCTCGAGAACATCCCGCCAGCGCCGCGTGGCCTGCCGCAAATCGAAGTCACATTTGACATCGATGCAAACGGTATCGTGTCTGTTGGCGCGGCTGACAAAGGCACAGGCAAAGAGCAGAAAATCACCATCCAGGCCTCGGGCGGTCTTTCTGATGCCGATATCGAGAAAATGGTGAAAGACGCCGAAGAAAACGCCGAAGCCGATAAAGAGCGCCGTGAGCTTGTCGAAGCACGCAATCAGGCCGAGAGCCTCATTCACTCGACAGAAAAGTCGGTGGAGGAGCATTCCGACAAGGTTGATCCAACCACAGTCGAAGCGATCGAACTGTCTATTGCCGCTCTGCGCGATGACCTCGAAAAAGAGGACGTGACCGCAGACAAGCTCAAAGCCGGTATCCAAAACGTCACAGAATCAGCCATGAAGCTGGGCGAAGCGATCTATAAGGCTCAGGCCGAAGCGGGCGAGGATATGCCTAACGCGGCCGATGAAGGCGGCGCCGATGATGATATCGTCGATGCTGACTTCGAAGACCTTGGCGACGAAAAGCGCAGCTAAGCGCCAAAGGAAGATTGGCAGGGGCCGGTCCGCGCGCCGGATCGGCCTCGCTTGTTTCCAGAAAGGGTAATGACCCATGGCAAAACGCGATTATTACGAGACGCTTGGCATCTCAAAAGGCGCCACAGCCGAAGAAATAAAAAAGGCCTATCGCACCAAAGCGAAAGAGCTGCACCCCGACCGCAATACAGACAACCCCGACTCCGAGGCCAAGTTCAAAGAGGCGGGCGAGGCTTATGAGGTCTTGAAGGATGCGGACAAAAAGGCCGCCTACGACCGCTACGGCCACGCCGCCTTTGAGGGCGGCATGGGCGGCGGGCGTCCCGGCGGGGGTATGGGCGGCGGACAAGGCGACTTCTCGTCTGCCTTCTCTGATGTGTTTGATGATCTCTTCGGTGATTTCATGGGCGGTCAGCGCGGCGGCGGACGTCAGCGCGCCGCGCGTGGCGCGGACCTGCGTTACAATCTGCGCGTCTCACTCGAAGAAGCCTTCTCCGGCCTGCAAAAAACCATCAATGTGCCAACGTCTGTCGCCTGTGATGGCTGCAGTGGCACAGGCGCAGAAGGCGGCGCAGAGCCAACCACCTGCCCGACCTGTTCGGGCATGGGCAAGGTCCGCGCGCAGCAGGGCTTCTTTACGGTCGAGCGCACCTGCCCGACCTGCTCGGGCCTTGGCCAAACCATCAAAAACCCCTGTGGCAAATGCCACGGTCAGGGCCGCGTTCAAAAAGACCGCTCGCTCGCTGTCAATATCCCTGCGGGGGTCGAGACAGGCACGCGCATTCGTCTCGCTGGCGAAGGCGAGGCCGGGATGCGTGGCGGGCCAACCGGCGATCTTTATATTTTCATAGAGGTCGAAGCCCACAAAATCTTCGAGCGGGAAGGGGTTAATCTCTTCTGTCGCGTTCCGGTGAGCATGGCCGCCGCCGCGCTCGGCGGTGACATCGAAGTCCCGACAATCGACGGTGGCCGTTCGCGTGTCAAAATCCCCTCCGGCTCCCAGTCTGGCCGCCAGATGCGCCTACGCGCCAAAGGGATGCCGGCGCTGCGCGGGGGCGGCTCGGGTGATATGTTTATCGAATTGGCTGTTGAGACACCTGTCAATCTGACGAGCAAGCAAAAAGAGCTGCTCAAGGAGTTCGAAGAGCTGTCCGAAGACAACAATCCCGAGAGCAAGAGCTTCTTCAAGTCGGTCAAAGGCTTTTGGGACTCGATGAAGGGTTAACGTTCGACTCAGGTCGACTGGTGAGGGCGCGCTTATAGCAGCGCCCTTACTTTTTGGTTAACAAGGACCGCACGCAGCCTTCACACCTGCTCTTTTGCGCCGTTTCAAATAGGCGGTGCACGCATGGTGCACGGGTTGTGCACGCATATCACCCCCCTAATTTTTTAAAATCGAATCGTTAACCTTTACAAAATTAACCACTTATTCACCCTGCTCAGGCAGGCTTTTCTCATGTCAAAGCGTAACCAGTTTTCCGAGGCCAGCCTGCCCCTGTTTGAATGCGATGAGGTCACAATTTCTCAGGCTATTCCAAAGGGTAAGCTGCCCTCCTATATCGCGGATCACCGCCAGCGCCTGCGCGCCCGCTTTCTCTCTGGCGGGGCCGATGCGATGCCGGATTACGAGCTTCTGGAGCTTGTGCTCTTTCGCGCCATTCCCCGCCGCGACGTTAAGCCCCTCGCGCGGCTGCTCCTTGATAAATTCAATGATTTCAATGGGATAATATCCGCACCTGCCGAGCGTTTGCTCGAGGTCAACGGGGTTGGCGAGGCGGTTATCTGTGAGCTGAAGATCGTCGCCGCGAGCGCCCAACGCCTCGCCCGCTCCCGCGTCCTCCAGCGCCCTGTTGTCTCCAGTTGGGACGCCCTGATCGACTACTGCCACACCGCCATGGCCCACCGCGACACCGAGCAGTTTCGCGTGCTGTTTCTAGACCGAAAAAACACCCTCATCGCCGACGAAGAACAAGCCTCCGGCACGGTTGATCATGTCCCGGTTTACCCCCGCGAAGTCGTGAAACGCGCTCTGGAGCTAAACGCCAGTGCCTTGATTTTGGTGCATAATCACCCGTCAGGCGATCCTACGCCTTCGCCCGAAGATATTTCAATGACGGCTCAAATCGAGCGCGCCGCACAAGCCCTCGGACTGACGCTTCATGACCATCTCATCATCGGCAAATCAACAGAGCTGAGCTTCCGCGCGGCGGGCCTTCTCTAGCGGATCCAGACCTCGACGCGGCGGTTCACCTGCCGCCCCCATTCGGTGTCATCGCAGGCCATAGGCATCGCCTCGCCATAGGCCAGAACATTGATTTCAAGCTGCGAAAAATCAGCGGTTTCCGCCGCTTTTTGCACCGCATTTTTCACAACATCCGCCCGTCGCCGCGAGATTTCAAGATTGGTCTCCGCAGCGCCGTCGCCATCGCTAAACCCCACAAAAACAATGGTTTTTCCGTCATATATCCCCGCCTCAAGTGCGCCGGCAAGCTGCTCCACATTCGAGCGGGACTGCGCATCAAGGCGCACAGACCCGGCTTCAAACCGGAACGAAGTGGTCAAGCGGCGCATCTGGCGCAGCGTCGCAATCATCTCGCGGGTCATCGCAAGGCTGGTTTCCTGCCCCGCAACCGAAATCGCATTTGCCAAACGGTCGCCCTGAAAGTCGATCGGGATTTCCTCGGGCGCCTGATCCACAAAGCCTGCGCGCCGGATCACAAACTGAGCTGCAGGGCTACGCGTATAGCTCAAAAAGTCGCGCGCGATTTTGGGCAAGCGTCTGGCAGGAAGGTATAAAAACAAGGGAGTTGTCAGGGGGTAATCCTCTGTTTTTACATTACGGCGCGAGGGCCGCAAGGAGCGCCCGCATGGTCCGGTGAGCGTGAGGATTTTGGCATCCAGCGTTGCCGAACGCCCAACAAGCCCGATCCCGAATGGGTCGATAGACACGCGTTCGGAGAGATCAAAATTATCGCTCGAAAAGCGCGTTGCGCTGGCGGCGGCCTGACTCTCTTGAAGCAGGAGCCGCTGTAAGGCCACAGCGCCGGCGCCGGTTTCAAGGTCTCGCAGATAGGGGGTGATCTCTGCGTCCTGCGGACCGATGGTTTTCCAGTTGTTAATCTTTCCGGAATAAATTTTGGAAAGTTGCAAAACACTGATACCTTCAACCGGATTTTGATTTGAAACAATCGCAACCAACGCATCAAGAGCCAAAACACGCGCCCGCCCAAGACGTGTCATATCGCCCATTCCCGCCTCGCGGGCAAGTTTGCGCTCCTGCGCGGTTATTTCGCGCGTCGACATCACAATGTCGGTTTCGTCGGCCAGCAGATCGGCAAAACCCTCGCCGCTTGAATTTAAACGGATATAAAACCGGGCGAGCTTGGTGCTATCCGTCTTGCGGGTGAGTGTGATGCTAAATTTATCATCGCTTTCTGCTGTGCGGTCGGTTTTCAGCCCGTTTTCGGCGGCGAAGGCCTCGATCAGGGCGGGCAGCAAAAGACGGCCGATTTCGGGCGCTCCGGAAATATCAAGATCAGCTACAAAAGATTTCAAATTGGGACAGCCCGGCCCAACACAGTCCACGCCCGAGCCATCAACCGTCAGCTCGCCATATTCCGTTTCGACCCGATAGAACTGACCATCAAACCCCAGAAGGTCGCCAATAATCTGCACAGATCTATCGCGCGACGTGAGTGTGACGTCTTGAGCATCAAGCGACTGTAGCGAACCAATAACCACGAGTGCAGCGCCAATAGCCGCACGTTTCACATTTACCAAAACAGCCTCTCAACCAAACAGTCAGTTGAAAGCCACCTTCATGTCATTGACGAGGTTTTTCAACATCAGAAAGTCTCCCACCGCCTCACAAGCTGGCATAGACATATCCAAAGTCTGAACCGCGATCTTTTCGCCACGGCTTGTTTGAAGGGTTTGCGCCTCGATGTCCTTATCGCAGTTCTCGGCGGTAATCTCGATATCTACGCTCAGAGCAATGCTTCCGGCTTCTTTCGCCATACCTGTCGGAAAGGTGTAAACCTCTGCAATCAGGGGGTTTTCAAGACTACGGTCGCCCAATTCAAGCATAAAGCCGCCATGCCCCGTTACCCCGTCGACAATATCGCCAGGGTGCCCGGTCCAGATGTGCCGCGTGTCACCATACTGTGCGCCAAATTCGCGGGCGTGAAGGTTGATGGCAAAACTGCCCTGCATTTGAACAACAGCTCGGTCAAAGATATCGATTTCTTCCACAGTCGCCGTCGCAACCGCGCCGTCACCACCCGCAAAAGAAGCAATAAATACGGCCTCTTTGCTCAAGGCAGGAACCGTGGTGCTAAACCGGCCAGCGCCGTTCGTGACGTCCGAAAACATCATGCCGTTGTGATGGATGACCACCCGTTCATTTGGAGCGCAGGGGGCCGAAAGCTCAAGGTCTACAAGGGCCGCAGCGATCGCTTTGGCTGATAAGGTAACGCTGCAACTCTCGCCTGTCAGCGGCTGTTCGCCGCTATGGGTTGCGCTTGACGGGCTGTCGAGGGACGCCGCTGTCAGGCTGGCGTCGTTTGCAGCGGTCAATTCAATATCCGAGATCGCAACAGGCAAAGGCATGGCCTGCACATCCGCCGCGCTGGCGCGTTCGGGGGCAGACATCGTCTGCATGATCTGGCCTGTGATCAAAATTGTGGCGAATGTCGCGCCAGCAATTCCATATCTTTTGTAGTCGGGCATATCTGCCTCCGCCATAAAGGTTCGGAGGCAGCATCGTTAAAAACTTGGGCACTCTTAGGGCAAAAGCACGGAGTCATTCTGTCGTTTCTGTGGTGTCTAAACGCGCCCGTGACAGTGCTTGAATTTCTTGCCAGAGCCGCAGGGGCACTCTTCGTTGCGCCCGGGGTTGCCCCACGTGCTCGGATCATCCTCGACAAAGCCTTCCGCCTTGGGCGTGAGGGGCGCGGCCGGACCGGCGCTCATGTTTTCACGCTCTCGCATCATGGCGATGGCTTGCTGCTGCTCTTCGTCTGACAGCGGTCTGACAAGCGCAAGCTGCTGGGTGACATCCTCGCGCAGGCTGTCGAGCATATTTTCAAAAAGCTGGAAGGCTTCGTTTTTATACTCGTTGAGCGGATCGCGTTGCGCATACCCGCGAAAGCTGACAACCGAGCGCAGGTGCTCCAAGGTGAGCAAGTGCTCGCGCCATTTCTTGTCGATCGTTTGAAGCAAGACCTGTTTCTCGATCATCCGCATCGTTTCCGGCCCAAAATGCGCCGCCTTGGACGCCATAAAGGCATCGCTGGCGTTCTCGAGACGTTCGGTGATTTCGTCGTCATCAACGCCTTCTTCTGCGGCCCAGTCGATGACGGGCACATCAACGCCAAGCTTTTCAAGACAGGCCGCATAGAGGCCCTCTGTGTCCCATTGATCGGCGTAGGTTTTGGGCGGCATAAACTCGTCAACCAGATCGTCAATCACCTGGTTGCGCATATCTTGGGTAATGTCGGACAGATCAGCCGCTTCCATGATATCACGGCGCTGCTTGAAGATCACCTTGCGCTGTTCGTTCATAACATCATCAAACTTGAGAAGCTGTTTGCGGATGTCGAAATTGCGGCCTTCAACTTTCGCCTGCGCCCGTTCGAGTGATTTGTTGACCCAAGGGTGAACAATCGCTTCACCGTCTTTCATGCCGAGCGTTGAAAGCACTTTGTCGAGCCGTTCCGATCCGAAGATGCGCATCAGGTCATCTTCAAGGCTAAGATAAAAAGAAGAGCGTCCCGGGTCGCCCTGACGGCCAGACCGGCCCCGAAGCTGGTTGTCGATGCGGCGGCTCTCGTGGCGTTCTGTTGCCAGAACAAAGAGGCCCCCCGCGTCTTTGACCTTTTGCTCCCAGCCCTCGTGATCCGCTTCAATCTTGGCGCGCACCTCTTCGATGTCGTCCTCGGGCGAGTCCGCGATGGCTTGCATGATCTTGAATTCGACATTGCCGCCAAGTTTGATGTCGGTTCCCCGTCCGGCCATATTGGTTGCAATCGTGACAGCGCCAAGCTTTCCCGCATCCGCAACGATCTGGGCTTCTTGCTCGTGCTGGCGGGCGTTCAGAACATTGTGCTTCACGCCTTCCTTGGTCAGCATCTCGCTGAGAAATTCGGATTTCTCAATCGAAGTTGTGCCCACAAGAATAGGTTGGCCCTTGGCGTTGGCTTCCTTGATTGTCTCGACAATCGCGGCGTATTTTTCTTGAGCTGTGCGGTAAACGGCGTCGTCGTCATCTATCCGTGCAATCGGCTTGTTTGTAGGCACTTCAACAACGCCAAGACCGTAGATTTCCATAAACTCTTCGGCTTCTGTTGTCGCTGTGCCTGTCATGCCGGCAAGTTTGTCATAGAGGCGGAAATAGTTTTGAAACGTAACCTGCGCCAAGGTGACGTTCTCGGGCTGAATATTGCAGCCCTCCTTGGCTTCAATCGCCTGATGAAGCCCTTCCGAAAGTCGACGGCCGGCCATCATACGGCCAGTGAATTCGTCGATCAAAACAACATCGCCGTTGCGCACGATATAATCTTTGTCTTTTGAAAAAAGCTTGTGCGCGCGCAGGCCCTGATTGACGTGATGCACGATTGTTGTGCTCTCGGGGTCATAGAGGCTCTGGCCCTCTGCCAGAACGCCACGCTGAAGCAAGAGCTGCTCCAGAAATTCGTTCCCTTCATCGGAGAAGGTTACATTGCGGGTTTTCTCGTCAAGGCTGTAATGGTCTTCACTCAACTCCGGGATGAGCTTGTCGATCTGGATATAAAGCTCGGAGCGGTCTTCAGACGGCCCCGAAATAATCAACGGCGTGCGCGCTTCATCAATCAGGATCGAGTCAACTTCGTCAACGATCGCAAAATGATGGACCTTTTGATTGATCTGTTTCAGCTCGGACTTCATGTTGTCGCGCAGGTAGTCAAAGCCAAGCTCGTTGTTTGTCGCGTAAGTGATGTCTGACGCATAGGCGTCCGACTTTTCGTTTTCTGGCTGCTGCGGGTAGATCACCCCGGTGGTCATTCCGAGTGCGCTAAATACGTTGCTCATCCACTCGGCATCGCGGCGGGCAAGATAGTCGTTTACCGTGACAACATGAACGCCCTTGCCGGTCAGCGCATTGAGATAGGCCGGGAATGTGGCGACGAGTGTTTTGCCCTCGCCCGTTTTCATTTCGGAAATATTGCCCTGATGCAAAAAGATCCCGCCCATGAGCTGCACATCAAAGGCTCGCAGCCCCAAGGCGCGCTTTGCGGCTTCCCGGCAGTTGGCGAATGCCTCGGGGAGAAGGGCGTCAAGGCTTTCGCCTTCCGAGACGCGCTTTTTGAATTCGGATGTCTTAGCAATAATTTGCTCATCGCTCAGAGCTTCAAAAGTCGGCTCAAGTGCATTGATCTGGTCAATTAAGGGCTTTGTTGCCTTAACCTTGCGGTCGTTTGCCGTGCCAAAAATCTTTTTGGCGAGTGATCCAAGTCCAAGCATATTTCGTCCGATCCGCTCATTTTATCTCGTCGCAAGACATTTGCTTGCTCCGGTTTTGTGCGCGTCCTACAACGGCTTGGAACAGATAGCGTGTCTTGGCCTTAAGGCGATGTAAGGGGCGGCTTTGGCAGTGTCAACGCCGAGCGCGATACACGAAGGAAACAAAGGGAATATGATGTCTAAACACTTCAAGATTATGTCACTGGTTTTGGCGGGTGCCTTGGCCTCTGCTCCCGCTTTTGCGGATGACACAGCCCCAAACCCAAGCACTGTCGTCGCGACAGTCAACGGAACCAAGATCACGTTGGGCCATATGGCCGTCGCACGGAGCGGGCTTCCCGAGCAGTATCTACAGCTTCCGGATGATGTGCTTTTCAAAGCGATCCTCGATCAGTTGGTCAACCAGACCATCCTTGCAGACCGCTTTGACGGAGACTTGCCAACGCCCGTTCAGCGCCGCCTTGATAACGAGCGCCGCTCGCTTGTTGCATCAACTGTCATCGAACAGATTGTTGAAGAGAAGCTGACCGATGATGCGCTTAAAGCCGCCTACAGTGCGAAGTATTCCAATGCCACGCCTGACAAGGAGTTCAAGGCGGCCCACATCCTTGTGGAAACGGAAGAGGACGCCAAAACGCTTATTGCAGAGCTTGCAGCCGGTGCCGACTTTAGCGAGCTTGCCAAAGAGCGCTCGACTGGCCCGTCCGGGCCAAACGGCGGTGATCTGGGCTGGTTTAGCAAGGGTATGATGGTTCCACCTTTTGAAGACGCTGTCGCGGCCATGGAAGACGGCGCTATCTCGGAGCCTGTGCAGACGCAGTTTGGCTGGCACGTGATCAAGCTCAATGAAACAAGGCTTGCCGATCTTCCTCAGTTCGAGGAGGTGAGAGCAGAGCTTGAAAGCGAGCTGTTCAACACAGTGATTGAAGCCGAGGTCGCGCGCTTGAAAAAACTTGGAAGCATAGACCAAATCGCTGAGGGCGAGATAGATCCAGCCGTCTTGAAAGAAGATGTGCTGCTCACGGAGTAAAGGCTGATGGCCAAGATCACAAAAGTATCACCGCTCGCACCTGCGCATTTTCCCGAGCTTCCTGTCATTGAAGGTGTGCGCTTTGCCACGGCGGCGGCGGGCGTAAAATATGCGGGCCGGACGGATGTCATGCTTGCATCATTGTGTGAAGGAACGTCTATCGCGGGCGTTTACACGCGGTCTTCGACGCGCTCGGCTGCGGTGCTTGACTGTCAGTCAAAAACCGGAGGGACAAACAGTGGCCGCGCCGCGATCATTGTGAATTCGGGCAATTCCAACGCTTTCACGGGCGCTGTGGGTGCAGAGTCTGTTCAGGCAATTACCTCGGCCGCAGCAACCCTGTTTGATATGGACTCAAGCCGTGTATTCACCTCCTCGACAGGTGTGATTGGAGAGCGCTTGCCACATGACAAGATCGTGGTCGCTCTGGAGGGGCTTCAAAACAGTTTGTCCGAGGCCGGTATCGCGGATGCCGCGAAAGCCATTATGACAACGGACACTTTCCCAAAGGGTGCAAGTGCCAGCTTTGAAGTGGATGGCAAGCTTGTCAAAATAGCCGGAATTGCCAAAGGATCGGGCATGATTGCGCCGGATATGGCGACGATGCTGGTCTATATCTTTACCGATGCCGCAGTGACTCAGGCTGACTTGCAAGCCGTATTGTCGGAGCTGACAGGCCCGACTTTCAATTCGATCACTGTCGACAGCGACACATCAACATCGGATACGCTTCTTCTCTGTGCCACAGGCAAAAGTGGTGTTTCTGTCGGGCGCGAAGACTCGCAGTTTAAGGATGCGTTGCGCGGCGTGATGCTGGATTTGGCGCATCAGGTTGTCAGAGATGGCGAGGGGGCAACGAAGTTTGTAGAAATCCGCGTGACCGGCGCGCAAAGTGAACAAGACGCTCACACTCATGCGATGGCGATTGCAAATTCGCCTTTGGTCAAAACAGCGATTGCCGGAGAAGATCCAAATTGGGGCCGTATTGTTATGGCGATTGGCAAATCTGGTGCCTTTGCAGATCGGGATAAACTTTCGATCTGGTTTGGAGACGTTCTTGTTGCCAAGGACGGCTGGGTCAACCCCGAGTATCGAGAAGAAGACGCAGCCTCCTTAATGAAACAACCGGAGATCACCATCAGCGTTGATCTTGGCCTCGGTCAGGGCGCAAGGACCGTTTGGACCTGTGATCTGACGCACGGCTATATCGAAATCAACGCGGATTACAGGTCATGAAGATTGTCCTTGTGTCCGCAGTTGCGCTCCTAGACCAAGACAACCGTGTTCTTTTGGCGCAACGCCCGAAAGGCAAGCCCATGGAGGGCCTCTGGGAGTTTCCTGGTGGAAAGATCGAACCTGGAGAAACCCCCGAAAGCGCTCTGGTGCGTGAGCTAAACGAAGAGCTTGGCATAGAAACGTGGAACAGCTGCCTCGCACCGCTCACTTTTGCGTCACACAGCTATGATGACTTTCATTTGATGATGCCGCTTTTTGCCTGCCGCAAGTGGAACGGAATCGTAACGCCAAGAGAAGGCCAACAACTTGCTTGGGTTCACGCTGCGAAACTCAGAGACTACCCGATGCCCGCAGCAGACATTCCGCTTATCCCGATTTTACGTGACTGGATGTGAATAAACACACATTAATCTTGTTTTTTGTGCGCCTGTGGCCGTAAATATTGGCAGCAGTAACCAAGGAGAAAAGATCATGTGCACAATTTTTGTCGCCAGTGGTGTGTCTGTTCATGGTTGCTTTGTCAAAACGCTGCCAAACGGGCTGACTGTTGTGCGCGTCGGAAAAAAAGAATACGTGGGCACGCTCATCACATCAGAACGATACGAAAAAAGGCTGGCAGGATAACCCACCAGCCTTTTGATTTTCAATTTCGCGTTCGATTAGTCGAGGTTGCGCTCGATCTCTTCACGCTCAAAGATCTCGATCACATCACCGGCGCGGATATCGTCATAGGCTTCAAACGCCATACCACATTCCTGACCTGACTGAACTTCCGCCACTTCGTCTTTGAAGCGCTTGAGTGTCTTCAGTGTGCCTTCGTGGATAACGACGTTGTCGCGAAGGAGGCGAACACCCGCACTGCGACGCGCGACGCCTTCTGTCACAAGACAGCCCGCAACTTTGCCAACACCCGTAACTTTGAAGACTTCGCGGATTTCGGCATATCCGATAAACTTCTCGCGGATCTCCGCAGACAAGAGGCCGCTCGCCGCCTGTTTTACGTCATCGACCAGATCGTAAATCACAGAATAATAGCGAATTTCGACGCCTTTCTGGTTTGCGCTGTTTCGCGCGGGCGCATTGGCCCGAACGTTAAAGCCAAACACAGGCGCACCGGAGGCTTCAGCAAGGCTCACATCGCTTTCTGTGATCGCGCCAACACCTGAGTGGAGAACACGCACGCGAACTTCCTCGTTACCGATTTTTTCCATGGCTTGCACAATGGCTTCGGCAGAGCCTTGAACGTCCGCTTTCATAACGATCGGCATTTCGGTGACATTCTTGTCATCTTTTGCCTTCGCCATAAGCTGTTCAAGCGTGGTTGCGGCGCCAGCAGCGGCACGTTTTTCTTTGGCAGCACTTTCGCGGTATTCGGCAATTTCACGGGCCTGCGCTTCGGAGCTTACCACATTGAGAACGTCACCCGCTTCTGGTGTTCCGTTCAAGCCAAGCACTTCGACAGGAACAGAAGGGCCAGCCTCTTTAACGCGTTCACCCTTGTCATTGATGAGCGCCCGGACTTTACCGTATTGCTCCCCGACAACAAAAATATCGCCTTGGCGCAGCGTGCCTTTTTGCACAAGAACAGTCGCAACAGGGCCACGGCCAACATCAAGCTGGGCTTCGATGACAGCGCCTTCAGCTGCGCGATCGGGGTTGGCTTTGAGTTCCAGAATTTCAGCTTGAAGGGCAATCGCTTCGAGCAATTCGTCAAGCCCCTGACCCGTGATGGCAGAAACTTCGACGTCCTGAACATCACCAGACATAGCCTCAACAACAACTTCGTGCTGTAGCAGATCTGTGCGAACCTTGGTCGGGTTTGCCGCTGGTTTGTCGATTTTGTTGATTGCAACAATCATGGGCACTTTGGCCGCTTTGGCATGATTGATCGCCTCGATGGTTTGCGGCATGACCGCATCATCTGCTGCGACAACAAGAACAACGATATCCGTGACCTGCGCACCGCGTGAGCGCATGGAGGTAAAGGCGGCGTGGCCGGGTGTGTCCAAGAACGACAGCACGGCTCCGCTTTCTGTTGTGACCTGATAGGCGCCGATGTGCTGGGTGATCCCGCCAGCTTCTCCGGCAACAACTTTCGCATCTCGAATCGCGTCGAGAAGTGATGTTTTACCGTGGTCAACGTGGCCCATGATGGTGATAACCGGAGGACGCGGCTTCAGATCTTCTTCGTTTTCGGGCACTTCCTTGATCACGTCTTCAACGTCAGCCGCCGAAACGCGTGTCATTTTGTGGCCAAATTCTTCGATGATCAGTTCGGCAGTGTCAGCGTCAATCGTTTGGTTCTGTGTAACCATCATGCCCATGTTCATCAGGGCCTTAACAACATCAGCAACGCGCTCAGCCATACGGTTGGCAAGTTCGCTTACAACAATCGCTTCTGGAAGCTGAACTTCCCGCACGATCTTCTCGCGCTCGACATTCTGGCCCATAGCCTTTTGGCGTGCGCGCTCTTGCTGGCGTTTCATAGCCGCCATGGAGCGCTGGCGGCCACCTTCGCCACCAGAGAGAGCTTGGTTGAGCGTCAGTTTTCCGCTGCGACGGCTTTCATCGCCGCGCGCTTTGGTGGCTTTGTTGCGATCGTCGCGATCGTTGTTTTCAACTTTGCGACGCTCGGGCATAGGCTTGGCCGCCGTGCGGTTTGCGCCTGCGTCTGCATCGGGTGCAGGTGCGGCTGCTGCGCGTTTTGCGGCGTCTTCGGTTTCGCGAAGTTTGCGGGCATCTTCTTCTGCCTTGGCGCGCGCGCGTTCTTCGCGCTCTTTTTCTTCGCGTTCTTTTTCTTCGGCTTCCGCGCGACGACGCATACGCTCTTCTTCGCGCTGCTTTTCTTCGGCGGCGCGTTGTTCTTCTTCGTCTGACTCGCGCGCCTTTGCAGCCTGAACAGCCTTCAGACGACGTTCCATTTCCGCATCAGTGATGCCGCCGGGGCGGTTGCTTGACGCTGCGGATGATTTGTTACCCCCAGTGCCCGCACCTGATGCTGCGACATTGGGTTTGGGCACGACAACGCGCTTGCGCTTCGTTTCTACCACCACATTCTTGGTGCGGCCGTGGCTAAAGCTTTGCTTTACGTTGCCAGACCGCGGACCGCCGCGGAGACCAAGTGTCTTTTTGCCGTCGCTATCGCTCATTCGATATACTCATCCT
>JAHBAN010000230.1 GCA_018500075.1 Flavobacteriia bacterium | reverse complement strand
GCGCGATCAGATGTCCGGTGAAGAAGCTCGGCACATACATCGCCAGCACGTGCGCCGTAACCACATAGCCGGCAATAAACTGGAACTTGTCGCGCAGGCTCCCCGCCGGCACGACCCCTTCGATCCATGCCGGGATCTCGGTTTCCCCGCCGATGCCGCAGCCGACCACTGCCAGCGGTGTTGAAGTCATCACAAGGTTCATCAGCGCATAGGAGACCATGGCCGAGATGATCGCCACCGCCACCACAGGGGTTGTCAGAAGGTCACGGCGCGAGCGCCCGCGCGGGGCGTCTGCCGCGGGGCGGGGCGGCTTTGGGATATCCAGAAACAGAAACAGAACCGAGCCAAGAATGTTGAGCGCCATGACGGCCAGATAGGTGCCCACAAAGGGCACGGCGCCGAAGGCCAGCGAGGAGTAATTGCCCAGTTGCGGGCCGATGATCGCGGCCAGAAGCCCACCTGCCATCACATAGGAGATCGCCTTGGGGCGATAGGCCTCTGAGGCCGTATCGGCGGCGGCAAAGCGGTAAAACCCTTGGGCCGACATATAGACGCCGGTGATCAGGCTGCCCAGAAGATAAAGGGTGAAAGACGCGCTATAAAGCCCGTAGGCGCAGACCGCCGCGCCCAGCGTGCCCGCAGCCGCGCCCAGCAAGAAGCCCGCGCGCCGCCCGTAGGTCTGCATAAACCAGCTCAGCGGCGTGGCGGCGGTCATGGAGCCGAGCACGATCATGGAGATCGGCAAGGTCGCAAAGCAGAGATTCGTTGTGAGCATCTGCCCCGCGAGGCCGCCGATTGTAAAAATCATCGGCATCTGGGAGCCAAGCAAGGCCTGCGCCAGGACCAGGATCCAGACATTGCGTTTGGCGCGGCTGTGCCCGCCGGGGTCGTTAACGGGTGAAATTGTATCTGTCATGGCAGAATGGCTAGAGGCTTTTGGCAGCCCTCGCAAGCGCGATCCGCGCCCCTGTCAGCGCTAACGGAGGCATTTTTCAGCGCAGAAGTCTTTATTGCGTCTTTTCACTTGGCAGAGGAAGGCTTAGACAGGGCGAGCAAAGTTTTCGGCCCGGAGGCGCTCCGGCCGATAAAGGGAGAGACAAAATGCTCAATAATATCGGCCTTCCGGGCCTTCTTCTCATCGCTGTTGTGGTTCTTGTGCTCTTTGGGCGCGGCAAGATTTCGTCGCTGATGGGCGAAGTTGGCAAAGGCATCACGGCCTTCAAGAAAGGCGTGAAAGACGGCACCGAGGAGCTTGAGAACCAGGTGGCAGAAGAGGCCAAAGACGTCACGCCTGCTGAAGAAAAAGACAAGGCGTAATCCTTTATGTTTGATCTTGGCTGGACCGAGCTTCTGGTCGTTGGCATTGTGGCGCTGATTGTGGTTGGCCCCAAGGACTTGCCTGTTCTCTTTCGCAAGGTGGGGGAGTTCGTTGGCCGGATGAAGGGCATGGCGCGGGAGTTTTCCAGAGCCATGAACGATGCGGCGGACGAGAGCGGAATGCGCGACACGGCCAAGAGCTTGCGCGATATTGCCAACCCGCAGAAAATGGGCCTAGACGGGATCAAGGACGCGGTGAAAGACGTCGCCAAATGGGACCCGGAGAGCGAAACCGGCAAGCTGGCCGCCAAGCGGCAGGCCGAGCGCGAGCGCATGGTGCAGGAGGCCAACGCCTCGGCTGCCGAGACCGCCAAGCAGGTGCGCGAGGCCCATGCCGCGCGTGAAGCCGCGCTGAGCGCTGAGGCTGCGCCTGCGACCAAACCTGCGGCCAAGACACCTGCGGCCAAGACACCTGCGGCCAAAAAACCGGCGGCCAAGACACCGGCCGCCAAACCTGCGGCCAAAAAGCCCGCAGCGAAAAAACCGGCGGCCAAACCGGCGGTCAAACCGGCGGCCAAGCCCGCAGCGAAAAAGCCCGCCGCCAAGACCAAAGCCAAAGCGAAGCCTGCTGGAGATAAAGCATGAGCCAGTCCGACACGCCCGATGACATCGACGCCTCCAGCGCGCCGCTGATCGAGCATCTGGCCGAGCTGCGCACCCGGCTGATCCGCTCTGTGCTGGCCTTTATTGTCGGGATTGTGCTGGCCTTTACGGTGGCCGAGCCGATCCTTCAGTTCTTGCTGACGCCGATCGAAGAGACCCTGCGCACCCTCGGCGATCCGTCGCCCACGCTCCAGTATACCTCACCACAGGAATATCTCTTCACGCTGTTTCGCATCTCCATGGTCTTCGGCTTTGCGCTCGCCTTTCCGGTGATTGCCTTCCAGATGTGGCGCTTTGTGGCGCCCGGCCTCTACAAAAACGAGCAGGGGGCCTTTTTGCCCTTTATCATCGCCTCGCCCGTGATGTTTTTGCTCGGCGCCTCTTTTGCGCAGTTTGTTGTGACGCCGCTGGCGATGCAGTTCTTTTTGGGCTTTGCCGATGTCAGCTCGATTTTTGCCAATCTTCTGTCGCGCACGGTCGATAGCCTGCCGGCGGCGGCGGCGGTTGTGCCCGAAACAAGCGCAGGTGTGAAAATCACCTTCTTCGGCAAGGTCAACGAGAGCCTTGATATCACACTGAAATTCATCATTGCCTTCGGGATGTGCTTTCAGCTGCCAGTGCTTTTGACCCTGATGGGCAAGGCGGGGCTGGTGAGCGCGGCGGGTCTGGGCGCGGTGCGCAAATACGCGATGGTGGGGATTTTGCTGCTGGCCGCTCTGGTGACGCCGCCGGATGTGGTGACCCAGCTTATCCTGTTCACCGTGGTCTACGGCCTCTACGAAATCTCGATCCTGCTTGTCAGCCGTGTTGAGAAAAAGCGCGACGACAAGCTGCGCGAAGAAGGCTATTTTGACGATGATGAAGAGGCGTTTGACGACCCGCTGATGCGCGCCTTTGACGAAGATCTCGCCGCAGAAGACGCAGAAGACGCGAAAGACGCGGGGGATGACAGCACAGCGGAGAAAACCCCGTGAGCGAGGCGCTGGCGCGTATCGCCGCCGCGCTGGAGCGGATCAGCCCGCCGCGCGCGGCGGCGCCTGATTTTGACAGATCAGACGCCTTTGTCTGGACAGTCGAGCCGGACCGGCTTCAGCCGGTGCCAAAGGTGAGCCGGGTGGATCTTTCGCTTCTGATCGGGGTGGAGCGCGCGCGCAACACGCTGCTTGAGAACACCCGCCAGTTTGCCAAGGGCTTGCCGGCCAACAACGCGCTCCTGTGGGGCGCGCGCGGGATGGGCAAAAGCTCGCTCGTCAAGGCGGTTCATGCGCAGATCCTCACAGAAGGCCTGCCCCTCAAGATCGTCGAATTGCAACGCGAAGACCTGCCGAGTGTGACGCGGCTTCTGGCAGAGCTGCGCCAGAGTGCGGCCCGGTTTGTGCTGTTTTGTGACGATCTCTCCTTCAGCCATGACGATGAGCATTACAAATCGCTCAAGGCGGTTCTGGACGGCGGGATAGAGGGGCGGCCGGAGAATGTGATCTTCTACGCAACCTCAAACCGCCGCCACCTGATGCCGCGCGACATGATCGAAAACGAACGCTCCAGCGCAATCAACCCGGGCGAGGCCGTAGAGGAAAAAGTTTCCCTCAGCGACCGCTTCGGCCTCTGGCTCGGCTTTCACCCCTGCACCCAGGATGATTACCTCGCGATGATCCACGGCTATTGCGCCCATTTCGGGATCGGCTTTGACCCCGAGGAGCTGCGCGCCGACGCGATCGAATGGCAAGCCACCCGCGGCGCCCGCTCGGGCCGTGTCGCCTGGCAATATGTCACCGATCTGGCGGGCCGTAAGGGCATTCGCCTCGACTAGTCCTTTTTTATTGCTCTAAATATCCAAACCGGACAGCCCGGCCCGCTCAGCCCCTGTCTCTTATACACATCTCCGAGCCCACG
>JAHBAN010000089.1 GCA_018500075.1 Flavobacteriia bacterium | reverse complement strand
CCGAAGGGGTCCACGAGACGGCGGCGCCCGTTGCGCAAGCGGCTCCTGTGGCGCCCCGGGCGGGGCCCCCTGCGACCGGGCCACCCCCCGCCGAAGACCCCTCAAGCCACCCCGGCGCTGTCAACTCCCCGATGGTGGGCACAATCTATCTTCAGCCAGAGCCAAGCGCCCCGGCGTTTGTCTCGGTCGGCCAGCAAGTCAGCGAAGGCGACACCCTGCTGATCGTGGAAGCCATGAAAACCATGAACCACATTCCCGCCCCCAAGTCGGGCACAGTGAAGCGGATTCTGGTCTCTGATGGCGATGCCGTCGAGTTCGGCGCCCCTCTAATGATTATCGAGTAAGGCCCTGACATGATTGAAAAAGTCCTTATCGCCAACCGTGGTGAGATCGCCCTGAGGGTCATTCGCGCCTGCCGCGAAATGGGCATTCAGTCGGTCGCCGTCCACTCCACCGCCGACACCGACGCCATGCACGTGCGGATGGCCGATGAAAGCGTCTGTATCGGCCCGCCGTCGGGCACCGAGAGCTATCTCTCGATCCCCGCGATCATTGCCGCCTGCGAAATCACCGGCGCGCAAGCGATCCATCCGGGCTATGGCTTTCTGTCAGAAAACGCCAATTTCGTGCAGATCGTCGAAGATCATGATCTGATTTTTATCGGCCCGACAGCCGAGCACATCCGCATCATGGGCGACAAGATCACTGCCAAAGAAACCATGATCAAGCTCGGCGTGCCGGTCGTGCCCGGCTCTGACGGTGGTGTCGCCTCATTGGAAGAGGCCGAGCGCATCGGGGCCGAAATCGGCTATCCGGTGATCATCAAAGCCACAGCCGGCGGCGGTGGCAAAGGGATGAAAGTGGCGCAAACCGCCGCCGATATGCCCTCTGCCTTCCAGACAGCCCGCGCCGAGGGCAAGTCAAACTTCGGCAATGACGAAGTCTATATCGAGAAATACCTCACAACGCCGCGCCACATCGAAATTCAGGTGTTTGGCGATGGCAAAGGCCGCGCCGTTCACCTTGGCGAGCGCGACTGCTCGCTCCAGCGCCGTCACCAGAAGGTTTTTGAGGAGGCTCCCGGCCCCTCGATCTCCCCGGAAGAACGCGCCGCAATCGGCAAGGTCTGCGCCGATGCCATGGCCGATATCAACTACATCGGCGCGGGCACGATCGAATTTCTTTATGAGAACGGCGAGTTCTACTTCATCGAGATGAACACCCGTCTGCAAGTCGAGCATCCTGTCACCGAGGCGATCTTTGGCGTCGATCTGGTGCGCGAACAGATCCGCGTTGCCGAAGGTCAGCCGATGTCCTTCACGCAAGAAGACCTGAAGATCAACGGCCACGCCATCGAAGTGCGCATCAACGCCGAAAAGCTGCCCAATTTCTCGCCCTGTCCGGGCAAGATCACGCAGTTTCACGCCCCCGGCGGCCTTGGCGTGCGCATGGACAGCGCGCTCTATGACGGCTACTCCATCCCGCCCTATTACGACAGCCTGATCGGCAAGCTCATCGTTCATGGCCGCGACCGCCCGGAAGCGCTCGCGCGTCTGAACCGGGCGCTTGGCGAGCTGATCGTCGACGGGATCGACACGACCGTGCCCCTCTTCCACGCGCTCTTGCAGGAAGACGACATCCAGTCCGGCGGCTATAACATCCACTGGCTGGAACACTGGCTCGAAACAAACCTCTCCGAGGCATGATCCTGACGCCCGAAGCTGTGCTGCAAGCCTATGCTTCGGGCGTGTTTCCCATGTCCGAAGGGCGCGAGGACCCCGAGATTTTCTGGGTCGATCCGCGCCAGCGCGGCATTCTGCCCCTCAACGGCTTTCACATCTCCCGCAGCCTCGCCCGGCAGATGAAGAAAGGCGGCTATACCCCCGCAATCAATCAGAATTTTCGCGCCACCCTTCTGGCCTGCGCCGATCGCAAAGACACATGGATCAACGCCGAAATCGAAGCCGTCTTCTGCGCGCTTCACGGCCTTGGCTTTGCGCATTCGTTTGAAATCTGGCAAGACGGCGCATTGATCGGCGGCACCTATGGCCTCGCTCTGGGCCGCGCCTTCTTTGGCGAAAGTATGTTCAGCCGCGCCACGGGCGGCAGCAAACTCGCCCTCGCCCATCTCGTCGATCATCTCTCGCGCACAGGGTTCACGCTGTTTGACACGCAGTTTCTCACGCCCCATCTCGCCAGCCTCGGCGGGCAGGAAATCAGCCGCGCAGCTTACCGCAGCCGCCTCGCCAACGCCTTGCAGCATCAGGCCGATCTGTTTTCAGCCCCGCTGGAGCAAGATCCTCACTGCGTCTTGCAGCGCGTCACCCAAACGTCATAGCGCGCATGATCCAGCGCACTCAGCGCCGGCGATGACGCCACCATCCAGCCCGAAAACACCAGATCCGCCTTGCCCGTCTCGCGGATCGTCACAAAAGCATAGGCATCGCCGGAGGGGTTTCCCTCAGGATAACGGCACTCGCCAAGCGACACCACAAGCCGGCCAAACGACAAGGAACTTCCGTTTTCCATATCCAGATCGGTCGTCTTGCCGTTGACCTTGTCAAGCCCGCGCAGAATAGCCCCCGTCCCGAGACTGACCTCTTCGCCCGTGGCCGCCGTGCCCGCCATCAAAAGCACAAGGCCGGCGAGGCCCGGCCTCATTGCGACGCTCCCGCGCCGCCCGAAACAAACTTCAGCAGCAAGGAAATCAGCGAAACAGAGCCTTGCGTGTCCAGAATCTCATCGCCGCTCTCATAGAAAAACGGCGAGCCACCCGGCATAATCTCGACAAAATTTCCGCCCAATAGCCCCTCTTGGCTCACCACAACAGCGCTATCATCCGGAATTTCAACACCAGACAGCACACTCAAGGTCGTATCGGCCCGATAGGTCGCAGGATTGAGCGCAACCCCTGTCACAGTGCCCACTTTGACACCGGCAAGGCGCACATCTGTGCCCACAGTCACGCCCTCCAGCGAGCGAAACGATGCCGTCAGCGGATAGCCCGCCCCTTGAGAGACAAATCCGGTCGCCTGCCCCATATAGAGCACAAACCCGACCGCAGCCGCCAAAACCGCGCCACCAACCAATACTTCTGTTGTGTTTTCAGACATTTACCAACCGCCCCTATTCAGGAGCCCAAGCCTCATAATCGCGGCGGGCTTTTGGCGTTGCGCGGCGCAAAGAGCCTTCCGGCACATAGGCCAGCGGCGTTCCGGTGTGGTTTGGCTCATGCGGCTTTTCCCATGCCTTATGAGGCAACGGCGCATCGGTTGGCGTCTCTTTAAACGTATGATGCAGCCAGCCGTGCCAATCCGCATCAATACGGCTCGCCTCGACGGTGCCGTTGAACATAACCCAACGGCGCTTGCCGTCGCGGCTGGTGTAATAGACATTGCCCTGGCTGTCTTCGCCCACGCGTTTGCCCTTGCGCCATGTATAGAGCTGGGTGTTGAGCGTCGAGCCGTTCCACCATGTGGCAACTCGCAGGATAGATTTCAAAATGCCCATAAGAGCCTCCGCAAAACTTGGCCCAGATATGGCCCAATTTGCGGCCAAGGTCCAGCCTCGCTTGCAGCCATTTGCACCGCGCTGCGCAAAACTTGGCCCGCCTGCGCCAAAACCGCCCTGTTTCAGAGCGCAGCCCACCGGCAAATATAAAAAAGCCCCGCTGGCGCATGGCCAACGGGGCGGTCTGTCTTGCGCAAAAGCGGGGCTTTAGCTCGCCGCGCCTTCCTTTTTCTTCTGCTCCGCATAGATGATCAGCGGTTGCGCATCCGAGGTCACAGCCTCTTCATTGACAACAACCTCCTGCACATTCTCCAGCGCAGGCAAATCAAACATCGTATTGAGCAAAATATCCTCAAGGATCGAGCGCAAGCCGCGCGCGCCAGTCTTGCGTTCGATGGCGCGGCGCGCAATCGCGCTCAAGGCGTCGTCGGTAAAGGTCAGCTGCGCATCTTCCAGCTCAAACAGGCGCTGGTATTGCTTCACAAGTGCGTTTTTCGGCTCGGTCAGGATCGTGACAAGCGCGTCTTCGTCCAGGTCCTCCAGCGTCGCCAGAACAGGCAAACGCCCGACAAACTCGGGAATCAGGCCAAACTTGAGCAGATCTTCCGGCTCCAGCGATTTGAACGTCTCGCCAATGCCCACCATGCTCTCGTCGCGCACATCCGCGCCAAAGCCCATCGCCGAGCCTTTGCCGCGTTGCTTGATAATCCGGTCCAGCCCCGCAAAAGCCCCGCCGCAGATAAACAGGATATTGGTTGTGTCCACCTGCAGAAATTCCTGCTGCGGATGTTTGCGCCCGCCCTGTGGCGGCACAGAGGCAACCGTGCCTTCCATCAGCTTCAAAAGCGCCTGCTGCACGCCCTCGCCGCTCACATCGCGGGTGATCGAGGGGTTTTCAGACTTGCGGGTGATCTTGTCGACCTCGTCGATATAAACAATCCCGCGCTGCGCCTTCTCGACGTTGTATTCCGAGCTTTGCAACAGCTTGAGAATGATGTTTTCAACATCCTCCCCCACATAGCCCGCCTCGGTCAGCGTGGTCGCATCGGCCATGGTAAAGGGCACATCCAGTATCCGCGCCAGCGTCTGCGCCAGCAAGGTCTTGCCACAGCCCGTCGGACCGATCAGCAGGATGTTGGATTTGGACAGCTCGATGTCCCCGCCCTTCTGGGCGTGGTTGAGGCGTTTGTAATGGTTGTGAACCGCCACAGACAAGACGCGCTTGGCCATCGCCTGACCAATCACATAATCGTCCAGCACAGAGCAGATCTCTTGTGGCGTCGGGACACCCTCGCTTGACTTCAGGCTGCTGCCCTTGGTCTCTTCGCGAATGATATCCATGCACAGCTCAACGCATTCATCACAGAT
>JAHBAN010000107.1 GCA_018500075.1 Flavobacteriia bacterium | reverse complement strand
TTCGTCGGCAGCGTCAGATGTGTATAAGAGACAGCGCGGGGCCGTGGGGCAGGCCATCGGCGGAGTTGAGCGGTGAGCCGTCATAGACGCAAGGCAGCGAGAGGCGGCCCGAATTGACCAGCGGGCGGGCAAATTCGTAATGCTCTGACAGCTCGAGCACCGCGTTGCGGAAGATATGGCTGGTTTCGCTTTTCGGGGTGATAAAGTCGGTGGCGCGGGTCGAATTGAGGATATTCTCGTCGGCCCCGTGGACGCGCTCGATATTGTAGCTGTCCAGCAGGCTTTCGGGGGCTTGGCCGTTGATCACAAGGCCGAGTTTCCAGCCGAGATTGTCGATATCCTGCATCCCCGAATTGGCCCCGCGCGCGCCGAATGGCGAGACCTGATGGGCCGCGTCGCCGGCGAAGATCACCGGGCCGTGGCGGAAGCGCTCCATTCGTTTGCATTGGAAGGTATAGATCGAGGACCAGACCATCTCATAGTCCACGCCTTCGCCGAGGAAGGCATCGAGGCGGCGGCGGATGTTTTCCTCTTTCATTTCTTCCTTGCGGTCGACATCCCAGCCGATCTGGAAATCCACCCGCCAGACATCGTCGGGCTGTTTGTGCAAGAGGGTTGAGGCACCCGAGCCGTGGCTTGGCTCAAACCAGAACCAGCGTTCTGTCGGAAAGCTCTCGTTGATCATTTTGATGTCGGCGATGAGGAAGCTGTCTTTGAAGACCTTGCCGGTGAACTCATGGCCGAGCATTGTGCGCAGCGGAGAATTCGCGCCATCGCAGCCGATCAGCCAGTCGGCTTCCAGTGTGTAGGGGCCATCGGGGGTCATCACCTCAAGCACCACATGGTCCTCCTTGACGGTGACACTGTCGACGCGGTTCTTGCCGCGGATTTCCACCGGCGCGCCGTCTTTTTGCATTTCAAACAGCCGCTCGATCATGAAGCTTTCAAAATAGGGCTGCTGGAGGTTGATGAAGGCGGGGAATTCGTGGCCCTCTTCGGGCAAGAGGTTGAACTCAAACACTTTGTCGTCTTTGTGAAAGACTTTGCCGAGGTTCCAGACCACGCCTTTTTCGACCATCGGCTTGCCCGCGCCGTAGCGGTCGGCGATCTCAAGGGAGCGTTTGGCAAAACAGATCGCGCGGCTGCCCATGCCCACGCCTTCGTGGTCATCGAGCACCACGCAGGGAATGCCCTGTGCGCCCAGATCAAGCGCCGTGGCGACGCCGACGGGGCCGCCGCCCATGACCACAACGGGGTGGCGCACGGGCGCGGATTTGTCCTGATCGGCGTGGCGCGCGTAGGGGTAGAGGCGGTAGGCGAGTGTGTAGCGGTCATCAAACATATCTGTCTCCTCTGGTGACATGGGCGCGGGGCTGTGTCTGTTGGTCTGTTGCTGGGTCTGTCCGTTTGTTTGTCTGTCTCCGGCAAGCCAGCCTCGCGCGGAGGCTGGCCGAAAGAGGCAGGGTGGATCAGCTTTGCAGCTGTTCCCACATTTCGATGTCGCGCTTGTCGGTCCAGATGCGCGGGTGGTCCATGCCGCGGGCCTCGTCATAGGCGCGGGCCACGTTGAAGGGCAGGCAGTGCTCATAGATCGCGTAGTCGGCGAACTTGGGGTCACATTCTGCGCGGCAGGCGTCCCAGGCGTCTTTGAGCGAGCCGCCGCGGGCGGCCACGCGGGCCACGGGGCGGTAGGTGCTTTCCACAAAATCGCGGGTGTTTTCGATGGCGGCGTTGACCATCTCTTTGCCGATGAGCGCATCGCCCCGACCCGGTGCAATGGCATCGACATCAAACCACGCGATATTGTCGAGCGTGTTGCCCCAATCGGCAAAGTGACCGTCGCCGCAGTAGCAGGCGGAGTGGTATTCGACGATATCGCCGGTGAACATGACGTTCTGGTCGGGCACATGGACGACAGCGTCGCCCGCCGTATGGGCGCGGCCCAAATGCATGATATCAACGCGGCGCTTGCCGAGGTAGACTGTCATGCTTTCGGAAAAGGTTGTGGTCGGGTAGGTCAGGCCGGGGATGCTCTCGTGGCCTTCAAAGAGGCGCGGGAAGCGCTGGAACTCGCTGTCCCAGTCTTCCTGACCGCGCTCGACCACCATGGAGCGGGCAGCGTCGGACATGATGATTTCGGGCGCGCCATAGGCCGAGGCACCGAGCACGCGCACGGCGTGATAATGCGTCAGCACGAGGTGGCTGATCGGCTTGTCTGTGACCGAGCGGACCTTTTCGATCACCTTGTGCGCGAGGCGCGGTGTGGCCTGGGCCTCGACGATCATCACGCTTTCGTCGCCAATGATGACGCCGGAGTTGGGATCGCCCTCGGCGGTGAAGGCCCAGAGGCCCTCGCCGACTTCGGTGAAGGAGATTTCTTTTTCGCTCATGTCGCCTTGGGATGCGAATGCTTTTGCCATTGGGGTCGTCCTTTTTTCGGTTCGGTTTGGTGCGCAGTGACTGCGCACCCTACGGTCTGGTTTAGCGTTTGTAAGGGTCGGCGAGGGCGGGCAGGAGCGTGCCTGAACAGTCGCCAAAGCCGATGGTGTAGCCTGCGCCCTTGGCGGCGCCGTGCAGGGTGAGCGTGTCGCCATCCTCAAGAAAGCTGCGGGTCTCGCCTGTGTCCAATGTGATCGGCTCCTTGCCGCCCCAGCTCAGCTCAAGAAGCGCGCCGCGCTGGTGCTTTTCTGGGCCGGAGATGGTGCCGGACCCCAAGAGATCGCCCGGGTTCATCGGGCAGCCGGATGTGGTGTGGTGGGCGAGTTGCTGGGCGGAGGAGTAATACATCTCTTTGTAGTTGGTGCGCGCAATCGTGCTTGGTGCTTTGCCCTCGGGTGCGAGGGTGACTT
Organism: Flavobacteriia bacterium; assembly: GCA_018500075.1. Classification (GTDB taxonomy): domain Bacteria; phylum Bacteroidota; class Bacteroidia; order Flavobacteriales; family Flavobacteriaceae; genus MAG-120531. The sequence continues at coordinate 8,134 of JAHBAN010000107.1, read as the reverse complement.
CAAGCTCGATGTCATAAAGCATCGGGCCGCAGTCCTTGAGATGGGGCAGCAGCTCTTTTTCGCGCGCCGGCGTGTCGGTGCGGAACGGCTCGAGCGCGGCTTTGGTGACGATCCACGGGCTGATGCTTGTGGCTGTGGCCTTGGCCTGAAACGGGCCGAGGGGCTGGTATTCCCACGCCTGAATGTCGCGGGCCGACCAGTCGTTGAGCAGCACATAGCCAAAGATCATTGCGTCGGCTTCGGCCACTGTGACGGGGCCGTCGGAGGCTGTGCCGACGATCGCGCCCATTTCAAGCTCCAGATCAAAGCGGGCCGAGGGCGCCCAGCGGGGGGCGTCATCATTTGGCCCTTTGAGCTGGCCCCAAGGGCGGCGGATCTCTGTGCCCGAGACAACCACGGAGGAGGCGCGGCCATTGTAGCCGATCGGGATATGGAGCCAGTTCGGCGGCAGGGCGTTTTCTGGGCCGCGAAACATGGTGCCGACATTGGTGGCATGGTTTTTGGAGGCGTAAAAATCGGTGAACTCGCTCACAAGGAAGGGCAGGTGCATTTCGGCCTCGGCTTGGGGCACGAGCAGGGCCTCAAGCTCGGCCTTTTCGGGGGCGCCCTCGGCGAGCAGCTCTGTGAGGCGCGCGCGCAGGGCGGCCCAGAGCGCGGGGCCTTCTTCCATGACCTCGTTCCAGAAGGGCACATCAAAGAGCAGCGCTTCTGTGAGCGGGATGAGGCCGGCGTCTTCGGCGGCGGCGAGATCGAGAATCATATCGCCAATGGCGACGCCACAGCGCGGGTCGCTGTCGGCTGTGGAGAAGACGCCGTAGGGCAGGTTGTTGAGCGGGAAGGGGGCATCGGGCGCATTGGCCGAGGCGACCCAGGAGTTTAGCAGTGTCATGTCTTTTCTGTGTCCTTTGGTGGCGGTGCGCAGTGAATGCGCACCCTACGGGGGGTCTGTAGGGTGCGCGGTCATCGCGCACCGCTCCTGTTATTTCTTGCCGGGCGTGCCGTCGAATTTCTTTTCGATATCAGACCAGCAGTCGATGTAATCGTCTTGCAGCGGCGCTTCTTTGGCGGCGAAGCCTGTGAGGTGCTGCGGGAAGCGTGTTTCAAACATGAAGCTCATGGTGTTGTCGAGCTTTTCGGCCTTCAGCTCTGCGTTGGAGGCGCCTTCAAAGGCGTTTTTGTCAGGGCCGTGCGGCAGCATCATATTGTGCAGGCTCATGCCGCCGGGGATGAAGCCTTTTGGCTTGGCGTCATACTGGCCATAGATATTGCCCATCAGCTCGGACATGATGTTCTTGTGATACCACGGCGGGCGGAAGGTGTCTTCGGCGACCATCCAGCGTTCGCGGAACAAGACAAAATCGATATTGGCGGTGCCTTCCTGACCCGAGGGGGCGGTGAGCACGGTGAAGATGCTGGGGTCCGGGTGATCAAACAGGATCGCGCCGACGGGGCAATAGGTGCTGAGGTCGTATTTCACGGGGGCGTAATTGCCATGCCATGCGACAACATCAAGGGGCGAGTGGCCGATCTTGGTTTCGTGGAACTGGCCGCACCATTTGATTGTGACCGTTGAAGGCGCGTCGTGGTCTTCAAAGGCGGCGACCGGCGTTTTGAAGTCGCGCGGATTGGCCATACAGTTGGCGCCGATCGGGCCACGGCCCGGAAGCTCGAACTTCTGGCCGTAGTTTTCGCACACAAAGCCGCGCGCCGGGCCTTCAAGCACCTCAACGCGGTAGAGGAGGCCACGCGGGATGATGGCGATTTCCTGCGGCGCGAGATCAATGACGCCCAGCTCGGTGGCAAATCTGAGGTGGCCTTCTTGGGGCACGATCAAAAGCTCGGAATCGGCCGAGTAGAAATAGGCATCGACCATGCTTTCCGTCACAAGGTAGATGTGGCTTGCCATGCCGACCTGTGTGTTGACATCGCCTGCGGTTGTCATGGTGCGCATCCCTGTGAGCCATGTCAGCGGCTGATCGGAATGGGGCACAGGATCCCAGCGGTATTGGCCGAGGCTTGTCACATCGGGGTCGATATGTGGCGCTGATTTCCAGTAGGGCAGATCGATTTTTTCGTAGCGGTGCGAATGTTTGACCGAGGGGCGGATGCGGTAGCACCATGTGCGCTCGTTCTGATGGCTTGGCGCTGTGAAGGCTGTGCCGGAGAGCTGCTCGCCGTAAAGGCCGTAGTTGCATTTTTGTGGCGAGTTCATGCCCTGGGGCAGGGCGCCCGGCAAAGCCTCGGTTTCAAAATCATTGCCAAAACCGGGCATATAGCCCTTGTGCGGGCCGTCAAGCGAGGGGGCCTCTGTGAGCCGATGGGGGGGTGTTTTTTGGGTCATGGCGCGTATCCTGTCGAATTTGGTTGCGTCATTAACAGTTGATTTTGTAACTAACAACAGAGGGAGACGCGCTATGACAAAAAAAGATGACTTTGATTTGCAGGATTTTCTGCCCTATCTGCTCAATCAGGCGGCCGAAGAAAGCAGCCTTGCGTTTCAGAACATCTACAAGGACCGTTACGGAATGTTGCGCACCGAGTGGCGGGTCTTGTTTCATCTCGGGATTTATGGCCGAATGACGGCCAAGGAAATCGGCGAGCGCTCCAAGATGCACAAAACCAAGATCAGCCGCGCGGTGGCACGGCTTGAGGAGCGCCGCTTTTTGACGCGCGAGCGCGACGAGGCGGACCGGCGGCTTGAGTATCTTGAGCTGACGGGCGCCGGGCGGGCGGCCTATCAGGAGCTGCGCAGTGTGGCGATTGACTATGATGCGACGCTGGCGCGGGCCTTTGCGCCCGAGGAGGTGGCTGTCTTGCGCAAGCTGTTGCACCATTTGGCCAAGTTATGAGGGAGGAGCTGAAGGGGCTGCTCATCACCCTGATGGGTGTTTTGTTTGTGGTGCCGGACAGCCTGTTTATCAGGCTGATTGATGTGCCGCCTTTGGAAATCTCGTTTTGGCGGGGCCTGAGCACGGGGGTGTTGGTGCTTGGGTTTGTACTTGTGAGCGCGGGCGCGCGCTCGATCGGGGCGGCGCTGCGCGGGGGGCCATATGCTTATGTCTATCTCGTGGCAATGAGCGGCACGGGGATACTCTTTACGCTGGCGGTGAGCCACACGAGCGTGGCCAATGTGGTGTTTATCATAGCCTCGATGCCGGTGTTTGCGGCGCTGTTGAGTTTTGTCTGGATGGGAGAGGCGATGAGCCGTCGCATGATGCTCACCATGGTGGCGGTTTTTCTCGGCCTCGGGGTGATCACCTATGGCTCGGGCGAAACCCATGGCGCGAGCCTGAAGGGCGATCTTCTGGCGGTCTGCGTGTCGTTTGTCTTTGCCATTGCGCTGACAGCGGCGCGGCGGGTGCGCGCGGTGTCTATGGTGCCGATGTTGCCGCTGGCCTATCTGATCTCGGCGCTCTGTCTCTGGCCTTTTGTGCAGCCTGTGCAGCTTGGCTCTGCGCAGCTCTATCTGGTGGCTCTGCACGGGGCGTTTATCGCGATCAGCTCGATCGGGCTGACGCTGGGACCAAGGTATATCCCGTCAGCCGAGGTGGCGCTTCTGATTTTGCTCGAATCCGTGCTGGCGCCCGTGCTCGTCTGGTTTGTGCTGGGCGAAGATCCGGGGGGCTATGCGCTGGTCGGTGGGGCGGTTGTGATCGGGGCTTTGGCGCTCTCCAACCTTGTGGTGCTGATGCGCAAGCGCCCTACAGCGCCTTAAAGCGGACCCGATTGGTAGAGCCGCACCTTGAGGCCGCCATGGGGCACATAGGGGCCGGCGGAGAGGGCGAGGCCTGTCGCTTTGGCGAGGGAGGCTTCTGTTGTGATGATCGCGACCCGCCAGCCGCGGAACTCGGCTTTGAGCGTTGTTCCCAGCGCCGCATGAAGCGCAAAGAGCGGCTTTTTATTGCCGATGCGCGCGCCATAGGGCGGATTGAGGATCACAAGGCCCGCGGGGCCTTCGGGGCGCTTGAGATCGGAAATCGAGGTGCAGGTGAAGCTGGTATGGTCTTGCACGCCTGCGGCGGCGGCGTTGCGCGTGCTCATGGTGATGGCGCCTTGGTCGCGATCTGAGCCGTAAAAGCGCTGCTCGCTCTGGCGCGGGGTCACGCTGCTGCGCAGGCTCTCCCAAGCGGGGGCATCAAAGCTTGCGAGGGATTCAAAGGCAAAGCGGCGTGCCCGCCCCGGCGCGAGGCCCAGGGCGATTTCGGCGGCTTCGATCGGGAAGGTGCCGGAGCCGCACATCGGATCGAGCACCGGCTCGGCCCCTGTGTAGCCGGCCTCGCGCAGAAACAGCGCTGCCAATGTCTCCCGCATGGGGGCTTTGTTCACCGCCTCCTTGAAGCCGCGTTTGTGCAGGCTTTCGCCCGAGCTGTCGAGGCTGAAGGTGACGAGATTGTCCTCAATCCGCGCCTTGAGGGTGAGGGCGGCATCGGCAGAGACGGGCGCGCCGAGGCTTTCTTTGAGGGCGGTTTCGATGCGCTGGGCGGCGGCGCCGGCGTGGTAGATTTTGGAGCGTTTGTTGGTGCTCACCTCGACGCGCACCGGCACATCGGGGCGCAGGACATCGGCCCAAGGAAACTTGCGCGCGCGTTTGTCGAGCTGGGCGAGGTGAAAGGCGCGGAAAGACCCGATGCGCACGAGCACGCGCACAGCCCCGCGCAGCACAAGATTGGCGCGCCAGACATCAGGCCAGCCGCCCACAACCTCGACCCCGCCCGCAACCGCACGGGCCGGCGCAAAGCCGTTTTCCTGTGCTTCTGATGCCAAAGCGGCTTCAAGCCCCGGCGGGCAGATCAGGAAAATATCTAATTTATCTGACACTTAGAAGTCGACGCTGACGTTGGGAAGTCTGAGGGACTTCATCATTTCACGCAGTTCCTGACGGGCGGCGATATTGGATATATTGAGCTTCTGCACGCCGACATCCTTGAGGTCAAGCAGGGTCAGGCCACGCGGGAACAGCTCGCGGAAGATCACCCGCTCGTTGAAGCCGGGGGCGACGCGAAAGCCGATGCGCGCGGAGAGATTGCTTACGGCGCGCTCCATTTTCTCTTTGTTGACCATGCGCTGGGCGCCAAGGCGGTTGCGCATGACCACCCAGTCGATCGGCTTCAGGCCCGCTTGGGCGCGCAGCTGGCGGGCGGCCCAGACCATCTCGGAATAGACCGAGGGGCCTTTGATCTTGTCGCCTTCAGAATCGATATGGGCGAGCAGGTCAAAGTCGATGAAGCTGTCATTGAGCGGGGTGACAAGCGTGTCGGCGAGCGAATGCGCCACCTGACTGAGGCGGGTGTGCGATCCGGGGCAGTCGATCAGGATAAAGTCGTTGTCCGGCTCGAGCGTGGCGACGGCGGCGGACAGGCGGTGATCATAGATGTTTTCGCCCGGTTTCAATGTGTCTTTGTCGATCTGTGGCAGCTCGTGATAGTCGGGGGTGGGCAGATCCAGCCCGGCTTTGGCGCAAAATGCGCGCCGGTTTTCAAGGTAGCGGCCAAGGGTTTTCTGGCGCAAATCGAGGTCGAGCACCGAGGTTTTGTGCCCGAGCCGCGAGAGCGCGGTGGCGATGTGCATGGACACCGTGGATTTGCCTGCACCGCCTTTTTCATTGCCGACGACGATGATGTGAGCCATGGCCCTTGCCCCTTGTTTTGCGACTGCGACTGCGCTTTTGCGCTTGTGGTTTAGGTTATAGGCGGCCCGAGGGGAAAGGGGAAGCGTAAGAAATACGCCACGTCTTGTGCCAACAGGGTTGGCTTGCCCTGCGCTTGCCGTTAGCCTCCCCGCAGACGGCCCGTGAACAGGGCTGCAAAAAGGGAGAAGACCTAATGAACACAGTTGCAAAACTGGCGGCGGCAGCCGTTGCTTTGAGCTTTGCCACCGAGGCTGCGGCCACCGAGTGGAACGTCTCTGTCTGGGGCAAGCGCCGCGCCTTCACCGAGCACGTCGAAAAACTGGCCGAGCTTGTCAGCGAAAAGACCGGTGGCGCGTTTACCATGAATGTCAGCTATGGCGGCCTGTCAAAGAACCGTGAAAACCTCGACGGGATTTCGATCGGAGCGTTTGAAATGGCGCAGTTCTGCGCTGGCTATCACCGCGACAAGAACCGTGTTGTGACGGTGCTTGAGCTGCCGTTCCTTGGCGTTGAAAACCTCGAGCAGGAGCTTGCGGTGTCGAATGCTGTTTATGCGCACCCCGCGGCGACCGAAGAAATGGCGCAGTGGAACGCAAAGCTTCTGATGACCTCGCCGATGCCACAATACAACCTCGTTGGCACAGGCACGCCCCGCGCGACGCTGGCTGATTTTGAGGGGATGCGCGTGCGCGCGACAGGCGGTATCGGCCAGGCTTTTGAAGCTGTGGGCGCGGTTCCGACGTCTGTGACCTCCTCCGAAGCCTATCAGGCGATGGAATCAGGGGTTGTGGACACGGTGGCTTTTGCCCAGCACGCCCACCTGAGCTTTGGCACGATCAACGAGGCCGACTGGTGGACATCAAACCTCAACCCCGGCACTGTGAACTGCCCTGTTGTTGTAAACATCGACGCTTATGAAAGCCTGTCTGATGAGCACCGCGCGGCGCTTGACAGCTCTGTTCCCGAGGCGCTTGAGTATTACCTCAGCAATTATGGCGAGCTTCTGAAGCGTTGGGATGCTGTGCTGGAAGAAAAGGGCGTGGAGAAAGTTGTGATCGCGCCGGAGGTGATTGCCGAATTCCGCACCAAAGCGGCAGACCCGATCCGCGATGCGTGGATTGCGGATATGGAAGCCCAAGGCATTCCCGGCCAAGAGCTTTATGATCTTGTGATGAAAACACTGGCCGATGCGCAAAGCGGAAGCTGATCTGAGGGCAGGGGCCTTGCGCCCTTGACCAAACAGGGAAGGCTGCGCGACATCGCGCGGCCTTTTTGCACATATTCTGTGTGATCACACAAACGGGGAGAGTAAAATGGCAGGGTCAGCGGCTGTGCTGGAGGATTCCGGCTTACTGAGCAAATTGGACCGTATGTTGCTGCCTGTGGAGCGGTTTTGCGCTCTCTTGAGCGGGCTTGCGATTTTTTCGTTGATGTTTCTGGCGGCCTATTCGGTGACGGCGCGCAAGTTTTTTGGCAGCCCTTTGTTGGGCTATGTGGATTATATCGAAGCGGCGATGCCTGTGATTGCCATTATGGGAGTGTCTTATGTGGCGCGGGACGGGACGCATATCCGGATGGATATGCTTGTCAATGTGCTCAAGGGGCGGCTGCTTTGGGCCTTTGAGCTGATGTCTGTGCTTTTGATGCTTTTGCTGATTGTCGGGCTGACCTATGGCGCCTGGGAGCATTTTGACCGCTCGTTTGATTGTGCGCGGCCCTGGTGTTCGCGCGACAGCTCGATTGATATCAGCCTGCCGATCTGGCCGAGCAAGCTCGTTGTGCCGTTTGCCTTCGGGGTATTGATGCTGCGGTTGCTGCTTCAGGCCTGGGGCTATGGCCGTGCGCTTGTGTTGGGGCTGGAAAACCCTGTGGCGGTGCCCCTGTCTTTGACGATTGAAGAACAGGCGATGGCCGAGGCCAAATTGCTGGAGGGAGCCGACTGATGGAACCGATTGAAATTGGTCTATACACATCTGCGGGGATGCTTGTGTTGGTTTTGCTCGGGATGCGGGTTGCTTTTGCGGCCGGGCTTGCGGGCTATATCGGCCTGATCTGGCTGCGCTGGAACGGGTTTGACTATGATCCCGAGCGGTTTTGGAAAGCGGTCGAGATCAGCACCAAGATTGCCGGCTTGACGCCGCATTCGAAAGTCTCCGCACAGGTGCTCTCTTTGATCCCTGTGTTCATTATGATCGGCTATCTGGCCTATCATGCCAAGCTGACGACAGCGCTCTTTGAGGCTTGTAAGCGCTGGATTGCCTGGGTTCCGGGGGGGCTTGCAGTTTCGACCGTCTTTGCGACGGCGGGCTTTGCGGCGGTGTCGGGCGCCTCGGTGGCGACGGCGGCTGTCTTTGCGCGGATCGCCATCCCCGAGATGCTCAAGATCGGCTATAACAAGCAGTTTGCGGCGGGTGTTGTGGCGGCGGGGGGCACTTTGGCCTCGCTTATTCCGCCCTCGGCGATCCTTGTGATCTATGCCATTATCGTTGAGCAGGATGTGGGAAT
>JAHBAN010000006.1 GCA_018500075.1 Flavobacteriia bacterium | reverse complement strand
GATCATAGGCCCCGCCATGGTGAATGCTGACAAATTACGTCTTGGTGTGAATATTGACCATGTGGCGACAGTGCGCAATGCGCGCGGCAGCGCCTATCCTGATCCTGTGCGCGCCGCCAAACTGGCCGAAGCCGCCGGCGCAGACGGCATCACCGCCCATCTGCGCGAGGACCGCCGCCACATTCGGGACGCCGATATTGACGGGTTGATGGCCTCCCTTGCCACACCGCTCAATTTTGAAATGGCCGCAACAGCCGAGATGCAGTCTATCGCCCTCGCCCATCGGCCCCACGCTGTCTGTATTGTCCCTGAAAAGCGCGAGGAGCGCACCACGGAAGGGGGCCTTGATGTGGCCGCCGATGACAATCGTCTGGCGCAATTTATCGCGCCCCTCGCCGCCGCCGGCTGCCGCGTTTCGCTCTTTATCGGCCATGAGCCGCGCCAGATCAAAGCCGCCGCCCGCATCGGTGCGGCCGTTGTCGAGCTGCACACCGGCGCTTACTGTGATCACCACTACGAGGGCGATTTTGCCAAGCGCGACGCCGAGCTTGCCGCCCTGATCGAGGGCGCGGCCCTGGCCCACTCGCTCGGCCTTGAGGTCCACGCCGGGCATGGCCTGACCTATGACACCGTGCAGCCCATCGCGCACATCCCCGAGATCATGGAGCTGAACATCGGGCATTTCCTGATGGCTGAGTCTCTCTTTGTGGGCATGGAGCCCGCCATTCGCGAGATGCGCCGCCTGATGGACGAGGCGCGGGCGTGATCCTCGGGATCGGAACCGATCTGGCCAATATCGAGCGGATCGCGGCCACGCTCGAGCGCTTTGGCGACAGGTTTCGCAACCGCGTCTTCACCGCGACAGAGCAGGCCAAAGCCGAACGGCGCGCCGATACGCCGGGCACCTACGCCAAACGCTGGGCCGCCAAGGAAGCCTGTTCCAAAGCCTTGGGCACAGGTCTGCGCATGGGCATCGCCTGGAAAGATATGCGCGTGAGCAACCTCGCGACAGGCCAACCCGTCATGGAAGTGACCGGCTGGGCCAAAGAGCGGCTGGCGGCCATGACGCCCGAGGGGCATGAGGTCATCATCCATGTGACCCTGACCGACGATCACCCCTGGGCGCAGGCCTTTGTGGTGATTGAAGCGCGCCCGACCGCGTCGATCTGACCAGGTCACAGCCCGCCCCGCTGCCCCTCTGGGTTGACAGCCCCGCCTGCGCGGCTCATGAAGCTCTCAGCTTTTAGGGATGACCTCAATGACCACAGAAGAGAAAAAACGCAGCGGCGGAGTTGTCGACACGCTCAAGACAATCGTCTATGCGCTGCTCATCGCCGGCGTGTTTCGCAGCCTGTTTTTCCAGCCGTTCTGGATCCCCTCCGGCTCGATGAAAGACACATTGCTGATCGGCGATTTTCTCTTCGTCAACAAAATGGCCTACGGCTATTCCTATGCCTCCTGCCCCTCGGTGCGCCTGCCGGCCATTGGTCTCAATATTGATGCCGAAGACATTTGCGGCTGGTCGCGCGGCGACAACGGACGCCTCTTTGCCGGTCAGCCCGAGCGTGGCGATGTTGTTGTCTTCCGCCATCCGGTCAACGGCTCCGACTTCATCAAGCGCCTGATCGGCCTGCCCGGTGACACCGTTCAGCTCACAAATGGCGTGCTGATCCTCAACGGAACCCCCGTCAGCCTGAAAGACGACGGCGTCTTCAGCGAGACCTTCGAGCTGCAAGGCCCGCAGCGGATGCGCCCGCGCTGTGAAAACGGCTCTGTCGGGATGGGGGCCGAATGCACCAAATCGCGCCAGATCGAAACGCTGCCCAACGGGCGCTCGCACGCGATCCTCAATATCGGCAACCAGCGCGCCGATACGACCCCCGTCTTCACTGTCCCGGCGGGGCACTATTTCTTCATGGGCGACAACCGTGACAACTCCACAGACAGCCGCTTTGACCAAAGGGTTGGCGGCGTCGGCTTTGTCCCCTTTGAAAACCTGATCGGGCGCGCAGACCGGGTCATGTTCTCCTCTGGCGGAAGCTCGATGTTGTATTTCTGGACATGGCGCAGCGACCGCTTTTTCAAGAGAATAGATTGAAACTCTCGGCCGATCTTCAAGCCTTTCAGGGCGTCTTGGGGCATCATTTTGCGCGCCCCGAGTTGCTTGTGCGCGCGCTCACCCATAGCTCCATGTCCTCGCCCACCCGGCCCGACAACCAGCGCCTCGAGTTCCTCGGCGATCGGGTGCTTGGCCTCGTCATTTCCGAAGCCCTGCTCAAGGATGACAAGGGCGCAAGCGAAGGCCAGCTCGCGCCGCGTTACAACGCCCTCGTGCGCAAGGAAGCCTGCGCCGATATTGCCCGCGACATAGATGTCGGGGCCGTGCTCAAGCTGGGCCGCTCCGAGATGATGTCGGGCGGGCGGCGCAAAACCGCGCTTCTGGGCGACGCCATGGAAGCCGTGATCGCGGCGGTCTATCTGGACGGCGGCTTTGAGGCCGCCAAGGCCCTGATCCTGCGTCTCTGGGCCAAACGCATCACCTCTGTCGAGAGCGACGCCCGCGACCCCAAGACCGCGCTGCAGGAATGGGCGCAGGCGCGCAAGCAAAACCCGCCAAAATATGTCGAAACCGCGCGCCAAGGCCCCGATCATGCGCCCGAGTTCACAATCGAAGTGCGCCTTGCCAGCGGTCAGACCGCCGCCGCCACAGCAAGTTCAAAGCGCGCCGCCGAACAAGCCGCCGCAGCCCTGCTGCTGGCAAAGATCGAAAGCCTTTCATGAGCGCCAATAAATCCGGCGCAGGCTTTATGATCCTCGCCATGGCGGCCTTTGCGCTGGAGGACAGCTTTTTCAAAGCCGCCACCCGGCACTCCTCTGTGGGCACAGCGCTGATCTGCTTTGGCCTCATGGGGCTTGCGCTCTTTGCCAGCCAGTCGTGGCGCCGTGGCGAAGCCGTCTGGCATCCGGCCTGCCTGAAACGCACCATGCTCCTGCGCTCCGCCTTTGAGCTTCTCGGGCGGCTGTTCTTTGCCCTTGCCCTCGCCCATGCGCCGCTCTCCAGCACATCGGCCATTCTTCAGGCCGCGCCGATCGTGGTCACGCTCGGGGCGATTTTTGTCTTTGGTGAGGCCGTCGGCTGGCGGCGCTGGCTGGCCATGGCGCTCGGCTTTCTCGGCGTGCTCGTGGTGATCCGGCCGGGCTTTGAGAGCTTCCAGATCACATCGCTATACGCCCTTCTCGCCACGATCGGCTTTGCGGGCCGCGATCTGGCCACCCGCGCCAGCCCCCCCGCCATGTCTACAGCCCAGCTCGGCAGCCTCGGCTTTGCGGTTG
>JAHBAN010000019.1 GCA_018500075.1 Flavobacteriia bacterium | reverse complement strand
GGTGGGGTGGCGCGGATAGGTTGGGCAGGGGCAAGGGAGCGGCTCTGGGCGGGGAAATGTCGGACCCGTGGGCGGAGAACCGGCGGGACGCGGGGACAGGTTGGGCAGGGAAGATCGGGCAGGCGAGGCCGAGCGAGGCGAGATCGGACAGGGGAGATCGGACGGGGAGGTCGAGCGAGGAGAGATCAGACAGGGGAGATTGGACAGGGAGGCCGAGCAAGGGGAGGTCGGACGGTCGAGATCGGGCACGGAGGTGGAGCAAGGCGCGGTCGGACGGTCGAGATCGGACAGGCGAGGTCGAGCGAGTAGCGATCGGACAGGGGACGTCGGACAGGGGAGATTGGATAGGGAGGTGGAGCGAGGAGAGATCGGACAGGCGAGGTCGGACGGGAAGGCCGAGTGAGGAGAGATCAGACAGGGGAGATTGGACAGGGAGGTGGAGCAAGGCGCGGTCAGACAAGGGGCGATCGGACGGGGAGAGATTGGACAGGCGAGGTCGAGCAAGGGGAGGTCGAGCGCGGGGAGATCGGGTGGAGAGCTGGCGGGACGCGGGGTGGGGTCAGTCTTCGCGGATCTCGCTCTGCAGGCGGGTGAGGAAGGCGCGCATATAGTCTGTGCGCTCGGTGGCGATCTGTCGGGCTGTGGGTGTGTGCAATGTCTCGGCCAGCGTGAACAGCTTGGTTTGGAAATGGTCGAGCGCGAAGGCGCTGTCGTCGGGGGGGCGGTATTGGGCCAAAGGATCGACCGGCTCATAGAGCGGACGGTTGAGAGCGCCCGAGACCATGAGCATCCGAGCCAGCCCGATGGCGCCGAGCGCATCGAGCCGGTCGGCATCCTGCAGGATTTGGGCTTCGCGGGTTCGGGGGGCAACCTGTGCTGAAAAACTATGGGCAATGATTGCGTGTTTGAGCGCGGGGAGCTTGGCTTCGGGGAGGCCACAGGCGCGGGCCAGAGGGGCGGCGGCTTCGGCCGAGAGGCGGGAAGCCTCGGCACGGTTGGCGGCGTTTTTGGGCAGGTTGACGAGATCGTGAAACACTGCGGCGGCGTAGAGCAGCTCCAGATCTACGGGGGCGCTTTTGTCGCCGGATTCGCCTTTGACAATCGCGCGGCAATTGGCCCAGACCCGCCTGACATGGGCGAGATCATGGGCACTGTCGGCGCTTTTGCCGAGCCGGGCAGAGAGCGCGGCCTGATAGGGGCAGGCGCTCATCGGATCGACAGGCGCGGCGCCGGCGCGACGGGAATGAGGCCGATTTTGATATAGCCGCCCGAGACGGTCAGGGGGATGTCCAGCGTGGCCGGATTGCCCGAGAGGCCGGCGAGCAGGGAGAGACCCTGCTCGATCTGGGGGGCGAGGCTTTGGGGGAGGGCGCCTGCGGCTGTGGCGAGGGCGAGGATATCGCGCCAGTTGCGGGCCTTGAGGGTGAGGCTGCCTGTCGGGGTGCCTGTGCGATCAATCGAGAGCGCGCCGGCGGCGGCCAGTCTGAGCGGCCCCCATTCGGCTTCGGCGAGGTGCAGCTTGATCGCGGTGGGCTGGGGGCGGCCCACTTCGAGGGCTGTGATGTCCCAGGGTTTGGTGAACTCAACCGTGGCATCGGCACGAAAGGCGGTGAGCGTTTCGGGCAACTGGGCTGTGAGGGCGGCGGGCAGGGGCGGGGCGAGGCCATCGGCATTGAAGGCGGCGCGATAGCTGGCCGGGCCTTCGCGGGTGAGCGCGGTTTGCAGGCCTGCGAGATGGGTGCGGCCGCCGGTTTCGGGCGTGATGGTGAGCGCGGTGGCGGCGAGATTGGCGCGGGAAAAGGCCAGCTCTGTGTTGGGCTCCATAATCATGGAGGCCTGCATTTTTTCGCTTTTGAGGGCGAGGCGGGCGAAGGGGGTGCGCAGGGTTGGGAAGGCCGGGAAGGCGGCGATGATGTGGTTGGGCTGATAACTCAGGGCGAAGAGCTGCACGAAGGGGGCCGACCATGCGAGGCCTGTGGCCGGGTCTGCGAGGGCGGGGTCTGTCAGGGTTGTGTCAAACCGGTTGGGGAAGCCTTTGACCGAGAGATCGGAATATTCGGCTTGCCAGCCTTCGCTTTGGCGGGCGTCAAACCATGCGGCCATGCCGGACTTGAGGCCGGTTGCGCCGACAAACCAGTAGCCCGACCAAAGCGCGGCCAAAGTCACGATGAGAGCGAGCAGTTTTTTCACGCGAGCACCTTTTCCCTTCCGTGGTGATGGTGTTTATGGAGGCAGGCGCGCGAAGGGACAAGCGATATGACGATGTGGGTGTTTGGCTACGGGTCTTTGATCTGGAACCCCGGTTTTGATGTGGAGGAGATGCGGATCGCCACGCTTGAGGGCTACGCCCGCAGCTTTTGTATGCGCTCGATCCATCATCGCGGGACCGAGGAGGCCCCCGGGCTTGTGCTGGCGCTTGACGAGATGCCGCGGGCGCGCTGCCATGGGGTCGCTTTTTCGGTGCGCGCGGGGCAGGAGGCCGATGTGCTGGCCTATCTGCGGGCGCGCGAGCTGATTTCTTCGGCTTATGTGGAGCGCACCCTTGAGGTGACGCTGGCCGATGCGCGGCGGGTGGAGGCTGTGACCTATGTGATTGATGCGGCCCATATCCAGTATTGTGGCGGGCTTGATCTTGAGGAGCAGGCGCGCATCATTGCGCGCGCCGAGGGCGGGCGCGGGCCGAACAGCGAGTATCTCTTTAACACGGCGGCGCATTTGCACGCGCTCGGGATTTCGGACCCTGAACTGGACGAGATTGTTGCGCGGGTCAAACTGCTGGGCTGAGGGCTTGGACGCGGGTGGCGCGGGAGATGCGGCATTTGACTTGGCATGGGCGCGGGTTCTGCTTATGGTTGGTGCAACTGAAATAAGCGTCAGGAGCCGTCATGAGGGCGCATCCGGAGCGTGAGGCCGAGCTGTATTTTTCACAACCTTTAAGACAGATAATCTTGATGCTGTTGGCCCTCGGGCTTGCGGGCGGTGTCACTTTGCTGGCTTTGCCGCAGGTATTGCCTGTTTTTGAGGCCAATCCCTATCTCAACGGGTTTATCGTTTTTGTCTTTGCGGTCGGTGTTCTGGCGACCTTTTGGCAGATTTACCAGATGATGCGTTCGGTGCGCTGGATCGAGGCTTTTGCGGCGGATGTGGCAGAGCGGCAGGGGGTGCGCCCGCCTTCCTTGCTGACGCCTTTGGCGACATTGCTGTCCTCGCGCGGGCGTGGGCGCCAGATCAGCTCCGGCTCGGCGCGCTCTATTTTGGACTCGGTCGCGCAGCGGATTGACGAAGAGCGCGAGATCACGCGGTATATTGTCAGTCTTTTGATTTTCCTCGGGCTTTTGGGCACGTTTTACGGGCTGGCGACGACTGTGCCGGCGCTTGTCGATACGATCCGCGGGCTGGCGCCTGTGGAGGGGGAAAGCGGTGTCGAGGTTTTCGGGCGGCTGATGCGGGGGCTGGACAGCCAGCTTTCGGGGATGGGCGTGGCCTTTGCCTCGTCTCTGCTCGGGCTGGCCGGCTCGCTTGTGGTGGGGTTGCTGGAGCTGTTTGCGGGCCATGCGCAGAACCGGTTTTATCGCGAGCTGGAAGAATGGCTCAGTTCGATCACCCGGCTTGGCTTTGCCTCCGGGGAAAGCGAGAGCGAGGGCGAGGAGGGCGGCCATGCGGCGGCGGCGGTCTATGACGGCGTTCTGGAGCATATGGCAGGGCAAATGGACGCCCTGCAGGATCTGGTGCGCGGTGGCGAGAGACGTCACGCCACCACGGATGCGCGTCTGGCGCGGCTCGCGGAGGCGCTGGAGCGGCTGACGGCCGAGCTGGGCGATGCCAATCCGACATTGACGGCTCTGATGCGGGTGGCCGAGGGGCAGGAGGCGCTGATCGGAGAGTTGCGCGCGCGCGAGGGCAGCAGCACCGAGGCCGGAATTGACGCGGAAAGCCGGATGCGCCTGCGCTCGATTGACGTGCAGATGCTGCGGGTTCTGGAAGAGATCAGTGCCGGACGGCAGGAAATGATGGCTCAATTGCGGGTGGATATTGCGGCGCTGGGCCAGACGCTTGACGGGCAGGGCGCGCCCCGTGTGCGCAGGCTGCACCTGAAAAAGGACGCGCCCGACAGCCTGCAAGACAGCCCGCAAAACAGCCCGGAAAACAGCCCGGAAAACGAGGGCTAGACCATGGCTCTTTCCCGCCGCACAGGGCAACGCTTTCAGGCCAATATCTGGCCCGGGTTTGTCGATGCGATGACGGGGCTGTTGCTTGTTTTGATGTTTGTGCTGACCATTTTTATGGTGGTGCAATTCGTGCTGCGCGAGACCATCACCGGGCAGGAAAGCGAGATGAACCAGCTCAACGCCGAGATCGCCAAGCTGGCGCAGGCGCTCGGGCTGGAGCAGCGCCGCGCCACGGGGCTTGAAGCGCGGATTGGCGAACTCGGGGTGACGCTTGAGGCGGCGCGCAGGCAGGCGGGAGAGCAGGCGACACTGATCGCGGGTTTGCAGGCCCGCACCGAGGCCCAAGACGCCGCCCTGAGCGCCGCAGAGGCGCAGATCACCGGGTTTGAGGCGCAGGTGGCACAGTTGTTGGCACAACGCGATCTGGCCCAGAGCGAGGCCGAGGCCTTGCGGGCCGAGCGCGCCGATCTGAGCACCCAGAAGGCCGCTTTGGAGGCTGTCATCAAAGCCGCAGAGGCCGAGGCGGCGGCGCAAAATGAGGCGCTGGCGGGACTTCGGACGCAACTGAGCGAAGAGGAGGCCGCGCGCGCCATCGAGCTGGCGGCGGCAGAGGCTTTGCGGGCGCGTCTTGCGGCGGCGGATACCGAGCTGACCGCGATGACGCTGGCACTGGAGGCGGCGCGCAGGGATGCTGAAGAGACGCTGACCTTGCTGGCGGCGGCGGATGCGAAACAGGAGGAGCTTGGCCAGCGGATCGCGGCCATGCTGCTGGAGGCCGAAGCCGACAGCGCGGCGCAGGCCGAGATGAGCGCGGAGCTGCGGGCGAGGCTTGCGCAGGCTTTGGCCGAGAAACTTGCGCTTGAGGGCGCGCTCGGGGAGACGCTGAGCGAGACAGAGGCGCGGGCTGTGCTTTTGGCGCAGGCCAATGCCGCGCTTGCCCAAGAAGAGGCGCGCTCGGCCGAGGCGCTGCGCGCGCAGGCCCTGCTCAACCAGCAGGTTGCGGCTTTGCGCGCGCAACTGGGCAGCTTGCAGGCGATTATTGACGACTACAAAGAGCGCGATGCGGCGAGCGACATCCAGCTCACCAACCTTGGGCAGGATCTCAACGCCGCCTTGGCGCGGGCCGCCGCCGAGGAGCGCAAGCGCCGCGCGCTGGAGGAGGCCGAGCGGATCAGGCTTGAGGCCGAAAAGCAGAATCTCGAGCGCTACCGCAGCGAATTTTTCGGGCGTTTGAGAGATGTGATCGGCACGCAGGACGGCGTGCGGATTGTGGGCGACAGGTTTGTCTTTTCCTCCGAGGTGCTCTTTGCGCAGGGGCAGGCAACTCTGAGCGGTGCGGGGCAGGGCGAGCTTGCCAAGATCGCCGAAATTTTGCGCAATGTTGTCGGGGAAATTCCCGAGGAGATCGATTGGGTGATCCGCGTGGACGGGCATACCGACACTGTGCCGCTGTCGGGCAATGGCGCGTTTGCGGACAATTGGGAGCTGTCACAGGCGCGTGCGCTTTCTGTGGTGCGCTATATGGTCGGCTCGCTCGGAATCCCGCCGGAGCGGTTGAGCGCCAACGGGTTCGGGCAATATCAGCCGATTGCCAGCGGCTCCTCGGATGCGGCGCGCGCCCAGAACCGCCGGATCGAGCTTAAATTTACCGAAAAATGAAGCGAAGGCGCGCTGCGCGCTCAGGGTGGTTTGCGTTCGGGCCACGCAGGCCTTGGGGCGCTGCCCCAAACCCCGGGATATTTCTGGAAAGAAAAAGCGGGGCTTGTATTTTGACATGGGGCGCGGCAGCCTTCTGCCGAGATAGGGGAGAGTGTGATGCCTGCTTTGAAGCCGACCGAGTTTAGGGCTGTGATCAGATGGATTGGACGGGTGGAGGACCGCGGAGCGGGGCTGCGCTCGGGGGCGCTTGAGCGGGCGATGCTCGGTTTTGCGGGGCTTGACGGGGAGGCCCATGGCGGGGAGACCCGGGTGTCTTGCAGCCGTGTGACCGCCCAGCATCCAAAGGGCACCGAGATTGCCAATGTGCGGCAGCTGTCTGTGCTGTCGGTCGAGGAGATGGCGCGGATTGCGGCTGATATGGGGCTTGAGAGGCTTGAGCCTGACTATCTTGGCGCAACGCTGGTGATTGAGGGGATCCCGGATTTTACGCTTGTGCCGCCGTCCTCGCGGCTTCAGGCGCCCTCGGGTGCGACGCTCGTGATTGATATGGAGAACCGCCCCTGCCTCTGGCCGGCCAAGGAAGTCGAGGCCGAGCACGCCGGGCATGGCAAGGGGTTTATGGCGGCGGCGCAGAACCGGCGGGGGGTGACCGCTTGGGTTGAGCGGGGCGGCGGGATTGCGTTTGGGGATGAGCTTGTTTTGCATATTCCCGACCAGCCGGTCTGGCCGCATCTGGCGCAGGCGCGGGGATAAACGAGTTTCCGATAGGCGACGGCTTTGGTTTGGTGCTGCGACACTCCGCCGCTCCGAGCGTCGGAAATGTCGGATTCTGCGCGCCGCCCGCGATTTGGGGGCGCTAGAAGGGCAACAAGAGAAGCCGGATGGAAAAAAGGAATCCGCTATGAGCTATAAGTCCGACATTGAAATTGCCCGCGCAGCACAGAAGCGTCCGATCCAGGAGATTGGTGACAAGATCGGGATCGCGAGCGAGCATCTGCTGCCCTATGGCCACGATAAGGCCAAGGTGAGCCAGACCTTTATCAACTCTGTGCAGGAGAAAAAGAACGGCAAGCTCATTCTTGTGACGGCGATCAACCCGACGCCGGCTGGCGAGGGCAAGACCACGACGACTGTGGGCCTTGGCGATGGCTTGAACGCGATTGGCAAGAAGGCCATGGTGTGTATCCGCGAAGCGAGCCTTGGGCCGAACTTTGGCATGAAGGGCGGCGCGGCGGGCGGCGGCTATGCGCAAGTTGTGCCTATGGAAGACATGAACCTGCATTTCACCGGCGATTTTCATGCCATCACCAGCGCGCATTCGCTTTTGAGCGCGATGCTGGACAACCATATTTACTGGGGCAATGCGGCGGATATTGACACCCGCCGCGTGACATGGCGCCGGGTTGTGGACATGAACGACCGCAGCTTGCGCCAGATCACCTCGTCGCTCGGGGGGGTCTCGAACGGCTTTGCGCGTGAGGACGGGTTTGACATCACCGTGGCGTCCGAAGTCATGGCGATCTTGTGCTTGTCAAAGGATCTCAAGGATCTTGAGGAGCGTTTGGGCAATATGATCGTGGCCTATCGCCGCGACCGCTCGCCTGTTTTTGCGCGTGATATCAAGGCCGAGGGCGCGATGACGGTTTTGCTCAAGGATGCGATGCAGCCAAACCTTGTGCAGACGCTGGAAAACAACCCGGCTTTTGTTCACGGTGGCCCGTTTGCCAATATCGCCCATGGCTGTAACTCGGTGATTGCGACGCAGACCGCGCTGAAGCTGGCGGATTATGTTGTGACCGAGGCGGGCTTTGGCGCCGATCTGGGCGCGGAAAAATTCATGAACATCAAGTGCCGCAAGGCCGGTCTTGCGCCGGACTGTGTGGTGCTTGTGGCGACGGTGCGCGCGATGAAAATGAACGGCGGGGTGGCGAAGGCCGATCTGGGCGGCGAGAATGTCGAGGCGGTTCAGAAGGGCTGTGCCAACCTTGGCCGTCACATCGGCAACCTCAAGTCCTTTGGTGTGCCTGTTGTGGTTGCGATCAACCATTTTGTGACCGACACGGAAGCCGAAGTGCAGGCTGTGAAAGACTATGTGAAAGGCCAAGGCTCGGAGGCGATTGTGTCCCAGCATTGGGAATTTGGCTCCAAAGGCTCCGAGGCGCTCGCCAAGCGCGTTGCTGAAATTGCCGACAGTGGCGTGAGCCAGTTTGCGCCGCTTTACCCGGACGAGATGCCGCTGTTTGAGAAGATCGAGCGGATTGCCAAGGGCATCTACCGCGCCGATGAGGTGATTGCGGATAAGAAAATCCGTGACCAGCTCAAGCTTTGGGAAGAACAGGGCTATGGCAACCTGCCTGTTTGTATGGCCAAGACGCAATACAGCTTCTCGACCGACCCGAACCTGCGCGGCGCGCCGACCGGGCACTCTGTGCCGGTGCGTGAAGTGCGCCTGAGCGCGGGCGCGGGCTTTATTGTTGTGGTCTGTGGTGAGATTATGACCATGCCGGGCTTGCCACGGGTGCCTGCGGCGGAGAGCATCCGCTTGAATGCGGCGGGCGAGATCGAAGGTTTGTTCTAAGGCCGGCAGGTTTTAAGACCGATAAGGGGTGCGCAGTGAATGCGCACCCTACGGGCTGAGGCTGTAGGGTGTGCGCTCTGCGCGCACCGTAACTGTGAGAAAGAAAGAGGACGACATGGGCGCGACGATTATTGACGGGAAAGCCTTTGCGGGCAAAGTGCGCGAGAAAGTCGCGGGCCATGTGAGCCGCTTGAAGGAAGAGCACGGGATCACGCCGGGGCTGGCTGTTGTGCTGGTGGGGGAAGACCCTGCGAGCCAGGTCTATGTGCGCTCCAAGGGCAAGATGACGGTGGAAGTGGGCATGACCTCTATCGAGCACAAGCTTGACGTGGACACCGCCGAAGCCGATTTGCTGGCGCTGATTGACCAGCTCAACAAGGACCCAGAGATTCACGGTATTCTGGTGCAGCTGCCTTTGCCCAAACATCTCAATGAAGACCTTGTGATCAATGCGATTGATCCGGCCAAGGATGTGGACGGGTTTCATATTTCCAATGTCGGCCTGCTTGGCACGGGGCAAAAGAGCATGGTACCCTGCACGCCGCTCGGCTGTCTGATGATGCTGCGCGACCATCACGGGAGCTTGAGCGGGATGGATGCTGTTGTGATCGGGCGCTCCAATATTGTGGGCAAGCCTATGGCGCAGCTTTTGCTGGGGGATAGCTGCACTGTCACGATCGCGCACAGCCGCACCAAAGACCTCGCGGATGTTGTGCGCCGCGCGGATATTGTTGTGGCCGCTGTCGGGCGGCCCGAGATGGTTCCGGGGGACTGGATCAAAGAGGGTGCGACGGTGATTGATGTGGGCATCAACCGGATCGAGCGGGACGGGAAGACCAAACTCGTTGGCGATGTGGCGTTTGAGAGCTGCGCGGCCCGTGCGGGGGCGATCACGCCTGTGCCGGGCGGTGTTGGGCCGATGACGATTGCCTGTTTGCTGGCGAACACTGTCACGGCCTGCTGCCGCGCCAATGGGCTTGCGGAGCCTGAGGGGCTGACGGCTTAGGGTTGAACACTTAAGTTATTGAGTTTGAATGATTTAAAGGCGCGCAGGCGAGGGCTGGCGCGCCTTTTTTGGGCGCGCTCTAGCTGACGATCTTTTCGTCTTTGACAAACATATTGGCCCATGCGCGATCAATCAGCTCGGGGGACATTTTGTAGGGGATGCCTTCAAAATCGCAGATTGCGCGCATTTGGTCGATCAGGAAGCCGGGCTGATAATTGGCATAGATGTTGTCGATCGTCGGGTATTTGACCTTAAGCAGGTGAATGAGCGCGGCCTCGTCCAGCTCCATTTTCTTGGCGCGGGCGACCATGGCGAAAATCTTCAGGAAATTCTCCTGATTGGGGCCGTCGACCTTGATTTTGAAAAAGATCCGGCGCAGCGCGGCCTGATCAAAAATGGCGTTGGGGTGAAAGTTGGTCGAGAAGATCACGAGGGTGTCAAAGGGCACCTCGAATTTCTCGCCCGATTGCAGCGCGAGGATGTCTTTGCTCTCTTCCAGCGGGACAATCCAGCGGTTGATCAGGGATTGGGGCGGCTCTTTCTGGCGGCCCAGATCGTCGACGATGAAGATTCCGCCGGTGGATTTGAGCTGAAGCGGGGCCTGATAGGTGCGCGCTGTCGGGTTGTAGACCAGATCGAGCATATCGAGCGAAAGTTCGCCCCCTGTGATGACTGTGGGGCGGTCGCATTTGACATAGCGGGTGTCAAAGCCGACGCGGCGGCGCAGGGCGGTCGGGTCTTCCTCGTCTTCGTCCACGGCGGTGTGCACGATCGGGTCATAGACTGTGATGACCTGACCGGCATATTCGATCGCACGGGGGACATAGACCTTGTCGCCCATGGCGTCGCGGATGCCATTGGAGATCGAGGATTTGCCGTTGCCGGGGGGGCCATACATCAGGATCGAGCGGCCCGCAGACACGGCGGGGCCGAGATGATCGAGAAGGGCGGGGGGCAGGACGAGATGCCCCATGGCGTCTGTGAGCTGTTCGCGGGTGATTTGAATGTTGCGGATGGACTGGCGCTTGACCTGCTCGCGGTAGACCGCAAGCGGAACCGGCATGGCGCCGAAGTATTCGGACTGTGACAGGGCGTCGAGCGTGCGCGATTTGCCCCCGTCGGTGAGCTGGTAGCCCATTTCGCCGCCTGCGCTGGCGCTGAGCGTGCCTGTGGCTTCGACAAGTTTGGCCTCGCGGGCCATATCGATCAGCTCTTGGGTGACCTGACGGGGCAGGCAGATGGCGCGGGCCAGCTCGCTCACCTCGGTGATGTTTTTGCGAAACATCGTCTTGAGGGCAATGTCGCGCATCATCACGCGGGGGAGCTGCATATCCTCCAGCGTTTTGGGCGGGGGGGGAGCCATGACGGCTGTAGCTTGCATATTCATGTGACGCCTCAGTCTACTCGTTACCATGGGCCAGTCTTGTGCCGGCCTTTTGAGCAGAGTTTAGCGACCCTTGGCCCAAGCCCCAAACAAAAACCGTGCAAAGGCCAATATGGCCCCATAAAGTGCACAAAAAATGAAGAGGTTGTGATGCAGAACGCACAGCCGGGCCGTGTTTGGGCCGCTGATTGGGGCCTATCCCGATTGGTGCGGTGCCAGCCTTCGCTTCGCCCGGCCTTTGGCGCCAAAGGCTCTAGAGGCGGAGGGCGAGGCGGGGTCAGCTTCCGAAATACGTTCCCATGGCGATATAGAGCGCCAGTGTGCCCCCGAGGCTGAGGCCCATGGGGAAATCGGAGCCGACCGTCCAGCTTTTCCAGTCTGGCGCGAGGCTGCGCAGCCTGCTGTGTTTGGCGAGGCGGTGGGTGACGAAGGCGGCCAGAAGATTGGCCGCATAGAGCGCCATGAGCACGCGCAGATCGCCCAAGGCAATGAAGGGCGCGGCGGCGGCGGCAAACTTTGCATCGCCCGCGCCCATTGCGCCGAGTGCGTTGAGCACGACACCGGCGAGAAGCACAAGAAGAAGCTGGGCCAGACGCCAGAGATAGTCAGGCAATGGCAGCACAAACAGCCCCAGCAGAGAAAAGACCAGCGCGAGGGCGATCACCGCTGTGTTGGGAATTTTCATGGCGCGCAGATCGTTCCATGCGACCCAGAGACATATGGGCAGAACGAATGGCAGAAAGAGCCATGCCGCGAAAGAGGTCTGCTCCATCATCGGCTTTAGTTGCTGACGGTGCTGTCAAGCGCGCGCAGAGAGCGCACGGCGGCTTCAAAGTGCTGCGGATGGGTGGTGATGGCGTCTTGCAAGAGGCCCTTGCCTGTCTGGACATCGCCTTGCTTGATCGCGGAGAGGCCCAGCGTGTGCAAGAGCTGGGCGCGCTCGACCTGTGACATCGGGATCACGGGCAGATTGTAATCGCGCTGGGCACCACGGGCCAGAACCATATTGTTTTTGGCTGTAAACAGGGTGTTGTCCTGGCGGATCGCGTCGGCAAAAAGCCGTTCGGCGTCTTTATAGTCGCCACGGGTGAGCTTGGAATAGCCCCAGTTGTTCAACACGCCCGCGGGGCGGGTTGTGAGGCCCACAGCGGTTTCGTAAAAGCTGTCGGCTTTGCTCCATTCCTTGTTGCTGTCTGCGATCATGGCCTCGAGGCGGTAGCGTTTGAATGTCTCATGGGTCGGGGGGACCTCATCGAGCATGGCTTCGGCTTTGGCCCAATCGCCCGCGCGCAGGAGCGCATCGGCATAGTCAACGCGGTCATCATCGGTGGCACCGTCCAGTTTGATCAGGCGTTGATAGACCGGAACGGCCTCTGTCGGGCGTTTGGCACGGATCAAAGACTGGCCAAGGCCGCGGTGCAAATCGGCGCGATCAGGGTTTTCGGCGGCGGTGCGCTTGAAATACGTCACGGCTTCATTGGGGTCTGCGACCGTGAGCATGATATCGCTGAGGTTGCTTTCATCGACGACATTCACGTCCTGAAAGGCGCGGTTGACCTCTTGGTCGCCTGTCTTTTGACAGCCAGAAATTGCGGCTACGCCCAAAAACAACAGGGGAATAAACTTGTAATGGCGCATCTGCCTGCGTCCTTTTACTGCCTTGGCCTCGTTATGGTATCGACCTGATCAGGAAGTCGCTGCTTCCGCGCCGCACCAATTTATAGTTTTGCTCGTTATTCTGGCCAGCATAGTCGGAAGTCTCCGTTTTTGCGAGCGCTAAGCGCAGATTATCGCGAATTGAGTCACTTTGGCCATCATCGAGTGCATAGGCGCGCTGAAATATTTGCGCAGCTTCGGCAAATTGGTCACGCTCCATAAGGACAACGCCGAGATTGTTCCAGGCTTCGGGGACGGCATCATCTTCCTTGATGGCGCGGCGCAGAAGCTTTTCGGCCTGTCCGAGCCGCCCGAGGCCGATATTGGCGGAGCCAAGCGCGCTGAGCACATCCACGGTCAGACCTTCGGCAGCGGCGGCGCGGGTAAAGGCGCGCAGCGCCAGCTCGTATTCGCCAGCCTCCATCAGGCGGTGCCCGACGACCAGCCCGTCAAACGCCGCACCACCCCTGTCTCTTATACACATCTGACGCTG
>JAHBAN010000136.1 GCA_018500075.1 Flavobacteriia bacterium | reverse complement strand
CTCCAACCCCGCCGGTCTTACCCCTGTTGCCCCCCACTTTTTCTTTCTAAAAATATCCCGGGGGTCTGGGGGCAGCGCCCCCAGCCGGTCGGATTTTGCAAAGCAAAATGCGACCGCCCACACCCCGCGCCAGCGCCAAAGCACCGTGCGCTCTCTTCATCTTGCAAAATCGGGTTTAGACGGTGCACGGGTTGTGCACGGGTTGTGCACACATATCACCCCCCAAAACTCAGCGGCGTTAACCTTTTGAGTCGCTCAAATTCTGGCCCCTAACATGAGGGCGCTCCAAAGCAAAACAGGGCCGCAAAGCCGCCCGCTGGCCCGCTTGCGAACCGGCGACAAACGCCGCCCCTGCCCGCCCCGTCAAACACGCCAGAGCCGTCACCACAGGCCCAGAGCCACAGTGTTCTTTGGCAGAAAAACTATTTGAAAACTACACAAAATCAGAGATTTAGCTTTTTGACGGCTCTTTCTTGACCCGCCCAAAATCCGGCGCATCGGTGTCCTGTCCCGCTTCGATAATCCCGCGTCTGATCGCCCGCGTGCGGGTAAAATACGCATGAAGCATCTCCCCATCGCCGGTGCGGATCGCCCGCTGCAAAGCAAAAAGCTCTTCCGTGAAGCGCCCCAGAATTTCCAGTGTCGCCTCTTTGTTGTTGAGAAACACATCACGCCACATGGTCGGGTCCGACGCCGCAATCCGCGTAAAATCACGAAAGCCCGCCGCCGAATATTTGATCACTTCGCTGTCCGTCACACGGCGCAAATCATCGGCCACACCCACCATCGTATAAGCGATCAGATGGGGCGCATGGGAGGTCACACCGAGCACAAGATCATGGTGCTCGGCATCCATCTCCTCCACCTTCGCGCCCATTCCCTCCCAAAGGTCCCGCAGCGCCGCAACCGCCTCAAGTGGCGTGCCCTCGGCCGGAACAAGCAGCGTATACCGGTTGTCAAACAGCTCTGCAAAGCCCGAACGCGGCCCGGAATGCTCGGTTCCTGCCAAAGGATGCGCCGCAATAAAGTAAACATTTTCAGGAAGATGTGGGCCAACGGCATCAATCACGGCCTTCTTCACAGACCCCACATCGCTGACCGTCGCGCCCGCTTTCAGATGGGGTGCGATCTCGGCCGCCACAGCGCCCATCGCCCCCACAGGCACACATAGCACAACCAGATCCGCGTCTTTCACAGCCTCCGCCACGCTGTCACAGACCACATCACACAAGCCGATCTCGCGCGCGGTGTCTCGCGTCTCGCCCGAGCGCGCATAGCCGCGCACCTCGCCCACAAGCCCGCCCCGTTTCATGGCCCAGAACATCGAAGAGGCAATCAGCCCCAGCCCGATCAGGGCGACTTTTTCATAAGACTGGCTCATGCCCGCCCCTCCCGCCATTTTGTCAGCGCCGCGATCAAACGGCCTGTCTGTTGTGCATCGCCCACAGTCATTCTAAGCCCCTCCGGGAAGCCATATCCCGTGACGCGGCGCACCAATATGCCCTCGGCCTGCAAGGCCAGATCCACAGCCCCCGCTTCCGCCTCATCCGCAAAACGCGCCAGAACAAAATTGGCGTGACTCTCGTCACACGCCGCCCCGAGCTGCCGCAAAGCCGCCGTCAGCCGCGCCCGCTGCTCGGCGTTCAGAGCCGTGCAAGCCGGCACCCAGTCCCGATCTTCCACAGCCGCCTGCGCCGCCTGAAGCTGCACCGTCGACAGATTAAACGGCTGCCGGATCCGCGTCAGGACCTCAATCACCTCGCGCGCCCCGTAGCCCCATCCAATGCGCAGCCCGCCAAGCCCGTAAACCTTGGAAAAAGTTCGCGTCATCAAGACGTTGGGAAGCTCGGCCACAAGGCTTGCGCCGCCATCATAGCCCTCGGCATACTCGGCATAAGCGCCATCAATCACCAGAATCACCGTCGCAGGCAAGCCGCGCGCAAGCCGCTCAAGCTCCCCGTCAGGCAGCATCGTGCCGGTCGGATTGGCAGGGTTGGCCAACATAACAATCCGGGTGCGCTCACTCACCGCCGCAAGGATCTGATCGACGCTCACAACCCGCTCCGACTCGGCCACCTGCACAGGCGTCGCCCCCGCCATATGCGCGAGGATCGGGTACATGGAAAACCCGTGCTCGGTATAGATGATCTCGTCGCCTTCCCCGGCAAATGCCTGACAGACAAATTGCAAAACCTCGTCAGACCCGACTCCACAGATAATCTGCTCCGCCGCCAGCCCGTAGGTCTGGCCAATCGCCGCGCGCAGCTCGGCATGGTCGGTGCTGGGATAGCGATGAACCGTGCCCGACGCCCGCCCAATCGCGGTCATCGCCGCAGGCGGCGGCCCCAGCGGGTTCTCGTTTGACGACAGCTTCAAGACATCAGAATGCCCGGCAATACTGGACTTTCCGCCCTCATAAAGAGCGATATTCATGATCCCTGCTTGCGGTGTAAGGCGCATTCTTCTCTCCAAATTCCTCACAGGTCATACTGGCAGAGACATCTTGCCGCCAGCAAAGAAAAAGGGCCGCAGCGGTATCCCGCCACAGCCCTTTCGTAAGCTCTTGCGAAATACGCGTGCTTAGTTTTGTGCGTAATATTCGATGACGAGGTTCGGTTCCATCACCACCGCATAAGGCACATCGCCAAGACCGGGCGTGCGCACGAATGTCGCTTTCATTTTGGAGTGATCCGCATCGATGTAATCCGGCACATCACGCTCTGCGAGCTGCGTGGCCTCGATCACAACAGCGATCTGCTTGGAGCGATCACGCACTTCGATAACGTCGCCTTCTTTGACGCGGTATGACGGAATGTTCACTTTCTTGCCGTTCACAGTGACGTGGCCGTGGTTGACAAACTGGCGCGCCGCAAAAACGGTCGCAACAAATTTGGCACGGTAAACAACGGCATCCAGACGGCGCTCGAGCAAGCCGATCAGGTTCTCGCCTGTGTCGCCTTTGACGCGCTCGGCTTCTTTATAGATGCGGCGGAACTGCTTTTCTGTCAGGTCGCCGTAGTAGCCTTTCAGCTTTTGCTTGGCGCGCAGCTGCAGACCGAAGTCAGACAGTTTGCCCTTGCGGCGCTGACCGTGCTGGCCGGGGCCATATTCACGACGGTTGACAGGTGACTTGGGGCGGCCCCAGATGTTTTCGCCCATGCGGCGGTCAATTTTATACTTGGCAGACGTGCGTTTTGTCACGGCTGATCTCCTTCTAAGAGCGAGGCCCCGAACGGGCCACTATGAAGGGCGTTGTCCTCTGGATTGCTCCTGACAGGCTGGCTCTTGCGAGGGCCACCAACACCAATGAAGCCGCGCTTATATCTGCACCTGCTCCTGAGTCAAGCGCAAACCCCCGGCTATTGTGCTTCAACGGGCTATGCCGCCTCATGTGCCAATATGGCCGCCTCCGGCCCTGAAAGATTGCGCCGCGCAAAAGCCCCATACCGCTCCGGGTGCCACTCGAAATCAGGGCGCATCCGCAACAGCGCCGCGCGGTCTTCATCACTCAAAGTCGAAAGCGCCGTATTGGCGGGGTGGAAGCTTTCCGTCTCCACGCCATTGGCCCAGACGATCTGATGATTTGACAGCAAAAGATGGACATAGGTCACTTCCCTCAGCTGGCTGTCGATCACAACTGTGCGCTCATTGAGCAGATCTTGGGCCCGCACCAAAACCTCGTCGGTGTTGAACAAGGCCCGCGCCACCGCCCCCCGCACAAGCATACGGTGCGCCGGAGACACAACAAGCTCCTGATCCGGCCGCTCGATGCCCAAGGCGCCCGCCCGAAAGCGGATCGGCCGCAGGTGTGGCATGGCAAAAAGGCGCGCGCCCGTCATGCGCCGCTGACCAATCCATTGGATTTCCTGTGCGCCCGCATCTTTGGTTTGCACATAGTCGCCTTGCCGCAGGGTTTCGATGGCACGCGCCCCCTCCGGCGTTGCGAGCCGTGTGCCCGGCGTAAAGCATATCACCCCTCCGGCCTGTGGCCCGTCGGGGCTTTGCCGTGCCGGCGCAAAGCTCTGATGCACAATCCAGAGATCGCGGTTCTGTGGCGGAAGCTGATCCACAAACATCAGCAAAGGCTGCGCCCCGGCGCCAAGATCAATCAGCGTGATTGTGTAACTCTGCGTGCCATCGCTCACCACAAAGCTGTTTTCACGCCCCCCGACAGGCGCATCCCCCGCCATATCCCGCCTGTCACTGAGGGCGGCGTCAACCAGCCCGCGCACAATGCGCGCCGCGCGCCGTCTAAGCTGTGCCTCGTCGTCCGCCCTGTCCAGCCGCAATAGCTCGGATGGCCCGTCAACGCGCACAGCGTCTCCCTGCCAAGACCACGTTGCCCCAACGCTCAGGTCCATCACCGGCGCATTGGCCAGCCCGTCTATTTTTATTTGCGACCATGAGATAACGAACGTGCCCTTAAAGCCCGTTTTCATCACCACTGCCTGCCTCGATCTTGTTTTTATTTTATGCGGTGAGGCTACCACGTGAGAGTCTCACTGCATACCCCCGAAATCACAGGATGAATCTTGATTGTGGCAAAAAAGCTGACGCGAAAACGCGTCAATCCCAACGGTCACAAACCCGAGCGCTGCGCGCCGGACATCGCCGCCAAACGCGAAACTGGACATAGCGGCCATGGCCTGCAAGATTGTGCGCATGACCCTCAAGATAGACCTCTTGCGCGCCTTCTGCGCCGTGGCAGACACAGGCTCGCTCGCCAAAGCGGCCGAGACGTTGGGGCGCACGCCCTCGGCTGTCTCCATGGCCCTCAAACACTTCGAAGACCACTTGGGCGCGCCGCTTTTTGTCGGCAGTCGCAAATCCAAGCTCACGCCCCTCGGACAGGCAGTCCTGACCGAAGCCTCCGGACAGATTGCCCATTTCGCGCGCACCCTGCGGCGCATCGAGGGCCTTGCGCGCGCCACACACGGACAGGTGCGCATCGCCGTCACCCCCTCGGTTGCCCAAACGGTTCTGCCCGACATCCTCAAGAGCTACAGCGCCCTTTATCCCGACGTTGCCATAGAGTTGCGCGATCTGGACAGCGCGGGCGTTCTGGCCGAACTGGAAGCAGACCGCGCCGACATTGGCATTGCCTCACTGTCCGAACGCGCCGGGTTTGAGCGCTTCAAGCTGTTTTCAGACCCCTTTGGCGTGGTCTGCCGCGCCGATCATCCGCTGGCGCCCAAATGGGACAGCCTGACCTGGGCGGACATCACAGACGAACCCCTGATTTCAAACGGTCTTTGCGAAATGATCAGTGATCCGGCCTTTGCCACGATGCGGGCGCGCTCCCGCCTCTTTGTGCGCAGCACAGCGTCTCTGCTTGCGCTTGTGCGCGCCAATGCAGGGATTACCATTCTGCCCAAGCGCGCTCTGGGATCATCAGAAGATGAGCTGGTGTTTTTGCCCCTCAAAGACAGCACAGCGCAGCGTCATGTTCACGTCATGCATCGCACAGAAGACCAGCTCTTGCCCCCCACGGTGCATTTCAGCGACAGTCTGCGAGCGGCCGCACTTCAGAATTTCTGAAGTCAGCTTCAATGCAATTCGTTTGATCTGTAGCGTCAGGCCGTTCAATAAGAGAGAAACCTTGGCTCAGGAATCCCAATGACCGATATCAAACCAAATTTCATCGCCGGCGCTTGGAGCACAGGCACAGGCGCGATCGAAAACCACAACCCCTCCGACCTCTCCGATCTGATCGGCCTCTACGCTCAAGCCTCCTCCGCAGAGCTGGACACAGCCGTCGAGGCCGCCCGCCAAGCGCAGATCGAATGGGCGGCTTACGGGCTTGAGCGCAAACAGGCCGTCCTGAACGCCATCGGCAACGAGATGATGGCGCGCGCCGAAGAGCTTGGCACGCTCTTGAGCCGCGAAGAAGGCAAGCCGCTCGCCGAGGGCAAGGGCGAGGTCTACCGCGCCGGCCAGTTCTTTACCTATTACGCCGCCGAAGTGCTGCGCCAGCTTGGCCAAAATGCCCAATCCGTGCGCCCCGGTGTCGATATCGACATTCGCCGCGAGCCTGTCGGAACGGTCGCTGTGATCAGCCCGTGGAACTTTCCCACCGCCACAGCAAGCTGGAAGATCGCCCCCGCGCTCGCCTATGGTAACGCGGTGATCTGGAAGCCCGCAAACGCAACCCCCGCCTCAGCACAGGCTCTGGCCGAAATCATCTCGCGTCAGGATCTCCCCAAGGGCCTTTTCAGTCTTGTCATGGGGTCAGGCCGTGACATTGGCCAAAAGCTCGTTGAACACAGCGGCATCAATGCCATTTCCTTCACAGGCTCGGTGCCCGTGGGCCGCGGCATTGCTCAGGCGGCCGTCGGCAATTTCACCAAGCTGCAAATGGAAATGGGCTCCAAAAACGCGCTCGCCGTGATGGAAGATGGTGATCTGGACCTCGCCGTGGCCGTGGCCCTTGGCGGCGCCTTTGGCGGCACGGGGCAGAAATGCACCGCCTCCTCGCGACTTGTGGTGCACGAGGCTGTGCATGACGCCTTCGTTGAAAAGCTCGTCGCAGGGGCCAAGGCCATGAAAGTGGGTCACGCGCTCGCCGAAGGCACCCAGATCGGCCCTGTGGTGAGCGAAACGCAGCTCAAAGAAAACCTCGCATGGGTCGCCAAAGGCCGCGCCGAAGGGGCCGAGCTGGCCTGTGGGGGCGAGCAGATCGAGCAGCCCACAGAAGGCTACTACATGACGCCCGGTATCTTCCTTGGCACGACAAACGCCATGGACATCAACCGCGAGGAGCTTTTTGCGCCCCTCACCGCCGTGATCAAGGTGGGCAGCTATGACGAGGCGCTCCACACCGTCAATGATACCCGTTTTGGCCTCACCGCAGGGATTGTCACCCGCTCGCTCGCCCGCGCAAGCGACTTCCGCGCACGCGCGCGCTCCGGCTGTGTGATGGTCAACCTTGCCACCGCAGGCACCGACTACCATGTCCCCTTCGGCGGTCGCGGTGAAAGCTCCTATGGCCCGCGCGAACAAGGTTCCGCGGCGGCCGAGTTCTACACAACAGTCAAAACCGCCTATATTTCTGCAGGGCAACCCGAGTAACCCCATGTATCGCATCGACAACCTCCAATACGCCAAGTGGTCCGAGAAAATCTTCCGCCAAATGCGTGAAGGCGGGCTTGATGCGGTCCATGTTACCATCGCCTATCACGAGAATTTTCGGGAGACGGTGCTCAACATGGAGCAATGGAACCGCTGGTTTGAACAGTTCCCCGATCTGATCATGAAGGGCCGCTGGGCCGCCGATGTGCGCACCGCGCGGGAGACGGGCCGCACGGCCATCTTCTTTGGCTTTCAGAACCCGTCGCCCATCGAGGATGACATCGGCCTGGTCGAAGTTCTGCACGATCTGGGGGCGCGCTTCATGCAGCTCACCTATAACAACCAGTCCCTGCTCGCCACGGGCTGCTATGAGGCCGAAGACACCGGCCTCACGCGCATGGGCAAGCAAGTCGTGCGCGAAATGAACCGTGTCGGGCTGGTGGTCGATATGTCCCATTCCGCCGATAAGAGCACGATCGAGGCGGCAGAGTTCTCCGAGCGCCCGATCGCCATCACCCATGCCAACCCGCACGCTTGGCAGCCCGCCCTGCGCAACAAGCGCGACGAGGTCATCCGCGCGGTGACAGAAAACGGCGGTATGCTCGGCTTCTCGCTTTACCCGCACCATCTCAAGGACAAATCGGCCTGCACGCTCACAAGCTTCTGCCAGATGATCGCAGACACCGCCGAACGCTTCGGTGCAGAGCACCTCGGCATCGGCTCCGACCTCTGCCAGGACCAGCCCGATTCCGTGGTGGAATGGATGCGGGTGGGCCGCTGGAGCAAAGACATCGACTATGGCGAAGGCAGCGCTGCGGCGCCGGGCTTCCCGCCCATGCCCGACTGGTATCAAGACAACCGCCACTTCGGAAACATCGCTCAGGGCCTTGCAGATGTGGGCTTTGCCCAAGCCGAGATTGACGGCATCATGGGCGACAACTGGTATCGCTTCTTTGACAATCACTTCGGACCCAAGCCATGACAGATCTGGTGCTGCGCCCCCCCGAACAAGTGATGACGCTGTCGCGCCTCGGGAGTCTGCACCAATGTCGGCTGTCCTTCATGCGCCAGATCCTGCGCCGGATACGGCGCGAAAACTGGCAGATCACCCGCCCGCGGTTTGACATCACCGCGCGCGGCGAAGGGGTCGCCGTCTACACCGCCCAAGGCCCCAAACGCAGCTACTCGCTCGTCGCTTTCGCCCATGATCTGCCGCCCGAAATGCGCTCTGACCGCGTGATTGCCACGGCTTGGGACAGCACATTCACCCTCTTTGACGGTATCCCGACCGAGCAAGATATCGAACGCCTGCGCGCCAATGTGCCCCTGCAGGAAGCAGGGCGCATCAGCGCAAAAGAGCTGTCGCTCTCGCGCGCCAATCGCTCCGCCCGGCTCTGGGACTATGTTGTCGACTGCCTCGCCAAAGGCACCCAGCCAGAGGCCTCACAGCTCGCAAATGTCGGCTACCTCATGCGCACAACAGCCGTCTATGGCTCTGGCAAATTCGGCGCATCCGACCGCGCCTTTGTGGCCGAGCGCGCCGAGTTTGAAGCGCCGTTTCAAGTCGAGATGCTCTCGGTTTACCTGACACGGGCTTTTGTGGCCGATCTGGTCGAGCATATGGCCGCCCTCAAAGCGCCCGAAACAGCCGTTTCGCTCGCACCTGCCCTGCGCCGCAGCCTCGGAATAGGAAACTCCACAGGCCTCGGCATGGCCCCCTTCCTTGTCAATCACCCGCGTCTGCTGAACAACTGGATCATGGCCCGCGAATATGCGCTGGCCAAAATCCGCGCCTTGCCCGAGGCGCGCGCAAGCGAGCTGGCCGCCTTCAAAGCCGCCTATGAGAAGGCCTGCGCTTCTGTCGCGCTCTGGCGCTCCGATCATCCGCTCCAGCAGGCCAAGCTAGCCGCTCTGGCCGCAGACATCGCCGCGCTCGACACCACGCTCGCAGATTTTGACGGATCCGGGCCTCAGCCTTGGAATGCGCTCTATCTCTGGGCCGAAAAGACGCTCAGCGAAGAGGGGCAAGAACTGCTTGTTTCGCTCCTCATGGAGCCGCACGGCGCGCTTCTGGAGGGCCTCGGGGCCTGTATGCAAGCCGATGAACACGCGCTGTTCCGGATCAATGGCACAATGCCGCTCGCCGATTTGAAAGCGCTCCTCAAAACCCATTACGCCTGGGCGCTTGAGACAGATTGGCAAAGCCGTGACGCCTGCGCGCGGCTTTGGTACGTCTCTGAGTCCAAACTCGAGCCGCGCCTTGGCGAGCGCTTTGAAGAGCCGCTCGAACCCTACGAGCAGCCCCTCGCGCCGGGCCGGGACGCAGCCCGGCTCTTTGCCGCGCTGCAAGATGCGCCCGAACCCACCGTGGCGGAGTTCCTTGCCGCACATCCCGAGCACCGCCATATCCTGCGCCGTGTGCAGATGGCCCCCGGCCACCCCTACGGCGAAATCCGCGACAACACGATCAGCGCAGAGATGAAGCCGCTCGATATGCTCCGCGCCAAGCTCAGCTTTTTTGGCGCAACGCATTTTGACCCCCGCTCTGACCGCTGGGTGCGGATCAATATGTTCCGCGGCGCACCCTACCCGCATGAGCTGGCCGACGAACAAGGCGACACATGGGTCTATGGGGTCGCGCCATGAGCTATTCGATGAGCGAAATTGAAAGCCACTGTCGCAAGGCCGCACGCGGCGCAGGCTTGTCTTGGGGCGAAGCCGAAGAGGCAGGCCAGGCCGTGCGCCGCCTCTGTGCCGCCGGTCTGGCAGGGGCCGATGCGCTATTGGCCTATCTCACAGCCCGCGACGCCGGCACCGTCAAGACCGGTGCCTGCCCGATCAAGCTCGGAAGCCAGATGATAGATGGCGCAAACCCCGCCTTGGCGGCCTGCCACAGCCCTCTGTTGCTGCTCCCGTTCTTGAGCCTCCTCGCCGAAGATCAAGGCAACGCGCTGGCCCTGCAAGGGCGCGTCTTTCACGGGATGGTAACGCCGGAGGGCGGAATTTACCTCATCCAGCCAGCCTCTGAGGACACAGATTTGAGCATCCGGCCCACCACAGCCCCGACTGCCGAGCTGGTGTGGCGCGCCAAATGCGCACAAGACACCTATGACGCCCTCAACCTGTTTTGCCAGCGCACCTATGCGCCAGAAACAGACGCCAGCCGCGCAAAAGGCGCAGGGGCCGGAGAAGACGGCAACAGCTAGCG
>JAHBAN010000168.1 GCA_018500075.1 Flavobacteriia bacterium | reverse complement strand
GTGTCTGGAGCCTGATATCGGCGGCGAGCGCATGGCCCTCCATGCCCTCTTCGCGCGAGATATGCGCCGTCACGCGGGCCAGATCGGGTAGGGCCTGCGCCTCCGCCCGCTGCCATGTCACCGTCTTGAGAAACTTATGCACCGACAGCCCGCCCGTATAGCGCGCCGCGCCCGATGTGGGCAGCGTATGGTTCGGCCCCGCCGCCTTGTCTCCAAAGCTCACGGTGGTCTGCGCACCCAGAAAAAGCGAACCATAAGACGTCAGCGCCTGCGACCACCACCCAAGCTGCGCCGCCTGCACGTGCAAATGCTCCGGCCCGTAACGATTGGCCACATCGGCCATCTCCTCACGCGTGTCACATAAGATCACCTCGCCCAGATCGCGCCAGGCCGCCTCCGCCGCCGCGCGGTTGCTCTCGGGCAGCTCGGCCGTGAGCCGGGGCACAAGCTCGATCACCGCCTGCGCCAGCGCCGCCGTGTCACTCACCAGCCAGACAGGCGACGTATGGCCATGCTCCGCCTGCGAGACAAGGTCCCAAGCCACAGTATAAGCGTCCGCACTGCCATCCGCGATCACCATACTGTCGGTCGGCCCGGCAAACATATCAATCCCCACAGGTCCAAACATCTGCCGCTTGGCCTCGGCCACATAAGCGTTCCCGGGGCCGATCAGAATATCCGCAGGCACCGCCCCGAACAGCCCCCCCGCCATCGCAGCAACCCCCTGCACACCGCCCATCGCAAGGATCCGGTCCGCGCCCGCAAGCTGCATCGCATAGAGGATCGCAGCAGGAATGCCCTGGCCGGGCTTGGGCGGCGAACAGGCCGTGATATGGCGAACCCCCGCAACCTTCGCGGTGGTGATGGTCATCAGAGCACTGGCAATATGGGCATAGCGCCCGCCGGGTACATAAGCCCCCGCAGAGTCCAGCGCGATCAGCTTCTGCCCGGCAAAAAGTCCGGGCCGCAGCTCTATTTCCATCTCGCTCACCGTGGCCAGCTGCGCCTCGGCAAAGCGGCGGATATTGTCATGCGCCCAGGCAATATCATCCTTGAGCGCTTGCGGAACAGCCTCCACAGCCTGCGCCATTGTCGCCTCGGAGACCACAACATCGCCCTCCCAGCCGTCCAGACGTCTGGCATAGTCACGTGCCGCCTCTTCGCCGCCCGCCTTGATCCGCGCCAGCATCACAGAAACGGTGTCGCGCACA
Source organism: Flavobacteriia bacterium (assembly GCA_018500075.1). Classification (GTDB taxonomy): domain Bacteria; phylum Bacteroidota; class Bacteroidia; order Flavobacteriales; family Flavobacteriaceae; genus MAG-120531. Next base: position 9,798 of record JAHBAN010000168.1, on the reverse strand, counting down.
TCTGCGCCCGCCGCCGCCTCGGCTTTGGTGTCGGATGATTTCAAATAGCGGATCGCCATGCCCGTGCTCCTGTCTCAGAGCACAACTCTGGCGGCGCAGCCGCGCATAAATCAAGCACAGCCCGCGCCGGAACGCCTCAGGCGGCGCGCATTTTTCGCCCGCCCAAAACCCTTGTTCAATCTTTCCGAAAGCGGCCTCAGCCGCCGAGCTTTGCCAGCGCCTCGGCCGCCGCCGCCGAAGGGGTCATTGCGCCCGCCTCGACCTCTGCCGCCAGCCCGTCCATCACGTCGCGCATCTCGCCAGTTTGCAGCCGCGCCAGAAGCCCTTGGCGCACATCCTCGGCAAACCAGTGTCGCGCCTGCCGGGCGCGGGTGCCGTCAAAATGCCCGTTGGCACAGCGCCAGTCCCGCAGCGCGCGCATCGCCTCCCAAGCCTCCTCAAGCCCCTGCTCCTGCACCGCCGAAACAGTCATCGCCCTCGGATAGCCCTCCGGGTCCTGCGCCCGCTTGCGCAATAGCCTCAGCGCCCCCGCATAATCGGCACAGGTGCGCGTGGCCGCCGACTTAAGGTCGCCATCCGCCTTGTTCACAAGAATAAGATCCGCCATCTCCATAATACCGCGCTTCACGCCCTGAAGCTCGTCGCCCCCTGCCGGTGCCAACAGCAAGATGAAAAGATCAGACATTTCCGCCACAACGGTTTCGGACTGGCCCACCCCGACCGTCTCGATCAAGACCACATCAAACCCCGCCGCCTCACAGAGCGCCACAGCCTCGCGCGTGCGCCGCGCCACGCCGCCCAGTTGGGTCTGGCTGGGCGAGGGGCGGATAAAGGCCGCAGGCTCGCGGCTCAGATGCTCCATGCGCGTCTTGTCGCCCAGAATAGAGCCGCCCGAGCGCGCCGAACTCGGGTCCACCGCCAGCACAGCAACCCGCAGCCCCGATCTGACAAGCATAAGGCCAAAGCTCTCGATAAACGTCGACTTGCCCACACCGGGCGTGCCCGAAAGGCCAATGCGCAAGGCTTGCCGCCCGGCCCCTTTCAGGCGCTCCAAAAGGGCACGGGCCTCACGGCGGTGATCTTCGCGGCCACTTTCCACAAGCGTGATCGCCCGCGCCAAGGCCCGACGATCCCCCTCCAGAAGTTTCGCTGCAACTGCTTCAATATCCATGCGCCAAAATATGCCCTCTTTGCCGCTTGATTGTCCAGCCCGCGTCATGCTCCAAAGGGTCATGCAAAACCTGCCCATTCATGACGCGCTTCCGGCGCTCCTCGCCGCCTTTCAAAGCGGCACGCGCGCCGTGCTTCAAGCGCCGCCGGGGGCTGGCAAAACAACAGTGGTGCCCCTCGCCCTGCTTGACTCAGGCCTCGTCACAGGCCGCATCCTGATGCTCGAGCCGCGCCGCCTCGCCGCGCGCTCCGCCGCCGAATACATGGCCCGCACCCTCGGCGAAGCGGCGGGCGCAACCGTCGGCTACCGGATCCGCGGCGAAAGCAAGACAAGCCGCACAACCCGCATCGAAGTCGTCACCGAAGGCATTCTCACGCGTATGCTCCAGTCCGACCCCGAGCTTTCCGGCGTCGGCATGGTGATCTTTGACGAATTTCACGAGCGGTCGCTCAATGCCGATCTTGGCCTTGCCCTTTGCCTTGAGGTTTCCGAGGCCCTGCGCGAGGATCTCAGGCTTCTGGTCATGTCGGCCACACTCGATGCCGCCCCCGTGGCCGCGCTGATGGGCGGCGCCCCCGTGGTCACATCCGAGGGCCGCAGCTTTCCGGTCGAGACCCGCTGGCTTGAGCGGCCCCTGCCCAAAGGCGCGCGGATCGCCGACGCCATGGCCGAGCAGATCCTCTCAGTGCTCCCCGAAACTTCAGGCGGCCTGCTCGCCTTCCTGCCCGGCGAGGGCGAAATCCGCCGCGCCGCCGCGCAGCTTCAAGGGCGCCTGCCCGAGGAGGTTTCTGTCCATATGCTCTTTGGCGCGCTCCCCTTCAAAGAGCAGCAGGCCGCCATCCGCCCCGCCGCCACGGGCCGCAAAGTCGTGCTCGCCACCTCGATCGCCGAAACCTCGCTCACCATCGAGGATGTCCGCGTGGTGCTCGATGCCGGTCTTGCCCGCCGTGCGCGCTATGACGCCGGCTCGGGCCTGTCGCGGCTGGTGACAGAAAAAGCCTCCCGCGCCGAAGCCACCCAGCGCCAAGGCCGCGCCGGCCGTGTCGCGCCGGGCGTCTGCTACCGCCTCTGGACACGCGGCGAAGAGGGCGCACTCCCCGCCTTCGCCCCCGCCGAAATAGAGGTGGCCGATCTGGCCCCCTTCGCGCTGGAGCTGGCCCTCTGGGGCAGCGCCGATCTGCCCCTGCCCACCCCCCCGCCCGAAGGCGCGCTGGCCGAGGCGCGGAGCCTCTTGCAGGCGCTCGGCGCACTGGATCAAGAGCAGCGCATCACAGCCCATGGCCGCGCTCTCGCCGCCCTGCCCGTGCACCCGCGCCTTGGCCATATGCTCACTCTCGCAGGCGCAGAGGCCGCCCCGCTGGCGGCCCTTCTGTCCGAACGTGACATCCTCAAAGCCGCGCCCGCCGATCTTGCCCTGCGCCTCAAAGCGCTCGACAGCCCCCGCGCGGTTCCGCAACAAGTGAACCACGCCGCGCTCGCTCAGGTCCGCACCGAGGCCAAACGCCTCGCCCGGACCGCCCCGGCCAGAGCCACGCAGCATTCGCCCGCGCAAATGGCCGCGCTGGCCTATCCCGACCGGATCGCGCTGCGCCGCATAGGCGATGCCCCGCGCTACCTCACATCCGGCGGCAAAGGCACATACCTCGCCGAGGATGACTCCCTCGCCGCCGCCCGCCTCCTCGTTGTAACAGACACCGACGGCCACCCGCGCGATGCCCGCATTCGCGCCGCCTTGCAGATCAGCGAAGCCGAGCTGCGCGAGGTTTGCGCGCCCGAAATCACATGGCAAAACGCCTGTCACTGGTCCCGCCGCGAGCGCCGCGTGCTGGCGCAGGCCGAGGAGCGCTTCGGCCAGATCGCCCTGCAATCGCGGGTCTGGAAAGACGCCCCACAAGAGGCCGTGGCCGGCGCCATGTGCGAGGGCATCCGCGAGCTTGGCCTCAAGCCCTCGCCCGCGGCCGAACGGTTGCGCGCCCGTGTCGCCCTTCTGGCCCAAGCCGGCCATGAAATGCCCGATATGTCCGACACCGCCCTCCTTGACAGCCTGAAAATCTGGCTCGCGCCCTATCTCGCAGGCGTCAAAACAGATGCGCAGTGGAAAGCCTTTGACATCCAGCCCCCCCTGCAAGCGCTCCTCAGCTTTGAGCAAACCCAGCTCTTGGCCCAACACGCGCCCGCCCATTTCACAACGCCTCTGGGCCGTCAAATTCCGATAGACTACGCCGGAGAGCACCCCGAAATCTCGCTGCGCCTTCAGGAAATGTTCGGCCAGCGCAGACATCCGGTCGTCGCAGGCAAGCCCCTGCGCGTGACCCTGCTCTCGCCCGCCCAGCGCCCCGTGCAAACCACAATGGATATCCCCGCCTTCTGGGACACATCCTATTCTGATGTGCGCAAGGATATGCGCGGCCGCTACCCGCGCCATCCATGGCCCGAAGATCCGCGCGAAGCAGACCCGACCCTGCGCACAAAACGCCGCTCCTGAGCGCCGCCTTTGCAATTGCCGAACAAAATGGTATATGTCTGTTAATCAAAAATAAAATTGCGGCAGTTAGTCAGTCACCTATGAACAAACCTTTTCAAAAAGCTTGGAGCGAGCTTCTCAGCCCGTTTCTGCGCCGCCCCAAGCGGCTGCAAGTCGCCGCGCTCTGTTACAAACAGGCCAAAGGCAGCGATACCAAAGAAGTGTTGCTCGTCACATCCCGCGAGTCTGGCCGCTGGATCATCCCCAAAGGCTGGCCGATTGACGGCAAAAACGCCCCCGAAGCCGCCCTGCAAGAAGCCTGGGAAGAGGCCGGCGTGCGCAAAGGCACCGTCACAGGCAAGGCCCTTGGCCTTTACAATTACGACAAAGAGCTGAAAGGCGGCCTGCCGGTCGCGGTGGAAACACTGGTCTTCCCCGTCAAGGTGCGTGAAATGCGCGATGACTACCCCGAAGCCCTCGAGCGGAGCCGCAAATGGGTCAGCCCGGAAGACGCCGCCACGATGGTCCGCGAGCCGCAATTGCAGGAAATGCTGCGTGATTTGTAACAGATTTGTATCAAATTTATGACAATTTGATTGAATTGTGCCCCGAGTTTCTCTAACCGAGCAGCCAAGCCAAGGGGGGCAAAATGACAGATTTCAACAAGCACGACGCCGATCACCTCGAAACACTCGACCGCGACCTGCACCGTCTCTCCTATCTGGAAAACGCTACGCAATATGTCGCCCGCCCCATGATGGGTCCGGGTATCGCGCTCGCCTTCATGGTGCTCGCAGGTCTCTCCGCCGCGATTTTCTTCGGCTTTGAACCGCAAAACTACGTCGTGATCCTCGCCGCCGTCTTTGGCGCCTATATGGCGCTCAACATCGGCGCCAATGATGTCGCCAACAATATGGGGCCGGCCGTGGGCGCCAATGCGCTGACCCTGAGCGGCGCCATAGCGATTGCCGTTGTGTTTGAAAGCGCCGGTGCGCTCTTGGCCGGTGGTGATGTGGTCTCGACCATCTCCAAAGGCATCATTGCCCCCTCCACAATGGCCTCCGCCGATGTCTTTATCTGGGCGATGATGGCCGCGCTGATCTCGGCGGCGCTCTGGGTCAACCTTGCCACATGGGTCGGCGCGCCGGTCTCCACAACCCACTCTGTTGTGGGCGGCGTCATGGGCGCAGGCATAGCCGCCGCGGGCCTCGCCGCGGTCAACTGGCCCACCATGAGCGCGATTGCCGCAAGCTGGGTGATCTCTCCTGTGCTGGGCGGCGCCATTGCCGCCGCCTTCCTCGCGCTGATCAAATCCCGCGTGATCTACCAAGACGATAAAATCGCCGCCGCCAAAAAATGGGTCCCCATCCTCGTCGGAATCATGGCAGGCGCCTTCGCCGCCTATCTGGCCCTCAAGGGCCTCAAGCGGATCATGAAAATCGACCTTCCAACCGCTCTCGCCATCGGCCTCGTGCTGGGCGTGGCCGCCTGGCTCGTGACAATCCCGCTGATCCGCCGTCAGGCCGAGGGGCTGGAAAACCGCAACAAATCGCTCAAGGTGCTCTTCGGCATCCCGCTGGTTATTTCGGCCGCCCTGCTCAGCTTCGCCCATGGGGCCAATGATGTGGCCAATGCCGTCGGCCCGCTCGCCGCCATTGTGCACGCCGCCGAATACGGCAGCTTTTCGGCCAAGGTCGCCATTCCGATGTGGGTCATGGTGATCGGAGCCTTCGGGATCAGCTTCGGCCTCTTCCTCTTCGGCCCCAAGCTGATCCGCATGGTCGGCTCCCAGATCACCAAGCTCAACCCGATGCGCGCCTATTGCGTCTCGCTCTCCGCCGCCATCACAGTGATCATCGCAAGCTGGCTCGGGCTGCCCGTTTCCTCGACACATATCGCCGTAGGCGCGGTCTTTGGCGTCGGCTTCTTCCGCGAATGGGACGCGGCAAAACGGATGCGTGCCAGTTCCGCCGCCGCGCCGGAGGGGCTTCGCATTGCCCCCGAAGAGCGCCGCCGCCGCAAGCTCGTGCGCCGCTCCCACTTCATGACAATCATCGCCGCCTGGGTCATAACCGTGCCCGCCGCCGCAGTCATGTCGGGGCTGATCTTCTATATCCTCTCAGCCGTGGTTCACTAGCCAAAGCGCTCGGCTCAGTCCCACCATGGTCCATGGTGCTGGCCCGTTTGGTCCAGCCGCTCAAAGCCGTGGCGGCCAAAAAAGTCGCGCTGCGCCTGAAGGATATTGGCCGTCCCGCGCTCGATCCGCAGAGTGTCAAAAAAGCTCACCGCGCTGACAAGGGCCGGCGCAGGATGCCCCGCGCCCAGCGCCGCCCCCGCAACCGCCCGCAAACCGGGCAGTGCCGCCCGAAGCTGCGCCACAATCGCCGGCGCGTCCAGAAGCTGCCCGTCTCCGCGGCTCTGCTCAAACGCCGTGGCAATCTCGTCCAAGACAGCCGCGCGGATAATACACCCCGCCCGCCAGATCTGTGCAATCCGGGCAAAATCAAGCGGCCAGCCGTAGTCCTGCGCCGCCTGCCCCAAGAGGTGAAACCCCTGCACATAAGCCAATAGGCGCCCCGCCATCAGCGCATCACCGATCTGCTCCAAAGAGACAGACACAGCCCCGCGCGCAGCCCCGTAGCGCCGAGCCAGCCGCGCCCGCAACTGGGCCTGCGAAGACCAGCTCCTCGCGCCGACCGCCGCCTCGATCAGACTTGCGCTCTGCCCCAGATGCAGCGCCTCAATCACGGTCCAGCGCCCGGTGCCCTTCTGCCCCGCCACATCGCGGATGAGGTCAACAAACGGCTCCCCCGCCGCCTCATAGCGCAAAAGCGCCCCGGTGATTTCTGTCAAATACGAGCGCAGCGGTCCCTTGTCCCAAGCCTCGAACTGCCCGGCGATCTCAGCGGCACTCATGCCCAGCCCGAACCGCATCACCCCATAAGCCTCCGCGATCATCTGCATATCGGCATATTCAACCCCGTTGTGCACGGTCTTCACAAAATGCCCGGCCCCATCGGGGCCAAGATGCGCCACACAGGGCACCCCCTGATATTTCGCCGCAATCGCCGTCAACATCGGCTCAAGCCGGCGCCAGGCCCGCGCCGTGCCCCCCACCATCAGAGACGGCCCGTGCCGCGCCCCGGCCTCACCGCCCGAAACCCCCATCCCGACATACTGCAAATCCTGCAGCGCCAGAGCCGCCGCGCGCCGCCGCGTATCATGGAAATTCGCGTTGCCCCCGTCGATGATCGTATCGCCCGCCTCGAGCAGCGGCGTGATCGCCTCGATCATGCTCTCCATCGGCGCGCCCGAGGGGATCATAAACAAAACCACCCGCGGCGTTTTCAGCCCCGCCACAAAATCCGCCAGCCCGATCTGCGGATGGAGCCGGCCCGCCAAAGGCCCCGCCTCTGTCACAACATCAGCGATCCAGCTGTGCTCGCGGTTGGTCACCGCAACGTCAAATCCCTGCTCGGCAAGATTGAGCGCCAAAGCGCGCCCCATCACACCCAGCCCATACACACCGATATCCGCGCGCGCCATGCTCACTCTCCTGTTTGCACCTCTATCCTATGGCACAGCCCCCCGAGCGCAAGCACGAGCACAAGCACAGAGCATCAAAGCCTCTTGCCCTTCCTCTTTCCCGAAATATCCCAGGGGGTCTGGGGGACTGGTCCCCCAGCTCTACTGCGGTCTGGGGGACTGGTCCCCCAGCTTGGCTGCGGTCTCGCGGCTCCACGCTCCGTCGGCGCGCAACAGACGCAGGATCAGACCGGCAGGCGCGCCGTGCCTATTTCCCGAGGCACCAGCGCACAATCGCCTTTTGCGCATGAAGCCGGTTCTCCGCCTCATCAAAAATCACAGAGTTCGGCCCGTCCATAACAGCGCTGGTCGCCTCGTCCTCGCGATGCGCCGGCAAGCAATGCATAAAGAGCGCATCCGGCTTGGCATGGCGCATCAGCTCCTCATTCACCTGATAGGGCCGCAGCATATTGTGGCGCCGCTCCTTGGTGCTCTGCCCGTCATGCATACTCACCCATGTGTCGGTCACAACAAGGTCCGCGCCCTGCACAGCGGTCTTTGCGTCCCGCTCGATGCTCACACTCACCCCCGCCTTGCGCGCCAGCCCGATAAACTCGTCTTCGGGGTCAAGCTGGCTTGGCCCGGCAAAAACCATATCAAAGCCGAACTGCGCCGCCGCGTGCAAAAACGAGGCGCAGACATTGTTGCCATCGCCACACCAGACCACTTTCTTGCCCCGGATCGAGCCGCGGTGCTCCTCATAGGTCAATACATCCGCCATAATCTGGCAGGGATGGGTGCGGTCGGTCAGCCCGTTGATCACAGGCACAGTCGCGTGCTCGGCCATTTCCAAAAGCACCGATTCATCAAAGGTGCGGATCATGATCAGATCGACATAGCGGCTCATCACACGCGCCGTATCGGCAATCGTTTCGCCATGCCCGAGCTGCATCTCGCTGCCGGTCAAAAGCATGGTCTGCCCGCCCATCTGGCGCACCCCCACATCAAAGCTCACCCGCGTGCGCGTGGAGGGCTTTTCAAAAATCAGCGCAACCATCTGCCCCTCCAGCGGGCGCTCGTCATCAAGCGCCCCTCGGGGCCGCCCTGCGCGCGCCGCCTTCATAGCCGCCGCCTGATCAATAATGCCGCGCAAATCGTCTTTGCTGGTTTTATGAATATCTAGAAAATGGGTCATGCCTTCAGTCCTTCACTCACCGCGCTCGCGGCTTTATCAAGACGCGCCACCGCCTCGGAAATATCACACTCCGTGATGTTCAGCGCGGGCAAAAGCCGCACCACATTATCCGCCGCAGGCACAGAGAGCACACCGGCCTCATACCCCGCCGCCACCAGATCGGCCGGCGCAACCTTACACTTCAGCCCCAGCATCAGCCCCGTGCCGCGCACCTCCTCAAAGACATCAGGATGCGCCGCGACAAGCCCCTCAAGCTTCTGGCGCAAGCCGCCCGCGCGGGCGTTGACCTCGGCCAGAAAGGCAGGCTGCGAAACAATCTCCATCACCTTGAGGCCCACGGCACAGGCGAGAGGGTTGCCGCCGTAGGTGCTGCCATGCGTGCCCGCGACCATACCGCTCGCCGCCGCCTCTGTCGCCAGCACCGCCCCGAGCGGAAAGCCCCCGCCAATGCCCTTGGCCACCATCATGATATCAGGCGTGATACCGGCCCACTCATGGGCAAAAAGCTTGCCGGTGCGCCCGACACCACATTGCACCTCATCCAGGATCAGCAGCGCGCCCGTCTCGTCACACAGCGCGCGCAGCCCCTTGAGGCACTGGTCCGGCAGCGGCCGAATACCGCCCTCCCCCTGCACCGGCTCGATCAGGATCGCGGCAGTGGTCTCGCTCACAGCCGCGCGCAAAGCCTCGTGGTCGCCCCAGGGCAGATGGGTAAACCCGCCCAGGATCGGCCCGAAGCCCTTGGTCATCTTTTCACTGCCCGCCGCCGCAATGCCCGCCGCCGAGCGGCCATGAAAAGAGCCCTCAAAGGTGATAATCTCGACCCGCTCGGGCTGGCCTTTGTCGTGCCAGTGCTTGCGCGCCATTTTGACAGCGAGTTCACAGGCCTCTGTTCCCGAATTGGTGAAAAAGACAGTCTGCGCAAAAGTCTCCTCGACCAGCTTGTCGGCCAAAGCCTGCTGCTGCGGGATCTGGTAGAGATTGGACAGATGCCAGATCTTGCCCGCCTGCGCACTCAGCGCCGCGATCAGCTCGGGATGCGCATGGCCCAGCGCATTCACAGCAATCCCTGCTCCAAGGTCCAAAAAGCGTCGCCCGTCCGCCTCCGTCAGCCAGCTGCCCTCGCCCTGAACGAAGCTCAAAGGCGCGCGGTTATAGGTTGGCAGAAGAGAAGGGATCATAGGTCTTATCCTTATAAGAAGCCCGATAAGTGCCGAAGCAGGCGGGCATAGTCAACATGGGGGGACAGAAAAGGAGCGCCGTATGGCCGCGCCCATAGCCGTGCAATCGCCGAGCTTACGCTCGTCGGCGTCGTGAGAAGAAAGAGATCACAGCCTTGCACATACCGCTCCTTTACCAGCGCCCCTGCCGCAAGGGAAGCAGAAAGCGCTTGCCCCTGCGCGCCTCTGCGCTATCGCTTGCACCATGACAGCCCCCGCCCGC
>JAHBAN010000105.1 GCA_018500075.1 Flavobacteriia bacterium | reverse complement strand
AGATGTGTATAAGAGACAGGACAGAGCTGCACAGCCGCGCGGCGCTCGCCGCTTGCACCCCCGAAACCGCCGCCTTTCGCGAGGGCGCGGCCCGGTTTCAAGGCGCGCTCGATTTTGCGCAGTTTGCCTATGTGCGCAGCGGCCAGAGCCTGCACGCCCGGATGTTTGCCCCGCTCGACAACATCCCCGAAGACCCCGCCACAGGCTCTGCCTGCGCCACGCTCGGGGCCTATCTGGCCGCGCTCTCGGCCAAGCCGCTCACGCTCACGATCTGGCAGGGCGAAGACATGGGCCGCCCCTCAAAGATCACGGTAAAGGCGCAGGACACAGGCGTCACCCTCACCGGCGCAGCGGTCAAAACCATGCAGGGCCAGCTCTGCCTCTGAAATCGCCGCCCTCGGGCGCGCCCCTCTGGCCAAGCGCGCCCGGCTCGGCTAAACCGATCCAAAGCCAGAACGAGCCATGCCATGACCGATACAATCACCTCCCGCTGCGAAGCCAAGGGCCTGCGCATGACAGGCCAGCGCCGCATCATCGCCAGCGTGCTGGAAGACTCCGATGACCACCCCGATGTCGAAGAGCTTTACGCCCGCGCCGCCGCGCTCGACGCCGGGATTTCGATCGCCACGGTCTATCGCACCGTCAAGCTGTTTGACGAAGCCGGCATTCTGGACAAGCTCGAGTTCGGCGATGGACGCGCCCGCTATGAAGACGCCGAACGCGAGCATCACGACCACCTGATTGATATGAACTCCGGCGAAGTGATCGAATTTGTCGATGAGGAGATCGAAGCCCTGCAAGAGCGCATTGCCCAAAAGCTCGGCTATACCCTCAAAGGCCACCGCCTCGAACTCTACGGCGTGCCGATCAAAAAGCCCTGACCGCGAGGGCTGGCAGGGGCTGACGGCGGCTGACAGGGGGGGCAGACCGCGAGAGCCAATTGCGGCCGCGCGCCGCGTCACACACTCCTTAACAAGCGAAAGACCTTGCGCCCCTGCCCGCTTTCCCCGAAAGGTGGCACACAACAGCTTCGGACCCTCCCCCATGAACAACCTGCGCGGCATTCTCTTCATCACGGCAGCCATGGCCGCCTTTGCGATTGAGGACAGCTTTATCAAATATCTCTCCGGCTCGGTTCCCAAAGGGCAGATCATGCTGCTGCTCGGCCTTGGCGGCTCGCTTGTGTTTTTCCTTGTGGCGCTTGGCCAGCGGGTCAATGTGTTTCAGCGACGGCATTTTTCGCAGGCGCTGTTCTGGCGCACGGCCTCCGAAGCTCTGGCCGCACTGTTCTTTATCACCTCGCTCTCGCTTGTGCCGATCACAACCGTCGCGGCGGTGTTTCAGGCCACGCCACTGGCAATCACCCTCGGGGCGGCGCTGTTTTTAGGCGAACAGGTCGGCTGGCGGCGCTGGTGCGCCATTCTCACCGGGTTTCTGGGCGTGCTGATCATCATCCGCCCCGGCCTCGCAGGCTTTGAGCCGGCCTCGCTCTTTGTGGTCATCACCGTCTTCGCCATTGCCGCACGCGATCTGCTCACCCGCCTCATGCCGGCGCGCACCTCTTCAACGGTTGTCTCCTTTTACGGCTTCTTTGCCCTCGTGCTCGCAAGCCCTTTGCTCATGGCGCTCACCGGCTGGCCAGAGGCGGTCAGCGGCGGCGAGGCGCTCTCGCTGGGCGCGGCCGTCGGCTTTGGTGTGATCGGGTATTATCTGATCGTCACCGCCATGCGCATGGGTGACACCGCAGCAATCATGCCGTTCCGCTACACGCGGCTCCTGTTCTCGATCCTGCTGGGCTATGCCGTCTTTTCGGAATCCCCGGATGCGCTGACCTATCTCGGCGCGGCCCTGATCATTGCCTCCGGCCTCTACACGTTTTTGCGCGAACGCAAACTGGCGCAAGCGCTCCGCAGTTCTGCGGCCGTTTAAAGAGGGTCGCATTTTCGCTGCGCGAAAATCCGACCCCGGCGGGGGGCCAGCCCCCCGGATTCAAAAGCCTGCCGGCTTTTGAATCATCCCCCCGGGATATTTCGGGCAATAAAAAAGGCCAAAGCCTGCGCATATCCGCGATGTTGGCGCTACCGACCTTGCACGCAGCGCTGAAGCGCCTATGAACAGCGCAAAGCAACCAGAGGGACTTTTCTGCCATGAGCACCATCATCGACATCCACGCCCGTGAAATCCTCGACAGCCGTGGCAATCCCACCGTCGAAGTCGACGTGATCTTGGAAGACGGCACCATGGGCCGCGCCGCTGTGCCTTCGGGGGCCTCGACCGGTGCTTATGAAGCCTCAGAGAAGCGCGATGGCGACAAAAGCCGCTACATGGGCAAGGGTGTGCTTGAGGCCTGCGCCTCGGTCAACGGCGAGATCGCCGAAGCGCTGATCGGCATGGACGCCACCGAGCAGGAGCTGCTTGACGCCGTGATGATCGAGCTGGACGGCACGCCGAACAAATCCCGCCTCGGCGCAAACGCGATCCTCGGCGTTTCTCTGGCCGCCGCCAAAGCCGCCGCCGATTTTTGCGCCCAACCGCTGTTTCGCTATGTCGGGGGCACATCTGCGCGCACCCTTCCTGTGCCGATGATGAATATCATCAACGGCGGCGAACACGCCGACAACCCGATCGACATTCAGGAATTCATGATCATGCCCGTCAGCGCGGACACTATCCGCGACGCGATCCGCATGGGGGCCGAAGTCTTTCACACGCTCAAAAAAGAGCTGACCGCCGCCGGCCTCTCCACAGGGATCGGCGATGAAGGCGGCTTTGCGCCCAACATCGCCTCGGCCCGCGAAGCGCTCGACTTTATCCTGAAGTCGATCGAAAAAGCCGGCTATAAGGCGGGCGAGGACATCTATCTCGCGCTTGACTGCGCCGCGACAGAATACTTCAAGGGCGGCAAATACGAGCTGAAGGGCGAGGGCAAATCCCTGACCCCCGCAGAAAATGTCGACTATCTCGCCGCGCTCTGTGCCGACTATCCGATCATCTCGATCGAGGATGGCTGCTCGGAAGATGACTGGGAGGGCTGGAAAGCGCTCACAGACAAGCTCGGCGCGACAGTCCAGCTTGTCGGGGACGACCTCTTTGTGACCAACCCCGAGCGCCTCGCCATGGGGATCGCGCAGGGCTGCGCCAACTCCATGCTCGTCAAGGTGAACCAAATCGGCACGCTGTCAGAGACCCTCAAGGCCGTCGACATGGCCCACCGCGCGCGCATGACCAATGTCATGTCCCACCGCTCGGGCGAAACCGAAGACGCAACCATCGCTGATCTCGCCGTCGCCACCAACTGTGGCCAGATCAAAACCGGCTCGCTGGCGCGCTCGGACCGGCTTGCCAAATATAACCAGCTCATCCGCATCGAAGAAGCGCTCGGCGAGAGCGCAGAATATGCCGGCCGCTCAATTCTCAAAACGTCCCGCCTTTAACTTGATAAAAGGTATTGCCAATGTCCCGAGAAGGCACAGCCTGACAGGGTATTGGCGATACAAATTTAAGGCGGAACTTTCTTAAATAATCGGCCCCAAAACTTAAGCCGCCGTTCGCTCGGGTAACGAACGGCGGCTTTTTTGCGCGTTTCAGAAATCCGCTCGGCCGGTGCACGCATGGTGCACGGGTTGTGCACGCATATCACCCCCCCCGAATCGGCCCAATCGGAAAGGTTAACGGCCCGATTTTTCGGGCAAGGCCTCTGTGATATCGTAGCCATAAAGCCAGTCAAACTGGCCAAGCATCCGCCGGGGCGCAAGCGCCCCGCCCAGCCGCAAAGCCGTATGCGCCGCAAAGCGCAGCGGGCCAACGCCGAGGTGATATTTCCAGGCGTTGCCAGTCGCCGCCCGGATGACTTTTTGCGCCCGCGCCCGCCGCCAGAGCTGATAGGTCTCAAGCCCCGTGCCAAGCCCCGTGCCAAGCCCTGCGGCCTGCTCCAAAGCCGCGCCCAGCCCCCAAGCATCCTCCAGCGCCATAACAGCCCCCTGCGCCAGAAACGGCAGGGTCGGATGCGCCGCATCGCCCAAGAGAGCAAGCCCCTGCCCGTGCCAATGCTCGGCCACAGGATGACGGAACAAGCCCCAAAGCCCGACCTCGTCCACCGCGTCCAGCATCTCGCCAACCTCGGGCGCAAAATCCGCAAACGCCGCGCGCAAATTGGCCGGATCGTCGGCCTGCGTCCAGCTCTCCTCAAGCCAGGCGCGCTGCTCTTGCACAGCCACCAGATTGATCAGCCGCCCCCCCATCAAAGGATAGCTCACAAGATGCCGCCGCGGCCCCATATGAACCTGCACATCGCTGCGCCGCCCCCAATGGTTGGGCACAACAGCCCGCCATGCGGCATTGCCGGTGAAAAACGGCGCCCGCACCCCGTTGAGCACAGGGCGCACCACAGAATGGACCCCATCCGCGCCAATCACCAGATCCGCCTCCCGCCGCGCGCCTCCCTGCAAAACAAGCGCCGCAGGCGCGCCCGCCTCAACCCGCTCAACCTTTTGCAAAAGCTCGATTTTTGCCCCCGCAGCCCGCGCCCCCTCGGCCAAGAGTGAGATCAGCTCGGCCCGATGCACAAAGTAATATTTCTGCGGCGACATCTGCGTCAGATCAAGCCGGACAACTTCCCCGCCGCGATAGTCCATCAGCCGCACCGTATCCGCCAGAACAGCCCCGCTGCGGACAAGCGCCGGCTCAAGCCCGATCGCGCGCAACACAGCCAGCCCGTTGGGCGAAATCTGTAGCCCCGCACCGACTTCCTTGATCTCGTCGGCCTGCTCCAGCACGGTCACATCCGCGCCGCGCAGCGCCAAAACCCGCGCCAAAGCCAGCCCGCCGATCCCGGCGCCGATAATATAGGTTTTCAAGCCCTCGATCATGCCTGCCTCTCAACAAAAAAGCGCCGGAACAGAAGCTCCGACGCCTTGGTATTCTGTATCAGTCCCATCCACGCATCAATCGTCGCGGTGGACTTTCTCGCGGCGCTCGTGGCGCTCCTGAGCCTCAAGGCTCATGGTCGCAATCGGGCGCGCATCAAGGCGCTTGAGCGAAATCTGGTCACCCGTCACCTCACAATAGCCGAATTCGCCCTCGCTGATCCGCCGCAAGGCCGCGTCGATCTTTGAGACAAGCTTGCGCTGGCGGTCCCGGGTGCGCAGCTCCAGCGCACGATCGGTCTCCTCCGAGGCGCGGTCGGCTGCGTCCGGAATATTGCGCGTGCTCTCTTGAAGCCCTTCAATCGTATCGCGACTGCCTTCCAGCAATTCGTCGCGCCACGTGATCAGTTTTCGGCGGAAATATTCGAGCTGGCGCTCGTTCATAAAAGGTTCGTCCTCTGCTGGACGATAATCATCAGGCAGAAAAAACTCTGCTTTCATTTCCTTTACCCCTACGTTTGAGCGAGTCAATGACACGGGTTACTCTCCTACACTGCGCGCTTCTTCTGCGCCGCTCTTACCCCTAAGGAAGCGGATTGTCACTACCCCATAACATCAGATTGCGGTGAAATTGCGTCTCGGATAGTTTGCCTTGGAAATCAACAATCAAGAAGGCAGTGCTCACATGAGATTTGAAGGAACGAAGGCCTATATCGCCACCGAAGACCTCAAAACAGCCGTCAACGCCGCCGTCACGCTCGAGCGCCCGCTCCTCGTCAAAGGCGAGCCGGGCACAGGAAAAACAGAGCTGGCCCGTCAGGTCGCCAGCGCTTTGGGCCTGCGCATGATCGAATGGAACATCAAATCCACCACCAAGGCCCAGCAAGGGCTTTACGAGTATGACGCCGTATCTCGGCTGCGCGACAGCCAGCTCGGCGAGGCGCGGGTGCATGATGTGAAAAACTATATCAAAAAGGGCAAACTCTGGGAGGCCTTCACCAGCGAGGAGCGCGTGGTGCTCCTGATTGACGAGGTCGACAAAGCCGACATCGAGTTCCCCAACGACCTGCTGCAAGAGCTAGACCGCATGGAGTTTCATGTCTATGAAACCGGCGAGACGATCCGCGCCCAAAACCGCCCGGTGATCATCATCACCTCCAACAACGAAAAAGAACTGCCCGACGCCTTCCTGCGCCGCTGCTTTTTTCACTACATCCGCTTCCCCGATATGGAGACCATGCGCCAGATCGTGGCGGTGCATCACCCCGCCATCAAAGAACAGCTCCTGACAACGGCGCTGACCCAGTTCTACGAGATCCGCGACCAATCGGGTCTTAAGAAAAAACCCTCCACCTCCGAAGTACTCGACTGGCTCAAGCTTCTGCTCGCCGAAGACCTCGGCCCCGAAGACCTGCGGCGCGATGCGGCCAATGCCCTGCCCAAACTGCACGGCGCGCTTTTGAAAAACGAGCAGGATGTGCATCTTTTCGAGCGCCTCGCCTTCATGGCCCGCCAGAGCCGCTAGGCGCCCGCTCTCCCGGCTTTTTTATTGCCCGAAATATCCCGGGGGGATGAGACAAAAGCCGGCAGGCTTTTGTCTCTGGGGGGCTGGCCCCCCTCCGGGTCGGCGCCAGCCGAAACACCGCTCCAAACAAAAATCCGCCCGCGGACCATCCCGCGGGCGGATTTATTTTCAAACCGGCAAAATAAATCCGGTGCGCTGCCTTTACGCCCCCGTAACCTGAACCGATGTATTCTCCTCAAGCCGCACAGTGCCCTCTTTGCGAATGTGGTTTTCCACCACATCCCAAATCTGCGGGCCTTCCGTGCCCTCGTTCACACTGGCCCAGCCCGCCACAACATAGTTTTTCGCGGGGTCAATCGCTTCGCCGGTCTTCAAGAGGGTCATATCGCTGATCCGCTCGCCCTGTGGCTTGCTCACATCAATCTTATAGCCCATGCCGCCAATCCGGACCATGTCACCGCCCTGCTGGTAGTAGGGGTCCGGGTTGAACAGGTTGTCGCCCACATCCTCAAGGATCACCTTGATGAACTCACCGGTCATCTCGCTGCGATAAGCTTCCCCGTAAGTCATTGATGTTACGTTCCAAATATCTTCCCGTGTGATCTGTTGACCCGGCAGGATGCTCGGCCCCCACCGCACGCCAGGGCTCATAGCGATATCGGCTTCGCGCTCAGACATCAGCGCGTTACAGATCAGATCATCCCAAGAGCCGTTAAAGTTCCCGCGGCGGTAGAGCAGCGTATCGGTCGTGCCGATCACCTCTTTGAGCTTGTCCTCATAGGGCGCGCGCTGCGCATCAATCAGCGCCGCAACCTCCTGATCCGGCGTGATCACATCCGAGAAAATCGGGATCAGCTTGTGACGGATGCCCTTCATTTCGCCGTCGCGCACATCAAGGTCGATACGGCTGACAAACTTGCCATTGGAGCCGGAGGCAATGATATGCGTCTTGCCCACAAGCACAGGCTCGGGCAGCGCATCATGGGTGTGCCCGGAGAGGATCACGTCAATCCCCTCGACATTGCCCGCCATCTTCTTGTCCACATCAAAGCCGTTGTGGCTCAGCACAACAACAAGCTCGGCCCCCTGATCGCGCACCTCCTGCACCATGGCCGCCATATTGTCTTCGCGGATCCCGAAGGAGTATTCCGGGAACATCCAGCGCGGGTTGGCAATCGGCATATAAGGGAAGGCTTGCCCGATCACGGCCACTTTCACACCGCCGCGCTCAAAGAACTTGTAGGGCTTGAAAAGCTCGGCTGGCTCGTCCCATTCCGCATCGAAAATATTCTGCCCAAGCGAGGTAAACGGCAGGCTCGAGACAAGCTCGTTCACCCGCTCCGAACCGAGTGTAAATTCCCAGTGGAACGTCATCGCATCGGGCTTGAGCGCGTTCATAACATTGACCATATCCTGCCCCTCGGTCTGGTAGCAGGTATAGGAGCCATGCCATGTATCGCCACCATCCAGCAAGAGCGCATCAGGGCGGTCGGCGCGGATCGCGTTGACCACAGTCGCCACACGGTCAAGCCCGCCGACACGGCCATATTGCTGCGCAAGCGAGGTAAAGTCGTTGTAGCTCAGCGCATAGGCCGCAGGGCTGCCATCGGCAACGCCATAGGCCTTGCGGAAGTCCGCGCCGGTAATATGGGGCACAAAGCCCTTGTTCTCCCCAACGCCAATATTGACCTCTGGTTCGCGGAAGAAGATCGGCTTCATCTGCGCATGGATATCGGTGACGTGAATAAGGCTCACGTTGCCATAGGTTTCAAACTCCAGAAGCTGGTCCTGCGTGAGCGCCTGCTGCGCCGCCAGACGGGCCCAATTGCCAAATCCGCTCGCACCATAAAGTGCCGAGGCGGCCATAGAAACTTGGAGAAAATCGCGGCGTGAGATCATGGCAAGAGAACCTTCCTTCGGGCATTGGCGGCAACATATGCACAAAACCTAATGCGTTCTGACAAAAAGAGACCCGCACCTCTGTCGAGATGCGGGCTTTAGATGGTTTAGTTGCGGACAGAAGGCCCTTCGATCGAAAGACCGTTGCCGCGGCTGGCGACATAAAGCTCAAGCGCAACAAACTCTGCGCTGCCCGGGCTGAATGTTTCAGCGCGTGTGTCACGGACGCAGCCCTTAAAGCGGCTGTGCGTGCCGTTCAGCTTGGCGTTTTTCAAACGGTATGTGGGAAAGCCGTTGATCTGGCCTTGGCTCAAATGATCCGCGCGGATCATATTGCCATAGTTGTCTTCGTGGCAATTGGCACAAGACAGCTCAAGCTGGCCATAGCGGGTGTAGTAAATCTCTTTACCTTTTTCCCATGTGGCCTGAGCCGGACCGTCGATCGCGACATTGACAGGCAAACCGCGTGACACAGACGCCAGCAGCGCTTCCATAGGGATAGAGCCGCCCTTGTCTGTTTTCCAGGGCTTCGCGCCCATGCGGTTTTCACGGCAATCATTGACTTGCATCTGGATTGTGCGCACTTCGCCTGCGGCGTCGTTCCACTTCGGATAGACGGCCTTTACGCCGGCCATCTCTTCAGGCGCTCCGTGACAGCTTGCGCAGGACTTGCCTTCGCTTCCGTCAACCGCATTCCAGATTTCGGCGCCCTCTTCGACAAAAATCATGCCGGGGTTGTCAAAATCGTCCATTTCCATGGCCTGTGTTTCGTCTGAGCGAAAGTGCCAGCCAGACATCACTTCATCAAGCGAATCTGACAAATGGGCAGGCGCCGGGGCTTTGGTGGTGATCGCGATATCGCCGTTGATCACCAGCGTGTCATCGTCGGGGTCAGCCATGCCAAATGTTGGCACAGCAAGCGCAACCGCGCCGATGAGGGACATTATCTTGAAGTTCATGCATTTCCTCCCTTGGAAAGCACCCTGCCCTTCTGCGGGGCAAGGCACTTCTGCGTGTTGATCAGGCGATTGCGACTGATTTTGCGTCTTCGTAGACAGAACCGTCGTCGTCATACCAGGTGAATTTGAAATCACCGGCTTCAGGAACAGTTGCTTCGAATTCGAAATACGGGTTTGTCGAGATCGCAGGTGCGAGCGCAACATCAATCACCATCTTACCGTTAAATTCCGCGGTAAAGCGGTTGATGATCGAGCGTGGAATCTTGTTGCCATCGCTGTCTTTGCGCTGGCCTGATTCCATGCTGTGACTGATCAGAGTCTTGATCGTCACAACTTCGCCAGCTGCTGCCGACTTGGGGGCTTTGACGCGGGGTTTTACACCATCTGCCATTTTTTTCGTCTCCTCTGATTAGCCGCCGCAGCCGCCAATGGTCACTTTTACAGTCGAGCTTGCGCGGGCAAATGTGCCGTCTGCCATCTTGGCCACAGCAACAACATCTTGCGTGCCGGCAAGACGGATGCGTGTTGAGGCACTCTGGCTACCGGACAGCTCGCCAAAATTAAATGTTGCCACATCAGGTGTCGGGTTGCCCGCCGCCAGAAGCAAAATCGCCTCTGCGCCGTCCGCCGATACGGTGACTGGAACAGTATTCCCATTTTCGGCGATTTCAGGAGCCGTCAGCGTTACACCGCCTTCAGCCACATCTGCGCCACCTGTAAACGCTGCAATCATGTCGTCGGCGGCCGCAGTGGCCTGAAACGGCAGAATTGTCAGGGCAACAGCGCCGACCCCAAGGGCAAGCGTATCACGTCGTGAAAATTCCATATCTAACTCCTTTACGTCTCTCTCAAAGCGGTCCAGCGGACTGGATCACTCGTCTTTCAGTGTCATCAGGAACGCAACAACATCTTCAATCTGCTGTGCGCTCAAAAGCGGATCCAGAGCACCCTCTGCGGCCTTGCCGGTATAGGCATTGCCCGGACGCTGATAGCCCTCGACCTTATAGTAACTCGGCATCATCGTTCCGTCGTATGTCAGCTTGGCGTTTGACACGATACCGCGCAACTCCGCCTCATTCCAACGGTCTGCGACGCCATCAAGCGCCGGGCCGATATTGCCCGGAAATGCGACATCCGGCAGCGAGCTGACGACATGACAAGCAACGCAATTGCCTTTGCTGCGGCTCGAGTAGACACCAATGCCTTCCTCGACGTTGCCAGCCGCGCCACTCAGCGACATTTCAACCGCGCCATCTTCGGTGAAGACGACATCTTTTGGTGCAACCATATCCGCATAAGCCGCTCCGGCTGTCAGCGTTGCCGCCAGTGCAAGTGTTGTGAACCTCATAATTCCTCCCTTGGCCACCCGTGTTCTAAAGCTAGGTTAGCTCTGCATACCGTAGTGGACAGGCAAGAGACTCGCAACAACAAATTCACGAAAATGAATTTACCTATTTATACGCCTTTGAGCGACCCACGGTCTCTTAGGCTCCAAAGCCCCGAAAAATCATTCCGAAAGTTGCGTCTCCAGCATACGCGCATGATATTTCTGGAAAGGCTCCTCGCCAGCATAGCCTTTTTCTTTCACCCAGGTCAGCATATTGAGCGTGGTCCATTTCCCAAAAGCACCGGGCACCTGCGCCACAGCCGCCTGCGGCGCGCTCAGCCCCTCGGCCACCTCTTCGGGAAAATAGATCATCAGGGGCGTGAAAAGCGCGCCCCATTTCTGGACCATCTCTTTTTCAGGCAAAGTCTCGCCGTCAAAATCCGTGACCTCCACATCTCCGAACATATTGATCTGGACGAAAAAGTAATTCTCCGTGATGTAGCTGTCGATCTCGGGAACGACAAAGACCTCCTCATGCATCTTCTTGCAATAGATGCAGCCGCGCTGCTCGATGATGATCGCAAGGCGCTTGCCCTCCGCGTTGGCCTCGGCCAGATCTTCGCGCAGGTCTTTGAAGGTATCACGCATCCAGGCCGCCTTGTGCAGCCCGTCATCGCCAAGCTCGGCCCCGTAAACCGGCAGCCCAATCAAAAGCGCGGCGATACCCGCCACTATCTTATTCATATCTCTCTCCCGTTACACGCATCATCCCAGCGTCTGAAAGCTGGGGAAAACCTCGATCATCCAGTTGGCAATCAGATTCACCGTGTTTGTCGCAATCAGGATCGCAAACACGATCAGCATCACCCCCATGACCTTTTCGACGTGGCCCTGATACTGGCGGAAGCGCGCCATGAAGCTCAGAAACGGCTTCGCAAACAGAGCCGCCAGAACAAAAGGCGCCGTCATTCCCAGCCCGAAACAGGCCAGCAAAAGCGCTCCCTTCCACAGCTCGCCCATACCGCTCGCCATAAACAGAATCGACGCCAGCACAGGCCCGACACAAGCCGTCCAGCCAAAACCGAAAGCCAGCCCCATGACATAGGCGCCCAGCACGGTCGAAGGGTCGGCCTTGCTCTCCATCCGCGCCTCCCGATAGAGAAATCCGATACGGATCACCCCCAGAAAATGCAGACCAAAGACAAAGATCACCGCCGCCGCGACATAAGACAAAGGCTGCTTCCACTGTGCAAAAGCCTGCCCCAGAGCCGTCGCTCCCAAGCCCAGCAGCATGAAGATCGTTGTCACCCCCAAGGCAAACATGACGGCCGAGACGACAAGCCGCTTTTGCGCGCCGGGCGCAATATCGCCCTCCTCGCGCAGCTCGCTCATGGATATCCCCGCCATATAACTCAGATAAAACGGGACCATCGGCAGGATACAGGGCGTAAAAAACGCCACCAGCCCGGCCAATGCTGCGCCCCAGTAGCTGATTTCGCCGAGCATGGCCCGCGCTCCTTGTCAAATTAACATATTCAGATTATGTTGTGTGTAATTCAAACAGTCAATGATGTGGCGATGCTCACCCGGTTTTTTTCCCTTGTGGCTTTTTCTCTTTTCATGGCCAGTCAGGCGCTTGCTGTCGAACTGATCATGGTCGAGCAGAAAGGCTGCCACTATTGCCAAAAGTGGCTGGCCGAGATAGGTCCGATCTACCCCAAAACACCGGAAGGGGCTTTTGCCCCTTTGCGTCTGGTGAATATTGCAGATGGGCCTCCTGCGGATGTGCACTTCGCCCGCAAGCCTGTGTTCACACCGACGTTTATTCTGGTAGATGAGGGCAAAGAAATCGGCCGGATTGAAGGCTACCCCGGAGAAGATTTTTTTTGGGGTCTGCTTGAAATGATGCTAAGGGCCAAAACAAGCTATGTAAAACCTGACGGCGCCGCTGCCAGCAATTAGACAATTTGGGGCACGAAGTCCCGCGCAGAAGGATACCCGATGGGACTTCCACAATTCACCGATGATCTGAGCGATGCAGAAATCGACAAGTTCATGGACAACGCCACCAAGGCGTCCAACTTCCTCAAAACAGTCAGTCACGAAGGCCGCCTGATGATCCTCTGTCACCTCGTGACAGGAGAAAAGTCGGTGACCGAGCTTGAAAGCCTGCTCTCCGCGCGTCAGGCCGCCGTGAGCCAGCAGCTCTCGCGCTTGCGTCTGGAAGGCCTCGTTATTCCGCGCCGCGACGGCAAGGCGATATACTACCGTCTGGCAGACAATCGTCCCAAACGCATTTTGGAGCTTGTCTACGAGCTGTTTTGCGACGACGATAGCTGAACACACCGCATCGTGACTGGGGAGGGTTGCAGATGCTTGATATACTGTCCGAAAGCAGTTTTGTGACGCTGGCCGGCGTTTTTGGCGGCGTATTGCTCGGCCTTGCCGCCCGGCTCGGGCGCTTTTGCACGCTCGGCGCGATTGAAGATGCGCTCTACGGAGGCAACACCCTGCGCCTGCGGATGTGGGGGCTTGCCATCGGCGCGGCGATCATGGGCACATATGCGCTCTCCGGCGCGGGCATGGTGGCGCTTGAGCAAAGCTTTTATCTGTCCATCACATGGATGCCCGTTGCCTCGGTCCTTGGCGGCTTGATGTTTGGCTATGGCATGGCCCTTGCGGGCAACTGCGGCTTTGGCGCGCTGGCGCGGCTCGGCGGCGGCGATATGCGTGCCTTTGTGATTGTTCTGGTGATGGGCGTTTCGGCTTATGCGGTGCTGTCCGGCCCGCTCGCCTATCTGCGCATTTGGGTCTTTCCTCAAACAGAGGCCACAGCGCCCCCCGGCATCGTTCATTTTATCGCCGCACAGACAGGTCTTGGCGTGCCAAAGCTCGGGGTGACGATCGGCTTTCTGATCGCCCTCGCCTCGCTGGCCTCTCCGGCCTTTCGCAAAAGCCCGGCCTCAGCCTTCTGGGCGCTGGTGGTGGCCGCAGCAATCGTCAGCGGCTGGGCCGCTTCGGGCTATATCACGGCCCACGGATTTGGCGCTTATCCGGTTGTGTCCCATAGCTTCAGCGCCCCTGTTGGGGAAACCTTGCTCTTTGCCATGACAGCCTCCGCGGGCCTGCCGTCTTTTGCGGTCGGCTCGGTGGGCGGGGTGCTTATCGGAGCCTTCATTGGCTCGCTCATCAAAGGCCACTTCCGCTGGGAAGCCTGTGAAGATCCGCGCGAGTTGCGCCGCCAGCTCTTGGGGGCGGCCTGTATGGGCGCCGGGGCGGTTCTGGCCATGGGCTGCACCGTCGGTCAGGGCCTCTCGGCCTTCTCCACGCTGAGCTATTCAGCCCCGATCACCTTCGCCGCAATTTTTGCCGGAGCCGCTTTCGGGCTGCGCCAGCTCATCGAGGGCTTTCAACCGGCAGAATAAGGCAGCGGGCGCGCCCAGGCCCGCGCTATCCCCGAGCCGGCTCCCGCACCGCCTCCAAAGCCGGCCTCAATCGGCGCGCGCCGCAGCCACAATCGGACCATGCCCGCGCGCCTGCACAATGATTGCGGCGCGCTCTGGCCCGCTCAGCGGCACTCTGGCCTCATAGGGGCGCGTCATATCCCAGACGTCGAGCAGTTTGATGTCTGTCACGATATTGGCATATGCGATCTCAAGCCCCGCGTTTTCTCCCCGCTGGATCTGAGTCACAGCGCGGGGCACATACCGCACCATCAGCACAGCCACAGGCTCGCCACGCCCCTGCGCTTGTGTTTGTGTTTGTGCCGGTGTTTCTGCCTGCGCTGCAATGCGCAGCAGCCCGGCCTCGCGCACCACCGTCAGGCGCGCCTTGGCGGCGTCTGCCTGATGACGCCGGATCAGGCGGTTCACTTCGACGGGGTGGTTGCCGACAATATGCTGCTCGCCCTGAACAACCATCTGGGGCGTATAAACAGAGCGCCGCCCGCCGACACGGGCATAGGCGCGCTGACGGTCCGAATGGGCCTTTTGGCCAAACACATCGGTCCAGCCGATATAATCCCAATAATCCACGTGAAGTCCGAGCGCGAGCACATCCTCCCGCGCCGCCAGCTCATGCAAGAAAGCGTCCGCCGGCGGGCAGCTCGAACAGCCCTGCGAGGTGAAAAGCTCGACCACAACAAGCCGGTTGTCCTCAGCCTTGGCAGAGGCGGCAAACCCCGCAAGCATCAGGATAACAAATGTAATGCTGCGCCACATCGGGCTTCTCCTTTGCGCCTCTGGTCGTTGAGGTATAGCGCAAAGAGGCTCTCACCCACCAATCAAGGTTTCGCGAGACTTGGGCGGGTTTTGTTTCAAACCCGCCCGACATCGCTTAGCTCACCGAGACAAGCTCGATCTCGAATGTCAAATCCTTGCCGGCAAGCGGGTGGTTGGCATCCAGAACAACCGTCTCATCGGTGATCTCTGCCACCGTGAGGGGCATGATCTCGCCCCGCTCGTTTTTCGCCTGAAGCTGCAGGCCGATCTCCAGCGGAATATCCGCAGGAATTTCGCCACGCGGCACCGCTTGGCGCGCTTCGGGGTGATGGGGGCCGTAAGCATCGTCGCTGGCAATCTCGACGCGCTTTTCCTCACCGACTTTCATACCGGGCAACGCCACATCCAGACCGGGGATGATCTGGCCTGACCCAACCACAAACTCGAGCGGGTCCTTGCCTTGGCTCGAATCAAAAACCGAGCCGTCGCTCAAGGTTCCAGTATAGTGAATGCGTACGGTATCACCGCTTTTTACTTCGCTCATCGCGTGTCCAGTTCTGATTGGGAAATGAATTTAGAGGCCGCGCCAGCTGCGCAGGTTCTCAGGCTCGCAGATAAACTAAACGCCAAATCCCATGATTGCAAACAGCCAGCGCCATTGACCTTTCTGCCCCCCTCGCCCACTCTCGCCAAAAAAATCACGAGGGGAAATGTGATGCCGATCAAAGCCTGCGTTTTTGACGCCTACGGAACTCTTTTTGACGTCACAGCCGCCGCCCGAGAGGCCGCGGCAGACCCCGCCTTTCCCGAGTTGGCCAAAACATGGCAAAGCCTCGCCGCACACTGGCGCGACAAACAGCTGCAATATACCTGGCTGCGCGCCGTCACCGGCGAGCATACCGATTTCTGGCAGGTGACAGCCGATGGCCTTGACTGGGCGCTCGAGGCTACAGGCCTTCACGGCAATCCCGATCTGCGCGAGCGGCTCTTGCAGCTGTATTGGTCGCTCTCGGCCTATGCCGAAGTCCCCGAAATGCTGCGCAGGCTGCGCGAGGCGGGTCTTCAAACCGCTATTCTCTCCAACGGCTCCCCCGATATGCTCAATGGCGCAGTCTCCTCTGCGGGCCTGTCAGGCCAGTTTGACGCCGTTCTCTCGGTTCAGGATGTCGGCGTTTTCAAACCCTCCGCAAAGGTCTACCAACTGGTTGAAGCACGCCTCGGCACACAGCCCCGTGAGGTTATCTTTGTCTCCTCCAACGGATGGGACGCCGCCTGCGCGACGTCGTTTGGCTTTGAAACCGTCTGGGTCAACCGCACCGGCCTTCCGATGGATCGCCTGCCCGGCAGGCCGGCCCATATCCTGAGCGATCTGAAAGCGCTTCCCGAGCTGGTCGCCGGGCGCAACCATGCCTAGGTTCAAGGCCTCAGACGGGACCTCGCTTTATTACGAAGACGAGGGCGAGGGCCTTCCCCTCCTGTGCCTGCCCGGCCTCACCCGCACCATGCGCGACTTTGATTTTGTCGCGCCCCACCTGTCGCATATGCGCCTCATTCGTCTGGACTACCGCGGTCGCGGGCTGTCGGGCTGGGCCGATCCAAGCACCTATACGCCCCTAACGGAAAGCCGCGATGTGGTCGAGCTGATGGACCATCTCGCCCTGCCCAAAGCCGCGATTCTTGGCACCTCCCGTGGCGGGCTGATCGCCATGACACTGGCCGCGACAGCCAAGTCGCGCCTGCTTGGGGTGGCGCTCAATGATGTCGGCCCCGAGCTGGCCCGCCACGGCCTTGAAAAAATCGCACAGGTGATCGGCAAAAAGCCCGCCTTCAAGGATTTTGACAGCCTGCTCAACGTCTGGCCCGATCTGGCACAGGGCTTTGACAATGTCCCGACCAGCCGCTTTCGCGAGGAAATTTCGCGACTCTTCACCCAAGGCGACACGGGCCTCGAGCTGACGTATGATCCCGCCCTGCGCGAGGGCGTTGTTGCAGCGCTCGACAGCGAGCTGCCCGATCTGTGGCCGCTGTTTGAGGCCCTCTCGGAGCTGCCTATCGCGGCCCTACGCGGAGCAAACTCCACGCTGCTCAGTGCCGACACTTTCGCCAAAATGCGCGCCATGCGCCCCGATATGATCGCCGCTGTGGTCCCTGATCGCGGCCATGTGCCCTACCTCGACGAACCCGCCGCGCTGGATGCGCTGCTCCAATGGGCAAAACGCCTATGAACATCGACATGATCCGCGCCGCCGCAACCCGCCTTGACGGCCACGCGCGCCGCACCCCGCTCCTCTCCTCGCCGTTTCTTGACGCCATCGCGGGCAAGCCCGTCTTTGTCAAAGCCGAATGCCTTCAGCATACCGGCTCCTTCAAGTTTCGCGGCGGCTGGTCGGCCCTGTCTGGCCTGCCCGAAGAGCGGCGCAAAAACGGGGTGATCGCCTTCTCCTCGGGCAACCACGCTCAAGGCGTTGCCTATGCAGCCGCCCTTCACGGTGTCAGCGCCGTGATCATCATGCCCGCAGACGCACCAAAGCTCAAAATCGAAAACACCCGCGCTCTCGGGGCCGAGGTTGTGCTCTATGACCGCGCCACAGAAGACCGCGACGCCATCGGTGCGCGCCTCGCGGCCGAGCGCGGCCTGACCCTGATCAAGCCCTATGACGAGCCTCTTGTCATCGCCGGCCAAGGCACGACAGGCCTTGAGATTGCTGCACAAGCCGCCGACTTGGGCGTGCATGAGGCCGAGGTGTTGGTCTGTTGTGGCGGCGGCGGGCTGACCTCGGGTATCGCCCTTGCCCTCGCAGCCGAGGCACCGGGCTTCAAGGTCCGCCCCTGTGAGCCTGAGGGCTTTGACGATGTGACGCGCTCTCTGGCCACCGGCAAAATAGAGCGCAACGCTGAGCTGACAGGGTCGCTCTGTGATGCGATCATCACCCCGCAGCCGGGCGATATAACCTTCCCGATCATGGCCGAGCATTGCGGCGCCGGGATTGTTGTCCGCGAAGAGGAGGCGCTCCGGGCCATGGCACAGGCGTTCCAGCGCCTCAAGATTGTCATCGAACCGGGCGGCGCCGTGGGCCTTGCAGCCGCGCTGTTTCATGCCGACAAAACCGACGCCCCCGCCGTGATCGCCGTGGCAACAGGCGGCAATGTCGATGAGCCGGTCTTTCAAAAAGCGCTTGCCACGCTCGGTTGATGCAAGCCCGCCCTGCAAACGGGGGCTTGGCCTCCTGCGCCGGGCAAGTGTATGAAACAGCCAGACCATGACACCCTCAGCGCAGAGCGGAGAGACCCCGATGACCATAGCCGATCTTGGCGATATCCGCCTGCATTACAAAGACGAAGGCCCCAAAGACGGGCCTGCCGTGGTCTTCGCCAATTCTCTTGGCACCGATCTGCGCCTTTGGGACGCTGTCTTGCCCTATCTGCCCAAGGGCCTGCGCCTGATCCGCTATGACAAGCGCGGCCATGGCCTGTCTGATGGCCCTGATGCGCCCTATTCCATGGGCACATTGGTGCGCGATGCCGAAAACCTGCTGGATTATCTTGCCGTAAAAGACTGCGTCTTTGTCGGCCTCTCGATCGGCGGAATGATTGCGCAGGGGCTGGCCGTGAAACGCCTTGATCTGATGCGCGCCATGGTGCTCTCCAACACCGGAGCCAAAATCGGCACCCGCCAGATGTGGCAGGATCGGATCGAGGCGGTCAACGCAGGCGGGATCGAGGCTTTGGCCGACAGCATCCTTGAGCGCTGGTTTGCCCCCGCCTTCCGGCAAACACCCGAATTCAGCGCTTGGCGCAATATGCTGATCCGCCAACCGCGAGCGGGGTATACAGGCTGTTCCGCCGCCATTGCCGGCACCGACTTTATCACGCCCACATCAGGGCTGCGCCTGCCCACACTGGCGATTGCCGGGTCCGAAGACGGCTCCACCCCGCCAGATCTCGTGGCCGAAACCGCGGCGCTCATCCCCGGCTCGCGGTTTGAAATCATCCGCCGCGCCGGACATCTGCCCTGCGTGGAACAACCCGAAGCCTATGCCAAACTGCTCACAAATTTCCTAACAGAGATCGGACATATCTGATGGCCGCTTCCGCCTTTGACAGCCAACACCTCGCCAAACTCTTTGACACAGGCCCACTTGCCGCGCTGTTCACAGACAGCGCCGAGATGCGCGCGCTCCTGCTTGTGGAAGGCGCTCTGGCCAAAGTCCAAGGCGATCTGGGCGTCATCCCGCAGACCAGCGGTGCATTTCTGCATCGGGCGGCAATGGAAGTGCAGGTTGACCCCGCAGGACTGGCCGCCGCCACAGCCCAAAACGGCGTCAGCATCCCCGCGTTTCTCGCTGCTCTGCGCAAAACACTGGAAGCCCCCGAACACGCGCAGTATTTGCATTGGGGCGCAACCTCGCAGGATATTCTGGACACCGCGCTCATGCTGCGTCTCAAGCGCGCCTTTGAGCACATCCAAACCACCGTGAAAGACCATCTGGCAAATCTTGCTGCGCTCGCCGAAAAACACGCCGAAACGCCAATGGCAGGGCGCACCTGGGGCCAACACGCCACACCGACAAGCTTTGGCGCGGTTGTCGCCGCATGGGGCCAGCCGCTCTGCGCGCTCGCCGCAGAGTTTGACGCCGCCCGCGAGACGGCCTTCTGGGTGTCGCTCTCCGGCGCAGCCGGCACAAGCAGCGCACTCGGCCCCAAAGCGAGCGATACGCGCGCCGCCCTCGCCGCGGCCCTCGGCCTGCATGATCCGGCCCGCAGCTGGCACAGCGACAGAACCCCGATCGTCTGGCTGGCGTCTTGGGCCACGCGCCTCAGCAACGCATTGGGCAAAATGGCAGCCGATCTGTCAGAGCTGACCATGACAGAGCGCGCCGAAGTGACCCTTGGCGGTGCGGGCAGCTCCTCAACCATGCCCCAAAAGCAAAACCCGGTGTCCGCAGGTGTGATCACCGGTTTGGCGCGCCATGTCACGGCGCTCAATTGCAGCCTGCAAGCCAGCGCCCAACACGCCCAACAGCGCGACGGTGGCGCCTGGATCACCGAGTGGCTGACCCTGCCCCAGCTCGTTCTGGGCACGGGCGCAGCCCTTGGCCACGCCCACCAGATGGCCGCCAAGCTCACGCCCAACAGCGCCCAAATGAGCGCAACCCTTGAGAGCGGTCAGGGCCTTATCTTTGCCGAAGCCCTGTCTTTTGCGCTGAGCGCCACACTGCCGCGCCCCGAAGCCCAGCTCAAAACAAAAGAGCTGTGCGCCAGCGCTCTCAGCAGCGGCAAATCGCTCGCAGAGGTCACAGCCGCGCAGTTCCCCGCGCTTGACATCAAGGATGTGTTTGACGCCAAAGCCCAGCTCGGCCGCGCGCCCGCAGAGGCGCGCGCCTTTGCTCTGGCCGTGAAGGCCGTCGCTTAGAGCGAGGCCTTCAGCTCAAGGCGACGCGCATGGAGCACCGGCTCGGTATAGCCTGAGGGCTGCGTGCGGCCCTTGAAGACCAGATCACAGGCCGCCTGAAACGCGATCCCCTCAAAGCTCGGGGCCATCGGCGTATAGGCCGCATCACCGGCGTTCTGTGCATCAACCACAGCGGCCATCTTGCGCATCGCCGCCATCACATCCTGCGCATCCACCACCGAATGGTGCAGCCAGTTCGCCAGAGCTTGCGCCGAAATGCGGCAGGTCGCACGGTCTTCCATCAAGCCGATATCGTTTATATCCGGCACTTTCGAACAGCCCACGCCCTGATCGACCCAGCGCACCACATAGCCGAGAATGCCTTGGGCGTTGTTTTCCACTTCCCGCGTGATCTGCGCTTTGGTCCAGCGGCGATAGGTCGCCAAGGGTATGTCCAAAATCCCGTCAACATGGGCACGCCGCCCGCCACTGCGCAGCTTGGCCTGCACCGCCAGCACATCGATCTTGTGATAGTGCAGCGCATGAAGCGTTGCCGCCGTTGGCGAGGGAACCCAAGCACAGGTGGCCCCCGCTTTCGGATGCTCGATCTTTTGTTCCAGCATGGCCGCCATCATATCAGGCATCGCCCACATCCCCTTGCCAATCTGGGCTTTGCCCGAAAGGCCACACTCAAGGCCGATGTCGACATTGAGGTTCTCATAGGCCCCGATCCAGCCCTTGCGTTTGATGAAATCCTTGCGGCTGAACGGGCCGGCTTCCATCGAGGTGTGGATTTCGTCGCCCGTGCGGTCCAGAAAGCCCGTGTTGATAAAGGCAATCCGCGATTTCGCGGCGCGGATACATTCCTTGAGGTTGACAGAGGTGCGGCGCTCTTCGTCCATCACCCCGATCTTCACCGTATTGGCCGGCAGCCCGAGCACGCTCTCGACGCGCGCAAAGACCGCCTCGGCAAAGGCCACCTCTTCAGGCCCGTGCATCTTCGGCTTCACCACATAAACCGACCCATGCACAGAGTTGCCACTCTCGCGCTTAAGGTCATGCATCGCAATCAACGTGGTGACCAGTGCATCCATAAGCCCTTCAAAGACTTCATTGCCCTGCGGATCAAGGATCGCTGGATTGGTCATCAAATGCCCGACATTGCGCACCCACATCAAGGCCCGCCCCTTCAGGACAAGGTCGCCTCCGTCCGGCGCCGTATAGTGGCGGTCCTGCGCAAGACGCCGGCTCAGGGTCTTGCCGCCCTTGACCACATCGGCAGCAAGATCCCCCTTCATCAGGCCAAGCCAGTTCGAATAGGCGAGAGTCTTGTCCTCGCCATCCACGCACGCCACCGAATCTTCGCAATCCATAATCGCCGACAAAGCGCTCTCCAGCTGCACATCCGCCAGCAACGCCTGATCGTGGCTGCCAATCGGATGCGCACGATCAAACACAAGCTCGACGTGCAAGCCGTTGTTCTTCAACAAGATTGCATCGGGCGCTTTCGGGTTCCCTTTGTAGCCTACAAATTTCTCGGGGTTTTGCAGCGGCCTGTCGTCCACCAGAAGCCGCCCCTCCTGCACATGATAGCGCCGCGCATCGGCGTGCGATGTGCCCTCCACCGGAAACGCCTCATCCAGAAAGACCCGCGCCCGCGCCACAACCCGCGCACCGCGCCCGCGCTCATAGCCGCCGGGCGGGGGCGTCGAGCCCATAGCATCCGTGCCATAGAGCGCATCATAAAGACTGCCCCATCGCGCATTGGCCGCATTGAGCGCATAGCGCGCATTGGTGATTGGAACCACAAGCTGCGGGCCGGGAATGGTGGCGATCTCGGGGTCGACATTTTGAGTCTCAATCTCAAAATCCTCGCCCTCAGGGCACAAATACCCGATCTCGCTCAGAAAGGCTTTGTAAGCCTCATGGTCATGGGCCGCGCCGCGATGTGCGATATGCCAGGCGTCTATCTTGCCTTGCAGCCGCTCGCGCGTCTCAAGCAAGGCGCGGTTCTGGGGCGTCAAATCAGCCAGCAAATCGGCAAACCCGCTCCAAAAATGCTCGGCACTCACGCCCGTGTCGGGAAGGGCCGCTTCTTCCAGAAAGCGGGCAAGCGTTGCGTCTACGCTCAATCCGGCTCGGTCCACACGCTTGGTCATGCTCAGCTCTCTTTCTGCTTAAACTCTGGTCCTGTCTTTCTAGCCCGCCCGGAGGCCAAGGCGCAATCTTTCGGGAGAGCACGAAAGGAAAATAAACCTTCATGTTTTTCAAGATAATCTATGGCGACACGAAGCTATCTCCTATTGAAGCCCACCCCTCGCGCGCATACCGTCAGCCCAAAGCGAAAAGGATACCGTGATGGCCGAGACCGCCCCCCAGACGATCTATCTCAAGGATTACACGCCCTTTGGCTGGACCGTCACATCCGTCCACCTGACATTCAAGCTCCACCCGAGTGCCACACGCGTGATCAGCCGGATCGCCTTTGCGCCCAATCCGGACGCCCCCGCGCAGAGCTTCTTTTTGCACGGCGAAGCGCTCAAACTGATATCAGCAAAGCTTGACGGCGTGCCATGCACCCCGGAGCTGTCCCCGTCGGGCCTCAGCCTCACGGTCCCAAAGGAGCCGTTTGTCTTTGAATGCGAGGTCGAAATCAGCCCCGAGACAAACACGGCCCTCGAAGGGCTTTATATGTCAAACGGGATGTATTGCACCCAATGCGAGGCCGAGGGCTTTCGCAAAATCACCTATTATCCCGATCGCCCCGATGTGATGAGCACATTCACAGTGCGCATTGAAGGGGCCGAGCCTGTGCTCTTGTCCAACGGCAACAAGGGCACGCAGGGAGCGGGCTTTGCGGAGTGGCATGATCCTTGGCCCAAGCCCGCCTATCTCTTTGCCCTCGTCGCCGGAGACCTCATCAATCACCCCGACCGCTTCCAAACACAGTCAGGCCGCGATGTTGAGCTTAATATCTGGGTGCGCAAAGGCGACGAGACCAAATGTGCCTTTGGCATGGCCGCGCTCAAAGCCTCTATGCGTTGGGACGAAACCGTCTATGGCCGCGAGTATGACCTTGATATCTTCAATATCGTTGCGGTCGATGACTTCAACATGGGCGCAATGGAAAATAAAGGCCTCAATATTTTCAATTCCTCCTGCGTGCTTGCCAGCCCGGAAACCTCGACAGATGACAATTTCGAGCGGATCGAAGCCATCATTGCGCATGAGTATTTTCACAACTGGACAGGCAACCGCATCACCTGCCGGGACTGGTTCCAGCTCTGCCTGAAAGAGGGGCTGACCGTCTATCGCGACAGCCAGTTCACTTCCGATCTGCGCTCTGCCCCGGTCAAACGGATCTCGGATGTGAGTGATCTGCGCGCCCGCCAGTTCCGCGAAGACAGCGGCCCGCTGGCTCACCCCGTGCGCCCCGAAAGCTTCGTTGAGATCAACAATTTTTATACAGCGACCGTCTATGAAAAAGGCGCCGAAGTCATAGGGATGCTCAAACGGCTCGTCGGCGACGACGCCTATTATAAGGCGCTCGACCTCTACTTTACCCGCCACGACGGCGAGGCCGCCACAATAGAAGACTGGCTGAAGGTGTTTGAAGAGGTCACAGGCCGCAGCCTGAAGCGCTTCAAGCGGTGGTATAGCTCCGCAGGCACCCCGCGCCTCAGCGTCACAGAAAGCTTTAATAACGGGCGCTACACGCTTACATTCAAACAAGAAACGCCGCCAACACCCGGACAGCCACAGAAGAAGCCGCGGGTCATTCCGATTGCCGTTGGCCTGCTCGGTCCGGATGGGGCAGAGCTTCAGCCCACCACACTTCTGGAAATGACCAAGCGCCAGCAGAGCTTTTCCTTTGACGGCCTCGCCGCCAAGCCTGTGGCCTCGATCCTGCGCGACTTTTCCGCCCCTGTGGTCCTTGACCACGCGCGCAGCAACGCCGAGCGCGCCTTCCTTCTGGCGCATGACACCGACCCGTTCAACAAATGGGAGGCCGGTCAGGCTCTGCGCCGCGCCAGCCTGATCGCCTCTGTCACAACAGGCGCAGCCCCCGATACGGCGTTTCTGGACGCCGCCGCGCGCGTCGCGCGTGACGACAGCCTCGATCCGGCCTTCCGCGCGCTTGTGCTTCAGCCCATTGGTCAAGATGATCTCGCCGCCGAGCTGCACGCCGAGGGCCACACACCCGATCCGCAAGCCATTTATGACGCCAGCGAAACCATGGCGCAAAGCCTCGCGCAGCATCTCGCCGATAGCCTGCCGCGGCTTTATGCCCAGACAACTGTGGACGGCCCCTTTGTCCCCGACGCGGCCGGCGCCGGCAAGCGCGCGCTCAACGCCCGTATTCTGGCGATGCTCACGCGCATGGACGGGGGCGCACAGGCGCGCGCGCAATTTGCAACAGCCGACAATATGACCCTGCAAAGCGCAGCGCTCAACGCTCTGCTCGCACAGGACATCGGCAGCGATGAGGCCGCCGCCTTCTTCGCCCAATGGCAGGGTGATCGCTTGGTTATGGACAAATGGTTCGCCGCACAGGTGGCTTTTGCCGCGCCCGAAAAGGCCGCCAACACGGCCGAGGCCCTCACAAGCCATCCGCTTTTCACCCTGAAAAACCCAAACCGCTTCCGCGCCGTCTTCGGTGCGCTCGCCACAAACCATGCCGGCTTTCACCACGCCTCGGGACAGGGCTATCGGCTGCTCGCAGACTGGCTGATCAAGCTCGACAGCCTCAATCCGCAAACAACAGCGCGGATGTGCACCGCCTTCCAGACCTATTCGCGCTATGATGCCGCCCGCCAAACCAGCGCAAAGGCCTCTCTGGAGCGGATCCTTGCGACAGACGGGCTGAGCCGCGACACCACAGAAATGGTCACGCGGATTTTGGAAGGGTAGCCCCTTGGCAATTGTGTATCAAAGCAATGGCCGCTCCCGCGCTGCGCTGATCACGCTGGCCGGCATCTATGCGACCGTTCTAGCGCTTGTCTGGCTGATTGATCTCAATCTGTATATCGCTGTTTTTCTTTCGCTTTTCACGCTTCCCGCGCTTTGGGAGGCGGTGAAAAACCCCGTCAGCACCTTTGAGCTGACCGACAGCCATATGCGCTGGAGCACGCCGCGGCTGGCCGATGAAATGCCCCTCGGGCTGATCCTGCGGGCGCGGTTTGACACCCGCCTTGATCTCTCCGTCAAGGTCACGCTCTACTTGAAAGACAATCGCAAGCTGCGCTTGCCTCATGCCTGCACACCGCCCCACGCAGCCCTCGAAGACGCCTTTCGCACCCTCGGCATTCAGACCGAGCGGCATCATTTTTCGCTGATCGGCTGATCGGGCCGGCTGATCAGCCGTCTTTCTGTGCCAAAACACCGTTCGGGCGTGCTTTCGGGCGCAAACTCTTGCGAGAGACACAATAGGCCTGCCTGCGCGTCCAAGCCGCCATTTCCGCACGCTTGGCAGAAGAATGCATCGGCCCCCAATCTTGCGTCACACCCTGATATTTGCGCGAGGTCTCGGGGAAAAACCCGTGAATGATCTGGTCGCGCGCAACCGTCTTGCTCATAATCCGCGTGGCACAGCTCAGATTGAGGCCACCGTCCTTGAGCGCCTCGCCGGTCTTGGCCTGACAGTTATAAAGCCGCGCCGTAGAGGGCAATATCTGGAGCAGCCCATACCAAAGCCCCCCGCCGCCCACCGCATCGGCACGATAGGTGCTCTCGTGTTTTGCCAAAGCCGACATAAAGCCAACCCAGAACATCGCCCGCCGCAACGCGTCATTCTCCTTATAGGCCGGGCACCAGTCGCGATAGTCATCGGGCACAGTCTGCGTCAAAGGCGCCCCATGTGACAGCACCGCCTTCATCGCCGCCGCAGTCCAGTCTTTATGGCCCGGCCGATGCTCCCAACGCGTGTGAGGCAAAGCAAATTCATAGGGCCTGCTTTTAGGCCTGATCTGGGCCAGCCGCGCATCGCGGGCGGTGCGATACGAGGTTGTGCGCGCCTTGGGGCGTATCTTGGCAAGCGCTGGATCGGGCGCGCGGGGCGCGTCCGTCCCAAGAAACGGCGCGGCGACAAGCGGCTCTTGCGCTGCGCTGCCAGCCGCCGCCGCCTCGTCTCCGGTCAGGACAGAGTCACTGGCCTGAGCTGTGCTATGGCTCACGACCGAGAGAAAAACAGCCCCCAAAACAATATGACGAACAGAAACAACCATCCCCGAACAAATAGGACGATTGCAGCGGGTTTGGCAATCTTTTCACGCTCACAGCCATGATTGTTTCGTCTCACGGCACAGTCCACCAAATCATACCGCCTTTTCCCAAAATCAAACCCGTAATTGCCCTGTTTTGGCCCGATTGGCCGATGACAAAGAAGGCTGATAAAGGACGAATCACATATGGCACTCTTGTCTCACTTTCCGGAATTTGCCGCGCAGGCCCGTCAAAGCCTTGGCCGGCTCCCCCTGGTGCGCTTCCCCTTGGCCAAGCGTTCTGTCGGTGAGGACACACCGCGCGAGACTGCCCCGCGCCCCCCGAGCAGCCGCCTCCATGAACAGCTCGTGATTCCCACAGCCAACGAACCCCCGGAAGAAAGCTGCCGGGAACGAATTCAGGACCGTGGCCAGTTTCTGGCGCGTCAGGAGCGTTGGGAGGAGCTGAGCCGCCTGATCCGCTCTGCGGACAATCGCAAAACCGCAACCCATTGCGGAATGCCCCATGCCGACCTTCTCAGTCTGGGCGCTCGAACAGATGTGGTTCTGGCGACAGAACACGCCATTGCCGATGGTCTCACACCGGGCCTTGCCGGCATAGAGGCGCTCGAAGATGTCTTGTTCGAATTCCCCGAAGATTATGCCATCGCCGATATTGTGGCACAGACCCATATGGATATCGGCTGGGCTTGGCGCGGCTCGAATTGGTCGCATGAAATCCCTCCGCGCAATCTCGCCCTGTTTGAGGCCCATTTCCAACGCGCCACCGATATCTTGGACAGTTTTTCGCGCACCGCCCTCGCCTCTCCCCTTCTGGCCGCGGCCCAATGCGGCCTTGTCGTTGCCAAGCCCAAGCCCGCCATGCACATAGCGGACGCCTATGAACGGCTGATTGATCTCAACCCGGTCAACACGGCGCCGATGCGCAGCCTTGGCAACTTTCTCTTGCCACGCTGGTTTGGCTCTTACGAAGCGCTCGAGCTTGAGGCCCGCCGCACCGCCGCCCGCTCCCATCACATCTGGGGAAATGGGGGCTATACATGGGTCTTTCTTGACGCCCTCCGGGTCGATCAGGGCGCCGCGCGCAGCTTGGATGTCAATTTTTTCCTCGATGGTCTGCGCGACATTCTCTACCTTCAGCCCGATCAACATATTGCCAATCTTCTGGCCGCCTACACCGGCATCACAATGTCACCGGCCCGCACCCCTGTCGAAGCGCCCGATGTGGTGCGCAAAGTGCGCAAAAACATCCATTCGATGTTTGATCACATCCTGCGCGAAAACCTCCACGAGCTGCACCCGCTGCTCTGGGCCGAAGCCGAGCTTGGTCCGGCACCGGGGACCTATCTGCCGCCGCGCAGCGCCCTCTTGCGCAAGGGCCGCGACACCGCGCTCAACGCCATCGCCAGTCATTTCAAGAGCGATATCAGCAGCGGCAAGATCCTCGAGTTCGGCCACGGCGGCCTGACACTCTACCCCCAAGGCTAACTCCCCGCTCACTGCGCGCCAACTCCCCCTTGCCCCGCCCCTAAGCCTGCCCTAGAACCGACCTCGACTTTGCATGAGACGCATAAAAGGACGAGGCAATGCTAGATCTGGCCTATGAAACACCGCAACCCAAAGTGATCGCGGGGGCGAAATATGACTGGGAACTTGTGATCGGCATGGAAGTCCATGCGCAGGTCAGCTCCAAGGCCAAGCTGTTTTCTGGCGCCTCAACCCTCTTTGGAGCCGAGCCAAACGCCAATGTGGCCTTTGTCGACGCCGCGATGCCCGGTATGCTGCCTGTGATCAACGAGTTCTGCGTCGCGCAGGCCGTGCGCACGGGCCTTGGCCTCAAGGCCCAAATTCACCTCAAGTCCGCCTTTGACCGCAAAAACTATTTCTACCCTGATTTGCCGCAGGGCTACCAGATCAGCCAGCTTTACGAGCCGATTGTCGGCGAAGGCGAAATCCTTGTCGATATGGCCCCCGGCGTGGCGCGCCTTGTGCGCGTGGAGCGCATTCACCTCGAGCAGGACGCTGGCAAATCGATCCACGACATGGACCCGAATATGTCCTTTGTCGATCTCAACCGCACAGGCGTTGCACTGATGGAAATCGTCTCGCGCCCCGATATTCGCAGCCCCGAAGAGGCCGCGGCCTATGTTGTCAAGCTGCGCCAGATCCTGCGCTATCTGGGCACCTGTGATGGCAATATGCAAAACGGCAATCTGCGCGCCGACGTCAATGTCTCGGTCTGTCGCGCCGGGCAGCACGAAAAATATATGGCAACGCAAGACTTCAGCCACCTCGGCACGCGCTGCGAAATCAAGAATATGAACTCGATGCGCTTTATCCAGCAGGCCATCGACTATGAAGCCCGCCGCCAGATCAAAATTCTGGAAGACGGCGGCGAAGTCATACAAGAAACCCGCCTTTACGATCCGGACAAAGGCGAAACCCGCTCTATGCGCTCCAAAGAAGAGGCGCATGATTACCGCTATTTCCCCGACCCCGACTTGATGCCCCTTGAAATCGAGCAATCCTGGGTCGATGAAATCGCCGCCTCCCTGCCCGAGCTGCCCGACGCAAAACGCGCGCGCTTCATGTCAGACTACGGTTTGACAGAATATGACGCCTCGGTGCTCACAGCCGAGAACCAGAACGCAACCTACTTTGAAGAGGTCGCCGCAGGCCGCGACGGCAAGACCGCCGCAAACTGGGTCATCAACGAACTCTTTGGCCGCCTCAAAAAAGATGGCGACAAAGACATCAGCGAAAGCCCCGTCTCACCGGCCCAGCTCGGCGGGATCATCGACCTGATCGCAGCCGATACAATATCGGGCAAGATTGCCAAAGACCTGTTTGAGATTGTCTACACCGAAGGCGGCGAGCCTGCCCAGATCGTCGAGTCACGCGGGATGAAGCAAGTCACCGACACAGGCGCAATCGAAACCGCCCTCGACGAGATCATCGCCGCCAATCCCGCACAGGTCGAAAAAGCGCGCGAAAACCCGAAGCTCGCCGGCTGGTTTGTCGGTCAGGTCATGAAAGCCACAGGCGGCAAAGCCAATCCGAAGGCCGTGAATGATCTGGTTCAGACCAAACTCGGCGGCTGAAAAACAGGATGACACAGCCCTTTCTCTCACAGCCCTTTCTCTCCGAGCCGATGGTCGTGCGCCCCGAGTGGATCGACTTCAACGGTCACCTCAACATGGCCTATTATAATGTGCTCATGGATTTGGGCGTGGATGCGCTGTGGCAAGAGATCGGCTTTGGCGGCGATTACCTCGCCCGCACAGGCCACACAACCTATTCCGCCGAATATCATATGCACTATATGCGCGAGGTCCATCAGGGCGACACCCTGCGCGCAACCTTCCAAGTGCTTGATATGAATGATAAGTCTATCCACTTCTGCCAAGAGCTGATCCATCAGGACGGATGGGTCTCTGCGGGCGGCGAGGGAATGTGCCTGCACATCGACCAGTCAGGCCCAAAGGTCGCCCCTATGCCGGCGGATATCCTGCAAACCTTTCAAACCATGCGCGCCGCGCACGCAACCCTCCCCGTGCCGGGCTTTGTCGGACGCCCGATGGGCATCCGCCACAAAGCCTGACAGGCACCGATCGTTAGAAACTGCCGCGCCGCCGCCCTCGGCCCTTGGCGCGACATGAGCCGCAAAAGAGACCAGAATGCACGAATACAAAGTTATCCCCGCCCCCCGCAAAGGCCTGAAAGCCAAGGGCCTCAAATCAAACGAGGACCGTTTCGCGCATTCCCTGCAAGAGCTGATCAACACAGAGGCCAAAGCCGGCTGGGCCTTCCTGCGCGCCGAAACCTTGCCCAGCGAAGAACGCTCGGGCTTTCGCGCACGCACGACGGTCTATCGCTCGGTGCTCGTGTTTCGCAAAGCACTTCAAGCCGCAGAGGATGCCCAGACCCCGGCCGCAAACCCTGCCCCGCGCAGCGAGGCAAAGCTTGCGCCAAAGCCTGAGCCGCTGCTCACAAGCCGTCCCGCGACGTCCCTGAGCGGGGCGCCAGAGACCGATCAGGACAGCTCCAACGCCAAAGCGTGAATCTGCTCGTTGAGCGGCCCCAGAGCCGCATGAACGGCACGGTGGCGCGCCACACGGCTCATCGCGTCAAATCCCGCCGCCGTCATACGCACCCGAAAGTGGCTCTCGCCTGAGCCATCATCGCCGGCATGGCCGCTGTGCTGATGGGATTCATTGATCACCTCAAGCGCCGTCGCCTCAAACGCTGCCACAAGCGCCGCGCGAATTTTTGCTTCCATATTCATTTTTTACGCTCTTTCCTCTTTCCCCCAGTTTCAAACACACTAGAGTGCTAAGCCAGTCGCGAAAAGAGAGTTCCCATGCCCAAAGCAGATCCTTTCGGTTTTGATATGTCTGTGTCATCCGCCAAAAAGAAAAACCCGCGCGGTCGCCGTGGAATGTCTGGCGCCTCCGAAACATCAACGCGCCAGTGCGAACACGCAGGCTGCGAAGAGGCCGGCAAGTTCCGCGCGCCCCGCGCGCCCGATGTGCTCGACGAATATCTGTGGTTCTGCAAAGAGCACATTCGCGAGTATAATCTGAAGTGGAACTTCTTTGACGGCACGACAGAAGCCGAGATGAACGCCCAGATGTCCAAAGACAAGGTCTGGGAGCGCGAAACCAAGCCCATAGGCGATCCGGAAGCGCGCGCATGGGCGCGCCTTGGCATCGAAGACCCCCATCAGGTCCTTGGCGCCAACGCAACAAAAAACCCCGGCAAAGGCGGCGGCGGATCGCGCCGTCTGCCCCCGACCGAGCGCCGCGCCATCGAGATTTTGGAAGCCAAGGACCATTGGTCCAAAGCCGAGATTCGCAAGACCTACAAAAAGCTCATCAAGGTGCTGCACCCCGACATGAACGGCGGCGACCGCTCGCAAGAAGAGCAGTTGCAAGAAGTCGTCTGGGCCTGGGATCAAATCAACGTGAGCCGCAACTTCAAATGACGCGGCCCA
The DNA here is from genome assembly GCA_018500075.1 of Flavobacteriia bacterium. Lineage (GTDB taxonomy): Bacteria > Bacteroidota > Bacteroidia > Flavobacteriales > Flavobacteriaceae > MAG-120531. The sequence continues at coordinate 11,114 of JAHBAN010000105.1, read as the reverse complement.
CAGGGCGGCCCCCGCTCAGGCCGGCTTGAACACCAGACTCACCCCGTTGAGACAATGCCGCTTGCCCGTGGGCTTTGGCCCGTCGTTGAAGATATGGCCAAAATGGCTGCCGCAGCGACGGCAATGACACTCGGTGCGCGGATAGATCAACTTGTAATCTGTTTTGGTTTCGATCGCCTTGTTCTGCGCCTGATAAAAGCTCGGCCAGCCGGTGCCGCTGTCGTATTTATGCTCCGAGCTATAGACGGCCAGATCACAACCGCGGCAGTGATACATCCCTGCCTCATAGAGCTTGTCCAGCGGTGAAGACCCCGCCGGCTCGGTGCCCTCCTGACGCATCACCCTATATTGCAGGGGCGAGAGCATGGCCCGCCAGGCGGCATCGCTGCGCATCACCTCAAACGGCTGCGCCCCTGCGCCCCGCCCAAACGTCAGACCCGCCGCCGCGCCAAAGGCTGTGAAGATAAACACCCGTCTTTTCATATCATGCTCCCTATCCGGTCTGTGCAAGTCTAGCGCAGGCGCGCAAGCTGCGCAGCTCAAGCCTGCGCACCTTCGCGTGACCTCACCGTAACACAGCACGCACACAAGCCCGCCAGTTCAATTTTGCCCCGCGCGCGCCTATCTGCGGGCTTGGCCTTGCCCTTGCCCCGAAATTGTTGCACCACAACTGTAACAATTTTCGAGATATGAAGGAATCCGGCTATGGCGGACGGTATGATCGACATCAACGCAAAACCCACCGAGAAAATTTCTGTGCGTGATGTCTTCGGCATCGACACCGATATGACTGTGCCCGCCTTCGCCGAGCGCAGCGCGCGCGTGCCTGACATGGACAGCACCTACAAATTTGACCCGGATACAACTCTGGCCATCCTCGCAGGCTTCTCCCACAACCGCCGGGTGATGATTCAGGGCTATCACGGCACCGGCAAATCGACCCATATCGAACAGGTCGCCAGCCAGCTCAACTGGCCCTGTGTGCGCGTCAATCTTGACAGCCACATCTCGCGCATCGACCTGATCGGCAAAGACGCCATCAAGCTGCGCGACGGCAAGCAAGTCACCGAATTTCAGGAAGGCATCCTGCCCTGGGCGCTGCGCAACCCGACCGCAATCGTCTTTGACGAATATGACGCAGGCCGCGCCGATGTGATGTTTGTGATCCAGCGCGTGCTGGAAGTGGACGGCAAACTCACCCTGCTTGACCAGAACGAAGTCATCACGCCAAACCCCTATTTCCGCCTGTTTGCGACCGCCAACACGGTTGGCCTTGGAGACACCACGGGCCTCTACCACGGCACACAACAGATCAACCAGGGCCAGATGGACCGCTGGTCGCTTGTGTCAACGCTCAACTACCTCTCGATTGACGCCGAAACCCAGATCATTCTGGCGAAAAACCCGCATTACAACACAGAGGCCGGCCGCAAGACTGTCCGGCACATGGTGCAAGTCGCCGATCTCACCCGCACGGCCTTCATGAACGGCGACCTTTCGACCGTGATGTCGCCGCGCACCGTTATTGCCTGGGCGCAAAACGCCGAGATTTTCCGCAATGTCGGCTATGCCTTCCGCCTGACCTTCCTCAACAAATGCGACGAGCTCGAACGCCAGACCGTGGCCGAATTCTACCAGCGCCTGTTTGACGAGGAACTGCCGGAATCAGCCGCAAGTGTGAGCTTGGGATGAGGCCAGCTTCGGATCAGCTTCGCCGATCCGACCCGCGCGCGGTGACGCGCGCGGTGACGCGCGCGGTGAGGGGGCCAGCCCCCTCGGCTTCGCCTCACCCCCGGGATATTTTTAGAAAGAAAAAGGGCTGAGTGCGCGCGATGACCAAGCCATCCGATAACCCGGCAGATCCGTTCAAGAAGGCCCTGGCCGAGGCCACAAAAGTCTTGGCCAACGATTCCGACCTGACGGTCAGCTATTCGGTCGACCCGTCGGGCCTGTCTGGCGATATGATGCGCCTGCCGCAAGTTTCCCGTCGCATGACCCGCGACGAAGTCTTGCTGGCGCGCGGCACCGCCGACGCTTTGGCGCTCAAGCATAAGTATCACGACACAGCCACCCACGCGCGTTACGCCCCTGCCGGAGACCTCGCGCGCGATATTTACGAAGCGATGGAAACAGCGCGCTGCGAAGCCATGGGCGCGCGCGAGATGCCGGGGACGGCTGGCAATATCGACGCCAAGATCGCCGAAGACGCCCGCCGCGCCGGCTATGGCGAAATCACCGACCGCGCGGATGCCTCTCTTGCGACAGCCGCAGGCTATCTTGTGCGCCACCTTGCCACGGGGCGCGACCTGCCAGCCGGAGCGCACAATGTGATGCAGCTCTGGCAGGGGTTCATCGAAGATCAGGCCGGCGAGGCACTCGAGGATATCTCGGCGCGCCTCGCAAGCCAGCAGGATTTTGCCCGCTTCGCCCGCCGTGTGATCTCTGATCTGGGCTATGCCGAACAGCTCGGCGAAGACCCTGACGCGCCGGACGACGAGAGCGACGACAGTCAGGAAGAGGCCGAGCAGGACGAAGACCAGCCCGACAGCACAGGGCAGGACGACACGCAGGAGGATGAGGCCGACGCCAGCCCCGAGCAATCCCAAGACGAAAGCCAAGACGCCGCCGAGGCCCAGGTTTCGATGGATGATCTGGCCGATGACGAGCTTGGCGACGAGGCCGATATGCCCGATGGTGAGGCCCCGCTTGAGCCGCCCCCCCCACAGCCAATATCTGACGCAGACCCCAATTATCTGGTCTATGATGGCTCTCACGATGAAGAAATCCTCGCCGAAGAGCTTGCCGAACCGGCCGAGCTTGAGCGGCTGCGCGCCTATCTTGACCAACAGCTCGAGCCTCTTAAGGGTGCGGTCAGCCGCCTCGCCAACAAGCTCCAGCGCCGCTTGCAAGCCCAGCAAAACCGCTCTTGGTCCTTTGACGAAGAAGAAGGCATCCTCGATGCCGGCCGCTTGGCGCGGGTGATCTCCAACCCGACAACCCCCCTGAGCTTCAAGGTCGAACAGGACACCGTGTTCCGCGACACAGTGGTGACGCTTCTGATAGACAATTCAGGCTCCATGCGCGGCCGCCCGATCTCGATCGCCGCAATCTGCGCCGATGTTCTGGCACGCACCCTGGAACGCTGTTCCGTGAAGGTTGAGATTCTCGGCTTCACCACCCGCGCCTGGAAAGGCGGGCTGGCCCGCGAAAAATGGCTCGCCGATGGCCGTCCGCAGCAGCCCGGCCGCCTCAATGATCTGCGCCACATCATCTATAAACACGCCGACAGCCCGTGGCGGCGCTCGCGTGACAACTTGGGCTTGATGATGAAAGAAGGTCTGCTCAAAGAAAACATCGACGGCGAAGCGCTCGAATGGGCGCACCGCCGCATGAGCCGCCGCACCGAGGCGCGCAAAATTCTTATGGTGATCTCGGATGGCGCGCCGGTCGATGATTCCACCCTGTCGGTCAACCCGGCCAATTACCTCGAAAAACACCTGCGCGATGTCATCGCCATGGTCGAGAAAAAACGCAGCGTCGAACTGCTCGCCATCGGCATCGGCCATGACGTCACGCGCTACTATAACCGCGCAGTCACCATCACAGATGTCGAACAGCTCGCCGGTGCCATGACCGAACAGCTCGCCTCCCTCTTTGATACCGACCCACGCGCCCGCGCCCGCTTCCTCGGGATCAAACGCGCAAGCTAACCCCGCGGCCAAACCCTCGCCTGCGCCTTTTTCTTTCTCAAAATATCCCGGGGGAGCACGAGGGGGCTGGCCCCCTCGTCCGGTCGGATTTTCGCGCAGCGAAAATTCGATCCCGCCCCTTCCCCCGGACCGCGTTCGCGCATAATCTCGGCCCCAAGTTGGGGAGACAGATCATGTTCCAGAGTTTTGAAAACCGCGCCAGCCCGCAGGAAGGTCGCGCGCGCCTGACGGCCCTGCGCCGTCTGATGGCCAAAGAGAGGGTCGCCGGTTTTCTCGTGCCCCGCGCCGATGCCCACCAAGGCGAATATTGCGCCCCCCATGACGAACGCCTGGCGTGGCTGACCGGTTTCACAGGCTCGGCCGGTTTTGCGGCTGTGCTCAAAGACAGCGCAGGCGTCTTCATTGACGGGCGCTATCGTACCCAGGTCAAGGATCAGGTCGATCTGGATGTGTTTACCCCCGTGCCATGGCCCGAAACCGCGCTCAAAGACTGGCTCGCCGAGGCGCTGCCCCAAGGCGGGGTGATCGCTTATGATCCCTGGCTTCATGTCGCCAGCGAGATCGAAGACCTCGAGACAAGCCTCGCCGCCAAAGGCATCAGCTTCCGCGCCGGTCCCAATCTGGTCGACAAAATCTGGCCCGATCAGCCCGCCCCGCCGCTGGGTCCGATTGCGCCCTATCCTGAAGCGCTCGCAGGCGAGAGCCACGCCTCCAAACGCGCCCGCCTCGCCAAAGCCCTGCGCAGCACATCCCGCTCCGCCGCCGTCCTCACCCTGCCTGATTCCATCGCTTGGCTCCTCAACATCCGCGGCAGCGATATCCCCCGCAACCCGGTGCCACACGCCTTTGCCATTCTGTTTGACACAGGCCATGTCACGCTCTTCACCGATCCGGCCAAAATCGACGATATGCTGCGCGCCCATCTCGGCCCCGAGGTCAAGCTGCGGCCCGGCTCGGCCTTTGTCCCGACCCTTCATTCGCTCCAGGGCAAAGTGCAACTCGATCGCAAGACCGCCCCCGTCAAACTTGCCCAGGAACTCGCCGAAGGCAACGCAGTCCTGTGCTGGGCCGATGATCCCTGCAGCCTTCCCAAAGCCTGCAAAACAAAAGCCGAAATCGCGGGCACACAAGAAGCCCACCTGCGGGACGGCGCCGCCATGGTCGAATTTCTCACATGGTTCGAGGCCCAGCCCATCGGCACTCTGACAGAGATTGATGTGGTCAAACGCCTTGAAGAGGCCCGCCATGCCACGCAGGATCTGCTCGACATCAGCTTTGAAACCATTGCCGGCACCGGCCCGCATGGCGCGATCATGCATTACCGCGTCACCGAAGACACCAATGCTCTCCTACAAGAGGGCCAGCTTCTCGTTCTGGACAGCGGCGGACAGTATATTGACGGCACAACCGACATCACCCGCACCTTGCCCATCGGCGCGGTCGGCCAAGACGAAAAGCGCTGCTTCACCCGCGTGTTGCAAGGCATGATTGCCATCTCGCGCCTGCGCTTTCCCAAAGGGTTGGCAGGCCGCGATCTGGACGCCATTGCGCGGTATCCGCTCTGGCTCGCCGGGCAGGATTTCAACCATGGAACCGGCCATGGCGTCGGCGTCTACCTCTGCGTTCACGAAGGCCCGCAAAGGCTCAGCCGCCTGTCGGATGTGCCGCTGCAGGCGGGCATGATCCTCTCCAACGAGCCGGGCTATTACCGCGAAGGCGCTTTCGGCATCCGGCTGGAAAACCTCATTGTCGTGCAAGAGGCCCGCCCGCTGGAGGGCGCCGATCCGCGCCCGATGTATGATTTTCTCACGCTCACATATGTCCCGATTGCGCGCGGGCTGATTTGCGTGGAAATGCTCAGCCCCGATGAACGCCACTGGCTCAATCTCTATCACAAGGCCTGCTATGAGAACATCGCGCCAAGGCTTTCCCCCGAGGCCCGAGTGTGGTTAAGTCACGCCACGCAAGAGATTTGACATTTTAGTGTAACAGTTTGCCGCGATCTTGCGCGCAACCTATCCCGAGGAGTTCGCATATGGCCCCCAAAATCACACTCACCCGCGCCACAGGCACTTGGGTTGTGCGCGCTGGCGGCGCTGTCTTGGGCGAAAGCAAAAACGCCCTCGAACTGTCAGAAGGCGACCACCCGCCGGTGATCTATTTTCCGCGCAGCGATATTGCGACCGCCTTTCTCGACTCCAGTCCCCACACAAGCCACTGCCCGCATAAGGGCGCGGCGAGCTACTACTCGATCGTGACCAAATCCAAAACGATTGAAAATGCAGTCTGGAGCTATGAAACCCCGCTGGCGAACCTGTCAAAACTCAAAGACCACCTCGCCTTTTACACCTCCGAGGATGTGGCGGTCGAACGCGTCTAGCCACCTGCGGCTGCGGCTGCGGCCCCGGCTCAGCTGTGCTCTTCGGCCGCCGTGGCGGCCAGCGCGCGGTTATAGGCCTTGAGCGCATCCACCTGCATCAAAGCCCCCCACAACTCGGGCGGCGCATCTTCTCCTGACAGGCTCACCACAGGCAAAAACCGCGCCCCCGTGCGCTCAAAAAGCGGCATGGCCGTTTCCAGTGTTGCGTTCCCGTCCACATAAACCCCCTCCTCGACAAAGGCCCAAAGCTCGTCCTCCGAAGGGCAGCTCTCGTCGTCTCTGTCGCGCATCAGCTTGGCGACACGAAACATAGCCAACAGATAGGCCTGCGGCCCGGCCGCCAGATGCACATTGCGCCGCTCCAGCTGGGTGAGAAAGAACGACCGGTCCACCAGCCGCGAGCCAAGCGCCGTTGACATACTCACCGCCACCATCACAGCAATCGCGGTCTGCCAGTCTCCGGTCAGCTCAAAGACAATCAAAGTTGTCGAAATCGGCGCGCCCAGAACCGCCGCCGCAACTGCCCCCATACCCGCGAGCGCATAGAGCGCACTTGTGCCTGACACCTCGGGAAAAAGACCTGTCGCAATCGTCCCGAAGGCCAGCCCGGTGAGCGCCCCGACCATCAGAGAGGGCGAAAACACACCGCCCCCCATCCGCCCGGCCATGGTGATCACAACCGCCACAACCTTGAGCATCGCATAGACAACCGCCTGCCACAGCAAGAGCTTGCCCGTCAAAGCCGCCGAGGTCGTCTCATAGCCCACGCCGATAATATGCGGAAAGAAGATCGCAAGCCCGCCAAGCAAAGCCCCCGCAATCGCAGGGCGCAACCAGCGCGGCACATTGAATTTCTGCTGCAAATGGCTGGCAATATCCTCGCCAATAAAGACCGACCGCATCAGCGCCGCCGCGATCAAACCGCACAGCAGCCCCAGAATGAGAAAAGCAGGCAATTCGACATAAAACGCCAGCGCCGAGCTGACCGGCAGGCTGAATTCCGTCACATCGCCAAAGGCCAGCCGGTTGATCACCGTGCCCGCCACCGACGCAATCACAATCGGCGCAAACGCGTGAACCGCAAAGTGCCGCAAGACCACTTCCAGCGCAAACAAGGCCCCCGCAATCGGCGCATTGAACGAGGCCGAAACCGCCGCAGCCACAGCACAACCAAGCAGGTCGCGGCCCGTGATGCCATCGGCGTGTAGCTTGTTGGACACCCAGGAGGAAATCACCGCCGCCAAATGCACAACAGGCCCTTCCCGCCCCGACGAGCCGCCCATGCCAAGCGTGATCAGAGAGGCAAAGGCCGAGGCCACGCCCTCGCGCCGCTCAACACGGCCATCATTGAGCGCCGCCCCTTCAATCACATCGGCAACCGAGCGCACCCGCCCGTCCGGCGTAAAATGATGCAGGATCTGCCCGACAATCAGCCCCCCCACAATCGGGATCACAAGCACCCAATACCACGACATATTCAGCGCAAAACTATAGAGGTGGTTCACATCCTCAACGCCATAAGCCCAGGCCTGAAGCCCTTCAATGCCTTTGCGAAACAGCACCGCCGCAAAGCCCGCCGCAATCCCGATTGCAAGCGCAATAAACCAGAACTGCACCTGACTTGGCCCTTGATGGCGCAGCGCGCGCAAGGCGCGGCTAAGGTCTTCGCCCGCCGCCGCCAGCTTTTCTTTTGCAAACCTCGAGGCCATCGTCCGCCTTAACCTTTTTATGCAGCATTTTAATAAAATATTAACGAGCTACGCTTTCCCCTGCGCTCCCAAAGCCCTAACCTTGCCGCATAAATGCAGCAGGGGGCACTCATGAGCGTGACACGCGCCATTCACAGGTTAACTTCATTACTAGGCGAAGGCCTCAGCCTGTCCAAGCCCGTTCTTGAAGATCATGGCCGCTCCGAGACATATTTCCCGCTCGCAGCCCCCGATGCCGTTGCCTTCCCCAAAAGCACCGAGGAGGTCAGCGCAATCGTCAAGATCTGCGCCGAAGAAGGCTGCCCCGTGATCGGGTTTGGCGCAGGCACCTCCCTTGAAGGCCAGGCCCAAGCCCCTTTTGGCGGTATTTGTGTCGACTTTTCAAAGATGAAGACAATCCGCCGCCTCGCCCAAGAAGATATGGTCGCCATCGTCGAACCGGGGATCACCCGCGAGGAGCTGAACGCAGAGCTGCGCGCCACTGGCCTGTTCTTTCCCGTGGATCCGGGCGCAAACGCCTCGCTCGGCGGCATGGCGGCAACCCGCGCCTCCGGGACAACCGCCGTGCGCTACGGAACCATGCGCGACAATGTGATCGGCCTTGAAGTCGTGCTGGCAGACGGGCGCATCATCCAGACAGGCACAGAAGCGCGCAAATCCGCGGCGGGCTATGATCTGACCGGCCTCTTTGTCGGCGCCGAGGGCACACTTGGCCTCATCACCGCCCTCACCCTGCGCCTGCGTGGCCAGCCCGAAGCCATCACCGCCGCAGTCTGCGCCTTCCCCACGGTCGATGCCGCCGTCACCTGCGTGATCGACACGATCCAGATGGACCTGTCCATGGCCCGTATCGAATTCGTCGACACCGCAACAGTGGCGATATTCAACAGCATCGCCGGCGCCGCCCTGCCCGAACAACCTCACCTTTTGCTCGAGTTTCACGGCACCGATAACAGCGTGCAAGATATGGCCGAAACCTTCGGGGATATTGCCGCCGATCATGGCGGCACCGGCTTCCAATGGGCGGCCCGCCCCGAAGAGCGCGCCGCTCTCTGGCATATGCGCCATCACGCCTATTGGTCGATCCTCCAGTCCCGTCCGGGCGCGACCGCTCTTGTCACAGACGTCTGCGTGCCGATCTCGCGCCTCGCCGAAGCGGTCAGCGCCGCGCAAGACGATATCGCCCGCTCTGGCCTCATCGGTCCGATCCTCGGCCATGTCGGGGATGGCAACTTCCACGCCATCCTGATGTTTGACCCCGCCAAACCGTCAGAGCGCGCCGCCGCCAAAGAGGCCGCCGAACGGATGGTCTCGCGCGCGCTCGATATGGGCGGCACCGCCACAGGCGAGCATGGGATCGGGATCGGAAAGCTGCACTATATGGCGCGCGAGCATGGCGAGGCATGGGGTCTCATGGGCGACATCAAATCCGCGCTCGACCCGCAAAATATCATGAATCCGGGCAAGCTCGTCCCACCTAGAGACACGCCATAGGCTGCACCACCACTGCCCAGAAGAGATCCGGCGTGTGCCGCTGTGCCCTACAACAGCGCTTTCGCCGCCGCCCGTGCCTCATGCGTGATGGTGTCGCCTGAAATCATACGCGCCACCTCGTCAATACGCTCCTCAGGCCCCAAAGGCTTCACCGTCGAAAGCGTCTGCCCGTCGGTGACGCTCTTTTCGACCCGCCAATGATGCTGCCCAAGCGCCGCAACCTGCGGCGAATGGGTCACAACAAGCACCTGCCCACCCTCGCCAAGCGCGCGCAGCCGGCGGCCCACAGCATCGGCGGTTGCCCCGCCAACGCCACGGTCGATCTCATCAAAAATCATCGTCACATCGCTCGCGCCCCCGGTCAGACATACCTTCAACGCCAGCAAAAACCGGCTCAGCTCGCCGCCCGAGGCGATCTTGGCCAAAGGCCCCGTCGGTGCGCCGGGGTTGGTCGCAACCACAAAGCTCACCGCGTCAAAACCCTCGGGGCCGGCTTCGCCCGCAGTGATCTCTGTGGTAAAGACCGCCCGTTCCATCTTGAGTGGGGCAAGCTCGGCCATCACGGCGCTGTCAAGCTCTGCCGCCGCCTTGCGCCGCGCTGTGCTCAGTTCTTCAGCCGCCGCCAGATAGGCCGCCTGCGCCGCCTCACAGGCCGCGCCCAATGCACCAAGCGCGGCATCGCTCGCATCCACCTGCTCCAACTTGGCCCGCAAAGTCTCGGCATGATCCGCAAGATCGTCCGGCTGCACCTCATACTTGCGCGCCAGCCCGCGAATGGCAAACAGCCGCTCTTCGCACGCTTCAAGATCGGCGGGGCTGAACTCCATCTCTCGCAGCCGATCTTCCACAGCGTCCGAAGCCAGTGCCAGCTCGTTCAATCCCCGCTCGAGCGCCTCGATGGCCTCGCCCAGCATCTCTCCGGCCTCGCCGCCAACCCCTTCGAGCCAGCGCAAAGCCGCGGCGGCGCTGTCCTCGGCGCCGTTCTCGTCCCGCAGCCCGCTCAACGCGCGCAGAATATCGCCCCGCACCTTCTCCGCGCCCTGCATCTGGCGGCGCTGACGGTCCAGCGCCTCATCCTCGCCCGCCTGCGGCGCAAGCTTGTCAAGCTCGGTCACCGCATAGCGCAAATACTCCTCCTCGGCGCGCAAAGCCGCCACAGCCGCCTGCGCCGCAGCACGCTCGGCCTCGGCCTTGGCCCGCGCCCGCCATAGCCCGCGCAGCTCGGCCAGCTTGGGGCCAAGCCCTGCAAAATCATCCAGAAGACTGCGGTGGCCGCGCGGATTGAGCAAACCGCGATCGTCGTTCTGCCCGTGCAGCTCGACCAAATGCTCCGACAGCGCCCGCAACACATCCCCAGAGCAACGCCGGTCATTGACCCAGGCGGTCTTGCGCCCGTCACTTGTGTTGATCCGCCGCAAAATCAGCTCGCGCGCCTGCGCGATACCGGCCTCCTCAAGCACAGCAAAGGCCGCGTGCCCCTCGGGCAGCTCGAACACAGCCGTTACTTCGCCCTGACTTGCGCCACTGCGCACAAGCTCGGCGCGCCCGCGCCACCCAAGCACAAACCCGAGCGAATCCAGCAAGATCGACTTGCCCGCGCCGGTCTCGCCCGTGAGCACATTCAGCCCGGCCTCAAACCCAAGCTCAAGGTGATCAATCAGCAGTATGTCCCGAATATCTAGCGACCGCAGCATCTTGGCTCAGCTTTCCTGTCACAGCTTGCCCAAAACAGCCTCGATCACAACCAATCGCCTTTGATGGTCTGACGATAGGCCGACGCAAGCCAGTTGCCCTTAAAGAATTTCGGCTCAAGCCCCTGTC
>JAHBAN010000249.1 GCA_018500075.1 Flavobacteriia bacterium | reverse complement strand
CCCCTCTTTTACGTTGCAACCCAGACAATCTGCATTTTGCTGCCATTGGCCGTGTAAAACTGCGCCAATCCCCCTTGCATCATGGTCGCGCCGCCCATAGAAGGGCGCAGATTTAGCGGATGTGTGAGCACCCGCCCGTGACGCAATGCCGTAATGCAAAGGATGACAATATGCAGGTCACCGAGACCCTGAACGAAGGCCTCAAGCGCGCCTATACCATCAAACTGACAGCCGCCGAGCTGGATGGGAAAGTGGATGAGAAACTCAAAGAAGCGCAGCCCGACATTGAAATGAAAGGCTTCCGCAAAGGCAAAGTGCCTATGGCGTTGCTCAAAAAGCAATATGGCGAGCGCATCATGGGCGAAGCCATGCAGGAAAGCATCGACGGCGCGATGCAAGAGCATTTCGAAAGCTCGGGCGACCGTCCGGCCATGCAGCCACAGGTCACAATGGTTGACGGCGAAAACTGGAAAGCGGGCGACGACGTCGAAGTCGCCATGACCTATGAAGCCCTGCCAGAAATCCCCGAGGTTGATCTCAAGGGCATCAAGCTGGAGCGTATGGTTGTCAAAGCGGGCGATGACGAAGTTCAAGAGGCCCTGGCGTCTCTCGCCGAAACGGCGCAGAACTTTGAGTCGCGCAAAAAAGGATCAAAATCCAAAGACGGCGATCAGGTTGTGATCGACTTCCTTGGAAAAGTCGACGGCGAGGCCTTTGAGGGCGGTGCTGCGGAAGATTATCCGCTCGTGCTTGGCTCAAACAGCTTCATTCCGGGCTTTGAAGAGCAGCTCGTCGGCGTCAAGGCGGGCGAGGAGAAGAATGTCGAAGTGAGCTTCCCTGAAGAGTATCAGGCCGAGCACCTTGCCGGCAAAGCAGCGATCTTTGAGTGCAAAATCAAGGACGTGAAAGAGCCAAAAGCCGCCGAGCTGAACGACGAGCTGGCAAAGAACTTTGGCGCTGAAGATCTCGCCGCCCTCAAAGGCCAGATCGCCGAGCGTCTGGAAGCCGAATACGCCGGCGCCTCGCGCGCGGTGATGAAGCGTGGTCTGCTGGATGCGCTGGACAAGCTTGTGTCGTTTGATCTGCCGCCCTCGCTGCTTGAGTCAGAAGCCGGCCAGATCGCGCATCAGCTGTGGCATGACGAAAACCCCGATGTGCAGGGCCATGATCACCCTGAAATCACGCCGACGGAAGAGCACACAAAGCTCGCCGCGCGCCGCGTGCGTCTGGGCCTTCTGCTCGCCGAGCTGGGACAGAAAGCCGAAGTTCAGGTGACAGATGCCGAAATGACCCAGGCGATCATGAATCAGGCCCGCCAATATCCGGGTCAGGAGCGTCAGTTCTTTGAATTCGTTCAGCAAAACCAGCAAATGCAGCAGCAGCTCCGCGCGCCGCTGTTTGAAGACAAAGTCATCGACTACGCTTTTGAGCTGGCCACTGTGAGCGAAAAAGAAGTCTCAAAAGACGATCTGCAAAAAGCGGTCGACGCGCTCGACGACGAGTAAGTCAAACCGTTCTGACAGACGAAAGGCCGCTCCCGTGAGGGGGCGGCCTTTTGCGTCAGGCGGGGCGCAAGCCGGTTTCGACAAGCAGACCGCGCCGCTTGGCCTCGTAATAATACCCGCGCGCATACCAGCCGATGGCCACGTCGATGTCTCCATCCGACAAAAGCCATGCGCCGCGCAGGTATTTGCCGGCATATTTGAGGTTGGTGTCCGCATCGAGCAGGCTCTCGGGCGGGCCTCTGTGGCCCATGCTGCGCGCCGTGGCCGGCAAAATCTGCAAAAGCCCATAGTAAGGCCCGTTGCGCGCCGCGGGGGTATGGCGGCTCTCTCGGATCGCCAGTTTGTGCAGCAGGGGCCGTGGCAACTCGTAAAGATCGGCATAGTGATTGATCAGCGCGCGCAAGGCGGGCGTCTCGTTGGGGTAAAGCGGCAGGGGGTCTTGCGCCTGATCGGCCCGAGCAGCCCAAACCGACTGAGGCGCTTGCAGCGCGGCAGGCGGGGTCGGGTTCGGAGCCTTGGCGGGGCGGGCGCGCCCGCAAGCGGCCAAGGCCACGCCGCCCCACAGCAGAGCAAGAGCGGCACGGCGCGAATGAAACATCTCATAACCTATCACTGGTGACGGAACAGCGCCTATCCTAGCGGCGCGGGGCGCGGTGATTCCAGCCGGTTTGTTTGGCTGCGCGCAAAGCCGCCTACGGCGCGTCTGCGTCGGCCAGAGCCGCTTGCAACGCATCGGTGAGGGCCGCTGTCGGCTCGATGCCAAAGCTGAGCCGCAAAAAGCCCTCCGCCACAGAATCGCCCCAGCGTGCCCGCCTGTCGCCTGACGCGTGCAGCCCGCCAAAGCTCGTCATCTGGGCAAAGCCCGCGCGCGCCAGAAACCGGTCTGCCGCCGCCGCGCTGGCAAATGTCGCCCCGATCAGAAACCCCTGATCCAGCGCCTGCGGGCTGGGGGCCGGGTAGATCACCTCGCGCACAGCCGCGCTCGCCTGCAACAGCGGCAGGGCGGCGCGCGCGTTTTCACACATCCGCGCAAGGCGCAGCTCGACGGTCTCAAGCCCGCGCAGCAAAAGCCAGGCCTCATAAGGTGCGGGGATATTGCCGGTCAGATTGCGCAGGCTCAGAAGCCGCTCCATATAGGCCGCATCACGGCTCGCCACATGGCCCATGAGCACATCCGTATGCCCCGCCATGGCCTTTGTGTCAGACACAATCACAATATCCGCGCCCAAATCCAGAGGTTGCTGCAAGAGCGGTGTCAGCACCGTATTGTCCACCACAAGTTTGGCCCCCGCCGCCCGGCAGCGCTCGGCCAAAGCGCGCAGATCAATCACATCCAGCCCCGGATTGGACGGCGTTTCCACCACCACAGCGGCATAGCCCGCCAGATCGGCGGTCAGAATGTCCGCCGCAGGGCAGGTCTGAAGCTGCACCCCGAAGGGCGCAAGGATCTCGCTCACAAGATTGCGCGCCGCATAATAGCCATCCGAGAGCATCAGAACCGTGTCCCCACTCTTCAACAGCGCCATAAAGGCCGCCGAATAGGCGCCCATCCCCGATGGAAACAGCAGGCAGGGCGCGTCCTCAAGCGCGGCAAGGCGGGCTTCTGTCGCCTCGATTGTCGGGTTGGTAAACCGCGCATAGGTGCGCTTTGCGTCCGGGTTGCTCGGCAGGGCAAAGGCCGAAGACAGCACAAGCGGCTCGGGGATAGGATCACCGGGTTTGAGCGTGTCGGTGCGCGTGTGCAGCATGGCCAGAAGGCGCGATTCGATCGGAGCGGGAAGGGACATCGGAAAGCCTTATGAAGTGTGTTCCCGCGAACTATAGGCTTTGGACAGAGCAGGGCAAGGCCATGTGACGCAGCGATCCGGCATGAAAAAAGCCGCACTCACAGGAGCGCGGCTTCTTGTCTTTTGGGGCCGGATGGACCGCGAAAAAGCGCTTAGGCTTCGTCGCTGGCCTCGTCTGACTCGCTGGCCTCGGCGCGGGGCGCTTCGTCCATGTCGTCGTCATTGGCGGCAGACCCGATATCGTCAAACAGCTCGGCAATCTCGAATTCCGCTTCCGCTTCGGCTTCGGCGGCGAGTTCTTGAATAGACTTGCCCGAGGCTTGCAGCGCCGCTTCTTCGGTCGAGCGGGCCACGTTGATTTCGATTGTGGCGCTGACTTCCGGGTGCAAACGCACAAACATATTGTGCACGCCCAGTTGTTTGATCGGCGCTTCAACAGAAACCTGTTTGCGATCAACAGTGAAACCCGCTTCGGTCGCGGCTTCGGCGGCGTCACGTGGTGTGACAGAGCCGTAAAGCGCGCCCGCATCAGACGCCTGACGAATCACGATAAACTGCTGGCCGTCGAGACGGCTGGCCATATCTTCGGCTTCTTTTTTGGTTTCGAGGTTCTGTGTTTCGAGCTGCGCTTTTTGCGCTTCAAAACCGGCGATATTGGCCGCAGAGGCTGTCAGCGCTTTCTTCTGTGGCAGAAGGAAGTTGCGTGCATAACCGGCTTTTACGTCTACGACGTCGCCCATTTGGCCGAGCTTGGCCACACGTTCAAGAAGGATAACTTGCATGATCTGTTCTCCTTATTTCACGGCGTAAGGCAGCAGGGCGAGGAAGCGGGCGCGCTTGATGGCACGGGCCAGCTCGCGTTGCTTCTTGGCCGATACGGCTGTGATGCGTGATGGAACGATTTTGCCGCGCTCTGAAATGTAGCGCTGGAGCAGTTTCGTATCTTTATAATCGATCGCTGGTGCTGAATCCCCTGAGAAAGGGCAGACTTTGCGACGGCGGAAAAATGGTTTTGTAGCCATGGTTTAGTGTCCTTTCTTAAGGTTAGCGGCGCTCGCGGCGCTCTTCGCGTTTTTGCATCTGAGCCGAAGGGCCTTCTTCGTGGGCATCGACCTTGATGGTCAGGATGCGCATCACGTCGTCATGCAGGCGCATGAGGCGTTCCATTTCCTGAACAGCCGTCGCAGGAGCGTCGGTGCGCAGGTAGGCGTAATGGCCCTTGCGGTTCTTGTTGATCTTATAGGCCATCGTCTTAACGCCCCAATACTCGGTCTCTGAAACCGAGCCACCGTTGTCCGCGAGGACGGCGCTGAAATGTTCGATAAGGCCTTCGGCTTGCGTGTTGGACAAGTCCTGACGCATGATGAATACGTGCTCATAGAGCGGCATCTGCTTTTCCTTTTCTGTGCGCATTTCATAGGAGGGTCATATTCGTCTTCTGCGACCCATCCACGAGAGCTGCGCGGTTCACTTTTATACAGAAGACCAGTGCGCTTACCCCGATTTGGGCAGGGTCGCAAGCCTCAATCCCGCGCTTGCCCGTGGTTTTGGGCGCTGCTGGGGCAGGGCGCGCGCGGGTGATGCCGCAATCTGGGCACAATCTATCTTAAATTGCCCAGATTTTAACGCTTTGGCTCCCCTGTTTTGCCCGATCAGAGCCGCACAGTCCCCACCAGAGAATGTCACAGCCCAGAACGGGCCTGATCGGGAGACCATAGATGACAGTGCACCGCGCCCTTGCTCACCGCCACACAGAGGCCCAGCAGACATTGGCCAAGGCCATACATCTCACCCTGCCGCAAGGGGCGAGTGCCTCGGGCGAGGCCCATGCCCTGAAGGCGCTCCCGCCGCTGCGGCTGTTTCATGTCTTTGCCGGCTCTGTCCTTTTGATGGCGGCTCTGGGCCTCTGGGCTGTGCCCGGCTCGACATGGAACCAGAGCGCACAGCTCATGAAGCTCTTTCTCACCGTTTCAGCCAGCCTTGCCGGTCTGGCCCTGATCGCCCCGATGCGCCGCAGCTATCCCGAAGTGACGCTGGATCCGCGCTCCGAGCGGCTGCACGTGATCGAGCGCAATGATTTTGGCCGGGTCTCCAAGACGGTGACCTATCGCTATGACGAGCTGAGCGAAGTCGATGTGCGCGATGGCGTCTTTATCGCCCGCGACCATCATGGCCGCGCCGTAGTCGAGCTGCCTTTGGGGGTAGAGGTCGAGGCGCTCGATGCCCTGCGCGCCGCCCTCGGCCCGAGTTTTGCCCGCACCGCCTGACCCGCGGCGTTTGGCGGTTTTGAGAGGCCGGTGCCGCGCGCATTGGCCTTTTTCGTTGCGGCGCTCCCCCGCTTCGGGCTAATTGCTCTGAACAACACTGAGGGGGGCAAGATGAGCCGCGCATTCGTATTTCCCGGGCAGGGTGCCCAAACCATCGGCATGGGCCGTGCTCTGGCCGAGGCCTATCCAGCCGCAAAAGCCGTGTTTGACGAGGTCGATGAGGCTCTGGGCGAAAAGCTCAGCGCGCTGATCTGGGAGGGCGAAATCGAAGCCCTCACGCTCACCCAAAACGCCCAGCCCGCTTTGATGGCCACGTCTCTTGCCGCCTTGCGCGCGCTTGAGTCCGAAGGCGTCAAAATCAGCGATGCCAAGCTCGTGGCCGGCCATTCGCTCGGCGAATATTCCGCTCTGGCGGCGGCGGGCGCGCTCTCTGTCGCTGATACCGCGCGCCTGCTGCGCATTCGTGGCAAAGCCATGCAAGAGGCCGTGCCGGTGGGTGTCGGCGCTATGGCGGCGCTTCTGG
Source organism: Flavobacteriia bacterium (assembly GCA_018500075.1). GTDB lineage: Bacteria > Bacteroidota > Bacteroidia > Flavobacteriales > Flavobacteriaceae > MAG-120531. The sequence goes on along the minus strand of JAHBAN010000249.1, from coordinate 4,566 downwards.
GGCTTGATTTTGCCACCGCGCAAAGCGTTGCCGCAGAGGCCGCGCAAAATGATGTCTGTCAGGCGGCCAATGACAATGACCCAAGCCAAGTGGTTGTGTCCGGCCACAAAGCCGCCGTCGAGCGCGCCGTCGAGCTGGCCAAGGCCGCAGGCGCCAAACGCGCCATGCTCTTGCCCGTCAGCGCGCCGTTTCACTGCGCCCTGATGGCCCCCGCCGCCGATGTGATGGCCGACGCACTTGCCAGCGTAGAGATCAAGGCGCCGGCTGTGCCGCTGGTGGCCAATGTGAGCGCCGAAGCGCTGTCTGATCCGGTGATGATCCGCGCGCTTTTGGTGGAGCAGGTCACGGGCTCGGTGCGCTGGCGCGAAAGCGTGCTTTACATGGGCGAGGCCCAAGGCATCAGCGAGATCTGGGAAATCGGCGCAGGCAAGGCGCTCTCGGGTATGGTGCGGCGCATCAACAAGGAAATCACCTGTCGCAACGTGGGCACGCCCGACGATGTGACCGCCGCGCTTGAGGCGCTCAAGGGCTGAAGGCCCAAGCAAAAGGATAGAGATATGTTTGATCTGACGGGAAAATGCGCGCTCGTGACAGGCGCGTCAGGCGGAATAGGCGGAGCCATTGCCAAGGCGCTCCACGGGGCAGGGGCGAGCGTGGCGCTCTCGGGCACGCGCGAGGCGCCGCTTCAGGCGCTGGCCGCCGAGCTGGGCGCGCGCGCCCATGTGCTGCCCTGCAACCTGTCAGACGCCGAGGCCGTCGATGCGCTCCCCAAACAGGCCATCGAGGCGATGGGCGCGCTCGACATTCTGGTCAACAACGCAGGGATCACCCGCGACCAGCTTTTCATGCGGATGTCAGATGACGAATGGCAAAGCGTGCTCGATGTCAACCTGACCTCAACCATGCGTCTGTGCCGGGGCGTGATGCGCCCGATGATGAAAGCCCGCTGGGGCCGTATCATCAACATCAGCTCTATCGTGGGCGCCACAGGCAATCCGGGGCAGGCCAATTACGCCGCCTCCAAAGCGGGTATGGTCGGCATGACCAAATCCATCGCCTATGAGGTCGCCAGCCGCGGCATCACCGCCAATGCCATCGCCCCCGGCTTTATTGCCACAGCCATGACAGACAAGCTGACCGAGGAGCAAAAAGAAAAAATCAACGTGCAGATTCCGGCCGCACGGATGGGCCAGCCCGAAGAGATCGCCGCGGCCGTCCTGTATCTGGCCAGCCCCGAAGCCGCCTATGTCACAGGCGCAACCCTGCACGTGAACGGCGGAATGGCGATGCTGTGATCTGCTGCGGGCGCGGCTGGCGTTCTTGCGCTTGCAAACCCGAGCGCGCGCGCTAATTTGGACAAAGCATTTGCCAAAGCCTTGGCGTGTGCTATAGGCCACCGAGATTTCTGGATGTTCGCCGCAAAGCGAGCCTTCAGGCCCTCCCAAGCGGGAGACGAACCGCCCCTAGGGCACTTCAAACCGCCAGCCCTGTGGGGCATGGGCAAAACCCGGGCCAAAAGCCCATTGTTATGAGGATAAACACATGAGCGACGTCGCAGACCGTGTAAAGAAAATCGTTGTCGAGCACCTTGGTGTAGAAGAAGACAAAGTTGTGGAAAACGCATCTTTCATCGACGATCTGGGCGCAGACAGCCTCGACACAGTCGAGCTGGTCATGGCTTTTGAAGAAGAATTCGGGATCGAAATCCCAGATGACGCCGCCGAAACAATCCAGACCTTCGGTGACGCGGTTAAATTCATCAAAGAAGCAGCATAATCGCGCAGGCCCAAGGCCAGCGTGACCCTGTTGAAACGGCCTGCTGCACAGCGGGCCGTTTTTTTATCTGCCCTTTTCGGGCGCTGGTTTTTTTAAGCCCGTTTTTAGCCGCCGTTTTAAACCCCGGTTTCTGGGCCTCTGGGCCGCCGCGCCGCGCCTCTTGGCGCAAGCCGCTCTTGCCCCTCGCCCCCAAGAAGCGCTAAGAGCAGGCAAGAGACAGATAAAAGGGGCACATCATGCGTCGTGTTGTTGTTACAGGGCTGGGACTGGTCACACCTGTTGGGGGTGGCGTTGAAGACAGCTGGAAGAATATTCTGGCCGGCAAGTCAGGGGCGGCGCGGATCACGCAGTTTGACCCTGCGCGGGTCACAACCAAATACGCCTGCGAAGTCAAACATGGCGATGGCACAGACGGCACCTTCAACGCCGATGACTGGATGGAGCCAAAAGAGCGCCGCAAGGTTGATGACTTCATCCTCTACGGGATCGCCGCTGCCGCGCAGGCCGTGCAAGACGCCGACTGGATGCCCGAAGACGAAGAAAGCCGCCTGCGCACGGGCGTGATGATCGGCTCGGGGATCGGCGGCTTGAAGTCAATCGAGCAAACCACGCTCCTGATGGCCGAAAAAGGCCCGCGTCGTGTCTCGCCGTTCTTTATTCCGGGCGCGCTGATCAACCTGATTTCAGGGCAAGTCGGCATCCGCTATGGCTTCAAGGGGCCAAACCACTCGGTTGTCACAGCCTGCTCCACAGGCGCCCACGCGATCGGCGACGCCTCGCGCCTCATTCAACATGGCGATGCCGATGTTATGGTCGCAGGCGGGGCCGAAGCGGCGATCTGTGAAATCGGCATTGCCGGCTTTAACGCCTGCAAAGCGCTCTCGACAGGCCATGACGAAGACCCCACCAAAGCCTCCCGCCCATGGGATGCAAGCCGCGACGGCTTTGTCATGGGCGAGGGCGCGGGCGTTGTTGTGCTGGAAGACTACGAACACGCCAAAGCGCGCGGCGCCAAAATCTATGCCGAAGTCGCCGGCTACGGCCTTTCGGGGGATGCCTATCACATCACAGCCCCGCCCCCCGACCACGAGGGTGCCGAGCGCGCCATGCGTGCGGCCTGTGCCAACGCCGGCATCAGCCCCACCGAGATTGACTATGTCAACGCCCATGGCACCTCGACCATGGCTGACACCATCGAGTTGGGCGCTGTCGAGCGCATGATGGGGCCTGAGGCCAGCGCAAAGCTCTCGATGTCCTCTACCAAGTCGATGACCGGACATTTGCTTGGCGCGGCGGGGGCGATCGAGGCGATTTTCTCGATCCTTGCGATCCGGGATCAGGGGGCCCCGCCCACGATCAACCTTGACACCGTGGATTGCGAGACCGTGGTCGACCTCTGCGCCGGCGAAAAACGCGAACGCAAAATCGACATCGCGCTCTCCAACAGCTTCGGCTTTGGCGGAACAAACGCCTCGGTTATTTTCCGGAAGGTAGAGTAAACCGATGTGGCGCCACATTGCTTCCAACGCGCTGACAATGCTCATTGTCGCGACCTTCCTGCTGGGCGGTTTGATCCTCTGGGGCCAGACCGAATATAGCGCGGAAGGTCCGCTGGAGGAGCAAATCTGTCTGCGCGTGGAGCGTGGCACCACTGTAAACCGCGTCAGCCTGAGCCTTCAGGAGCAGGGGGCCATCCGCTCGGGAATGCTGCTGCGGGTCGGAATGGACTATGCCGGCCTTGCCAGCAAGCTCAAGGCCGGAAGCTATCTTGTGCCGGCCAAATCCTCGCCCAAAGACATCGCCGATATCATCACCCGTGGCGGGGCAAGCACCTGCGGAACCGAAATCGTCTATCGTATTGGTGTCACCCAGCTCTCCAATCTGGTGCGCGAGCTTGACCCCGCCACCAGCACCTATGTCGAGAAAGTCAAATTCGACCCGGCCTCCGAAGAGGCCCCTGCGGCCTATCTCGCGGTGCGCGACAGGGAGGACACGCGCTTTCGGATTGCTGTGGCCGAGGGCGTCACAAGCTGGCAGATCGTGGAAGGCCTCAAGCAGATTTCGCTTCTGGCGGGCGATGTGGCGGCGGTGCCCGCCGAAGGCAGCCTTGCGCCGCAAAGCTATGAGGTCAAAAAGGGCGACACGCGCGCTGCGGTTCTGGCCGAAATGGCCGCGCGTCAGGAGGCCATTCTTGCCCAAGCCTGGGCCGCCCGCGTGGCGGATCTGCCGCTCAAAAGCCCCGAAGAGGCGCTGATCCTCGCCTCGCTGATCGAAAAAGAAACCGGCATCCCCGAGGAGCGCCGTCAGGTCGCCAGCGTTTTTGTAAACCGCCTGCGCCTTGGCATGAAGCTGCAAACCGACCCCGCCGTGATCTACGGGATCACCAAAGGGCAGGGCGTGTTGGGCCGTGGTCTGCGCCGCTCCGAGCTGCGCGCCGCAACGCCCTATAACACCTATGTGATCCCCGCGCTCACGCCTACGCCGATCGCCAATCCGGGGCGCGCCAGCATCGAGGCCGCGCTCGACCCTGACAGCACCAACTATATCTTCTTTGTGGCCGATGGCACCGGTGGCCATGCCTTCGCGGTGACTTTGGCCGAGCATAACGCCAATGTCGCCCGCTGGCGCAAGATCGAAGCCGACCGCGCCGCCGATTGAACGGGACAGCGCGTGGTCAGGGATCGAATTTTCGCTGCGCGAAAATCCGACCGGTGAGGGGGGCGCTGCCCCCCTCATACTCCCCCCGGGATATTTTCTGAAAGAAAAAGGCCCTGTGATAAAGCTCCTATG
>JAHBAN010000178.1 GCA_018500075.1 Flavobacteriia bacterium | reverse complement strand
GCGGCGGTCCATGCCGCGCCTTTGGGTGCAAAACGGCGCCCCTTGATATAGTCAAATGTTGTCTCATCCGGCGCAATCAAACCAAAACGCGCACCGCCCTCTATCGACAGATTGCACAGGGTCATACGGCCCTCCAGAGACAGCCCCCGGATCACAGCGCCCCCATATTCCACAGCATGGCCTTGCGCCCCGTCAGTCCCGAGTTTGGCAATCCAGGCAAGGGCAATATCCTTGGCCGAAACACCCGGCCCCAAGGCACCCTCGACGGTGATGCGCATTGATTTTGGCTTGCGCTGCCAGACCGTCTGGGTGGCCAGCACATGGGCCACTTCCGTCGCGCCAATGCCAAACGCCAGAGCGCCAAATGCACCATGGGTAGAGGTGTGGCTGTCGCCGCAGTTTACAAGCAAACCCGGCAGCGTCAGACCCTCTTCAGGTCCAACAACATGAACGATGCCCTGCCGCGGATCGTCCAGATCATAAAGGCGCAACCCATGCTCCGAAGCGTTGTCGCGCAAGGTTTTGATCATCCGGGCTATCTCGGGATCAGCAATCTTTGCCCGCCCGCGTGTCGGCGCATAATGATCAACAACAGCAAAGGTCAGATCCGGCTCGGCAACAGACACTCCGCGCTGTTTGAGTTTGGCAAAAGCATGATGGGACCCTTCATGCACCAGATGACGGTCAACCCAAAGCAGCGATACACCATCTTCCCGCCGCAACACTTCATGCGCCGCCCAAAGTTTGTCCAACATGGTGCGCGCGCCCGACATCAATTGCCGCCCTCATCCTGACCGATGGCAGGCTCCCAATGACGCGCATGGCCCTGTCCGACACGGGTGAGAGGCATCTCAAGCCGGAACATATCGGGCCGGTAAAGCCCGGCGAGATACTCGACACCGCCGCCATGCACATCGCGCACAACCCGCCGCAGAGACAGCAAAGCAGAGCCAACCTCGACATCAAGCGCCTCGGCAACTTCAGGTCCGGCCAGCGTCGCGCTGACCGATTGATGCGCCTCCTTGATCTTCACACCGCTGCGCTCCAAAAGCTGGAAAAGCGGCGTTGTGGCAAGATCATTCTCGGAATAATTCTGCGCTATCTCGGCGGGGACATATGTCGTCAAATGAGAAAACGGAACAGTGCCGGCCAGCCTCACGCGCGTTGCGATCTGGACCTTGGTATCGCGCTCAAACCCCATGGCCGAAGCAACAAAATCAGGCGCGGCGCCATAGGAAAAAGACAACAGCCGGGCCGTGGTCTTTTGGCCCATCTCGACAAGCTGCGGCATCAATGTGTTGAAATTCATCGCGGCGCGCTGGCCCGAGGCAGGACGCGCGCGAACTCTTGTGCCACTGCCAGCCCGCCGCTCTATCAGACCGCCTTGCGCCAAAGCTTCCAGCGCGCGGCGCACAGTGACCCGGCTCACGCCAAACGCCTCCGCTAGCTTTTGCTCGCCGGGCAATGTCTCTCCGTCCCGCAGATCGCCAGCCGTAATCTGGTCTCGCACAGAAAGGTAAACCCGCCGCGCTTTCACGCCTTCCGGCAATATTTGAACAGCCTCAGCCCGCATCCGTGATTCCCCAGTTTTGCGAGGTTGAGCGTAGATATGTTCTTTTCAAAAGCAAGGATTAGTATTCAAAATATCCAAAAAAAAATTCTGGCAAGATACAATATATGTATTACAGATAATACAAATTATACGAGGAAGATGGTGATGCCGATTGTCGAACTGCATCTTCTGGAAGGCTATAATCCAGAAGATAAACAACGCCTTGGTGAAGTTTTGACCGACGCGGTGCGATTCGTCGTGCCCGCCGCGCCAGAGCTTGTGACGGTGATAATCCGCGACATACCGACCGAAAACTACTATCGGGGCCGGGTCCAGCGCACGCCGGCTGCGGCGCGCCCTGACCCGGTGCAATGCGTCAAAGACTATCTCGCAGCAATGGAAGCCCGCGATCTGGCCAAAGCGAGCACACTGCTGGCCAAAGACTTCACAATGACCTTCCCGGGCACCGCGCCGATGACAGAGCTGCAGGAGCTGATCGCGTGGTCCCGTCCACGCTACAAATTTGTCACCAAAACCTATGAAGGCTTTGATGCGATGCAAAGCGCTGGCGACGCCTCTGTTGTCTATTGCCGTGGCACGCTACAAGGCCAATACCATGACGAGAGCCGCTTTGAGGGCATCCGCTTTATCGACCGTTTCGAAGTGATCGGCGGCAAAATCATCAAACAGGATGTCTGGAACGATATGGCCGAAGTGAGGACAAGGACATGAGCGATATTGATCCGATAACCCTGTCTGTGCTGGCAGGCCGGATGGAACAAATTGCCGATGAAATGGACGCCACCCTCTTTCGTGCCGCGTTCAATCCGATCATCGCAGAAGCGCATGATGCGAGCCACGGGCTGTATCACGCCGACTCCGGCGACACTCTGGTGCAAGGCAAATCCGGCTTGCCGATTTTCGTTGGCGTGATGTCTTTTGCCGTAAAAGCCGTGATCGAGAAGGCCGCCAAAGATGGCGATTTGGAAGATGGCGACATCTATATTTTCAACGATGCCCATATCGGGGGCACGCATCTGTCCGATATGCGTCTGGTGCGCCCCTATTATCGCGATGGAAAGCTGTTCTGCTACCTCGCCTCTGTCGGTCACTGGCATGATGTGGGCGGCGCAGTTCCGGGCAACTACAATCCCGCAGCCACAGATGTGTTTCAGGAAGCCTTCAATCTTCCGCCCGTCAAACTTGCACGCGCCGGCAAGCTCAACCAGGACATCATCGACATTCTGATGCGCAACACCCGTCTGCCCCAATCCGCCATGGGTGATCTCAATGGCCAATTGGGTGCGCTCGATCTTGGTGTAAAGCGGATGGACGAGCTGCTTGACGAATACGGCAGCGACACGATCACAGCCGCGCTGGAGGCTCTGGGGCACCGCGCCGAGGCGCTGATGCGCTCGGAGTTGAGCGATCTGCCGGATGGCCGTTGGGAAGCCGAGGATTATCTTGATAATGACGGGATCAGCGATGACCCGCTCAAGATCAAGATCGCCCTCGAAATCAAAGCCGACACAATGCGCCTTGATTTCACAGGCTCCGCACCGCAATGCGCCGGCCCAGTCAATATTGCCCTGCCCACAACGGTCGCAACAGCCTATGTGGCGGTCAAACATATTTTCCCCGCTCTGCCTGCAAATGCGGGGGTCATGCGCCCGATCGAAGTTATTGTGCCCAAAGGCAGCCTTCTGGCGGCCAAGTTCCCCGCGCCGACGGGCGGTTACACCGAAACAATCCTGCGCATGATCGACGTCGTGTTTTCCGCGTTTTCACAGGCTGCCCCCGAGCGGGTCGTGGCCCACGCATACGGCACAATCAACGCGCTTTCCATTGCCGGCAAGCGCAAGACCGGTCAGCCTTGGGTGATGTTTTCCTTCTACGGTGGCGGACACGGCGGCTCCATCGAAACAGACGGGCTAAACCACGGCAACGCGCCGATCTCGACCGCCACAATCCCGCCAATGGAAATATTGGAAGCCGCCTATCCTGTGATGTTCCGGACCTGGGCACTGCGCCCTGACAGCGCGGGTGCAGGGGCACATCGCGGCGGCGTTGGTGCAATATACGAGATTGAAGTCCTTGAGGAAAACGGCGCAGAGGCCTTCCTCTTCGGAGAGCGTGGCCGCTTCGCACCCAAGGGGATCGCAGGCGGCGGCGATGCCGCGCTCAACCAGTTCCAATACGAGCAGGATGACGGGTGGCACAGCCCCCCGCTCGCCTCAAAGATGCGCGGGATCAAGCTCAAAGCGGGCCAAGCCGTGCGCCTTGAGACGCCGGGCGGAGGCGGCTACGGCAAGGCCAGTGAACGCAGCCCCGCAGCCATAGCCCGCGACGTGGCGCGCGGACTGGTGAGCCAAACTGCGGCGGACGCCCTCTACGGGCCAGATTGGCGGGAGAGCAGCTCATGAAAAACCTGATGATCGGTGTCGATGTTGGCGGCACATTTACGGATGTTTTTGTTCTCAACGAAGCCGAAGGCACAGCCCGCGTTGCCAAAGTGCCGACCACGCGGCCAGATCAGTCAGCGGGCTTTCTGGACGGGATCAGACGCGAAGTCGGGGACCTTTCGGAAATTTCCGTTGTGGTTCACGGCACAACCGCCGGCACAAACGCGCTCTTGGAGCGCAAAGGCGCCAAGACCGGTGTGATTTCCACACAGGGTCTCAGGGATGTGCTGGAAATGCGCCGCCGCGACCGCCCCCGCACTTGGGGTCTGCGCGGCGATTTCGAGCCTGTGGTTGAGCGCAGCAACCGCCTTGAAGTGCCCGAGCGTACGCTGGCAGACGGCACCGTGCGCACCCCGGTCGATCTTGATGCCGTGCGCGCCGCCGCCCGCGAACTGAAAGCCAATGGCTGCGAAGGCGTAGCAATCCTGTTCGCAAACTCCTATGCCAATACCGCAAACGAAGATGCGGCGCTCGCCGCCCTGCGCGAGGTTTGGCACAATGATCATGTCTCGGCCTCGTCCGAAATCCTGCCCGAAATCCGCGAGTTTGAGCGGTTCTCGACCACAGCCCTCAACGCCTATCTACAGCCCGAGGTTTCGGGTTATCTCGGCCGTCTGGAAAACGCGCTCAAGGCCGGTGGCTTTGATGGCGAGTTTATGATCGTTCAATCAAACGGGGGGGTCATGGCGGTCGATACGGCCTGCCGTCTGCCGGTGCGCACAGCCCTCTCCGGACCGGCTGCCGGGGTGATTGCCGCAGCCTATATTGCGCAGTCGGCGGGCTTTGACAATGTCATCACAGGCGATATGGGCGGAACCAGTTTTGACGTGTCCCTGATTTCTGAAGGGCAATCCATGCTATCGCCCCAGACCTCGATTGATTTTGGAATGGTCGTGCGCAACCCGATGATCGAAATCACAACGATTGGCGCAGGCGGCGGGTCTATCGCCTGGGTGGACAAGGGCGGCCTGCTCAATATCGGCCCTGAAAGTGCCGGCAGCAGCCCCGGTCCTGTGGCTTACGGCCTCGGCAATACCCGCCCCACTGTGACAGATGCCAATGTGGTTCTGGGGCGGATCGACCCTGACAACCCGATTGGCGGAAAACTCGCGCGCCTTGATGTAGAGGCCGCAGCCCGCGCAATTGACGAACGCGTCGGCCTTCCCTTGGGCCTCACAACGCTTGAGGCCGCCGAAGCGATCCTGAAAGTGGCCAACAGCCGCATGGCCGGCGCGATCCGGCTTGTCAGTATCGAGCGCGGGTTTGACCCAAAAAACTTCGCATTCATGCCTTTCGGGGGCGGTGGCGCGCTGCACGCCGGCGCAATGCTCGCCGAAGTCGGTATCGCCCGCGCGATTGTCCCGCGCTATCCCGGTGTCACCTCCGCGATGGGCTGTGTGATTGCCGATATGCGGCAGGATTTTGTCCAAACCATCAACTCCCTCGTTGACACGCTGGATGAGTCCGCCTTGGGCGCCTTCATGCAAAGCCACACAGATCAAGGCATGGCACTGCTGGACGCCGCAAGAACAACCTTTCAGGCCCGCGAGCTGAGCTTTGAACTCGATATGGCCTACCTTGGCCAGACCCACACCGTTTCGGTTCCGCTGACAGTGAAAACAGACGGTCACACCGTGACCGCCCCGACACGGGCCGAAATCAATCAGGCGTTTGATGCGACCTACACGGCAACCTATGGCAGGCTCTTGCAAAACGGCGTGCGCCGCATTCTCAATCTGCGCAGCGCAGTGACAGGCAAACGCCCCAAGTTCGACCTGACCACCCTTGCACCCGCAGAGGGCGGGCGCAGGGACGCGCTCGCAACGCGTCAGGTCTATTTTGGCGGCCGCTGGCACGACACAGCAATCTATGATCGCCTCGCCCTGCCCGCCGGCAGTATCATCCAAGGCCCCGCGATCCTGACCCAGCCTGACACCACGGTTCTGATCGAGCCTGACTTGCAAGGCCGCGTAGACCGCTTTGGCAACACAATCATTGAATCGCGGGAGGACAAATCATGAGCGATCCAGCCACATGGGATATGTCGCGCACGGCTTTGCTGACGATTGATCTGCAAAACGACTTTCTCCGCCCCGAAGGCGCCTACGGGCGCGCAGGCCAAACGGCGGCCAGCATCGCGGCCCTGCCCGATCGCATCGCGCCTCTGGCGCGTGCCTTACAGGCCAGAGGCGGGCGCTATTTCTCGGCCCAGTTCACACTGGTCCCGGACAAAGATGGCGAACCGCTGATCGCGCCACATCTCAAAGAGCTGCGCCCGTTCCTCAGCAAGGGTGATTTCGCGCCCGGAGGGTTCGGGCACACACTTGTGGACAGCCTCCAGCCAGCCGATTTCGTAATCGAAAAAGTGGCCTACTCGGCGTTTTATCAAACCCGTCTGGAGTATCTGATGCGCGCCACAGGCATTGATCATCTGATCATTGGCGGCATTGTCACCAATGGAGGCGTCGCCTCGACGCTGCGCGACGCACATCTGCGCAATATTGAAACACTCATGCTGACAGACGGCTGCGCGGCCTTCAAAGCCGAGGTGCATGACGCCACCCTGCTTTCGCTTGGCACCGTCACCCGACAAATGAGCTGCGCCCAAGCGCTTGCCCTGATCGAGGGTCTGTCATGAGCCTCAAAACGCGACTTCAGAGCAAAAAAATCATGGTCACACCCGGCGTATATGACGGGCTGACAGCCTCGCTTGCCGAAGCGGCTGGCTTTGAGGCGCTCTACCTGAGCGGCGCCGCCGTCGCCTATACGCGCCTCGGGCGGCCCGACATCGGACTGACAACCGCCACCGAAATGGCGGATACGATGACCTTGATTGCAGATCGCACCTCCCTGCCGGTGATCATTGATGCCGATACAGGCTTTGGCAATGCGCTCAACGCCCAAAGAACCATGCGGCTTTACGAGCGCGCCGGGGCCTGCGCCCTTCAAATTGAAGACCAGACCTACCCCAAACGCTGCGGCCATCTGGCCGACAAATCGCTGATCTCCGCCGCGGAAATGGTCGGGAAGATTGCGGCCATGGCCGACGCCCGCGCCTCGGAGGAAACACTTATCATCGCGCGGACCGATGCCATTGCCGTCGAGGGCTTCGCCGCTGCCGAAGACCGCGCCGAAGCATATCTTGAGGCGGGCGCGGATGTCTTGTTCATTGAAGCCCCCCAAGACCGCGCCCAGCTTGAGCAAATCGCAGCGCGCTTCTCGACACGCATTCCGCTTCTGGCAAATATGGTAGAAGGCGGCGCAACCCCGATCACCGGCGCACAAGATCTGGAGAGCCTCGGGTTCTCGATCGTCATTTTTCCGGGCGGTATCGTGCGGGCGCTCGCGCGCACCGCGCAGGACTACTACCAAAGCCTCGCCCATCACGGGTCAAACAAACCCTTTGCAGAGCATATGTTTGACTTTGATGGCCTCAACACCGTGATCGGAACCGCTGCCATGCTTCAAAAAGGGGCGCGCTATGACGGCTCCAACAGTTAAAGCCCCGCCCGAGGCTTTCGATCTTGAAGTGGAAACCCTTATTATCGGGGCCGGGGCCTGCGGCCTGATTGCCGCGCTGTCCGCAGATGAGGCCGGACAACAGGTTCTGGTGCTCGAAGCCGACGCCAGCCCGTCCGGCTCCACTGCGCTCTCTGCTGGCTTGATCCCCGCAGCCGGAACAGCCCTGCAACAGGCGGCAGGGATAGACGATAGCCCGGCACTGTTTGCCGCCGACATTCAGGCAAAGGCCCACCACGAAAACAACCAGACTTTGGTCAATCTCTTGGCGCAAAACGCCGCGCCGGTGATCGACTGGCTGACAGAAACCCACGGCCTGCCGTTCTCTCTCGTTGATGATTTTGACTACCCCGGCCACTCGAGCCGCCGGATGCACGGGCTTCCAACCCGAGCGGGGCGAGAGCTGATCGACGCTCTGCGCAGCGCAGCAGAGCGGGCCGGTCTCGACATAATTTGCGACCGCCGCGCAGAAACGCTCTATTTCGCAGATGGTTTGGTCCACGGCATAGCCGCCCGGCGCCCGGATGGCAGGCTAGAAACGATCGGCTGCAAGCGGCTGATCCTCGCTTGCAACGGCTTTGGGGGCAATCGGGCACTGGTCTCCAAACATATGCCCGAGATTGCAGAGGGGCTATGGTTTGGCCATGATGGCAACCGTGGCGAAGCTGTGCTTTGGGCCGATCAGATCGGCGCCGCAACCGACCATCTCGGGGCCTATCAAGGCCACGGCAATGTCGCCCACCCGCATGGTATTCTTATCACTTGGGCAACCATCACAGAGGGCGGCGTGCAGGTGAACGCGGCGGGAGAGCGGTTCTGGAATGAAGCGCAGGGCTACTCCGAAGCCGCGCGCGCCGTGCTGTCACAGCCGGGTGGCGAGGCCTATGCCATTTTTGACGGCCGTATCGCCGCCATCGCGCGGCAATTTGAAGATTTCAAACGCGCCGAAGCACAGGGCGCCATCAAAAGCGCCGAAACGCTCGAAGATCTCGCCCGCGCTCTTGGCTTGCCGGTGGCCCCCCTCTGCCAAACGATCGCTGATATCCCGACAAACAGCACCGACCGTTTTGGAAGAGCCTTTGGCGCAACACATCTCGGCCCCCCCTTCTGCGGTGTGCGCGTGACAGCCGCGCTTTTTCACACACAGGGCGGTCTTCAGGTTGATACATCTGCCCGCGTCATGAGCCGCAAAGGCACCCCATTCGCCAATCTCTACGCCGGCGGCGGGGCCGCTTGTGGCGTCTCTGGCCAGTCCGACAGCGGATATCTGTCTGGAAACGGCTTGCTCGCCGCAGCCGTCTTGGGCCACATCGCAGGCCGTGCAACCCATTGACCGGATTAACAAAGCGCAAAAATTCATTTTAAGCGCGAGATTAAAACAGGCCGCGCGACACGGCATTTTTGCAAAAATGCAACACACCAGTCCCAAGCCTGCGCACAGCGGCCGACATCGCCCCCGAACCCTTGACGCCGCGCACACCATTGCCCCTCCCGACACATCAATAAAGCGCCGTCCTCGGGCGCTCACGCAGCTCAAAAATCACAGGCAAGACCCTTGCCACTACAGATGCGTCAAAAGTCTACTCACCTCTCAAGACACTGATTATTATATATATTGTCCAGAACAGGCCGATCAGGCTTTCACGCCCCATGATTTATCCAAGCACAGATGATCGCCCTCTCGCTGACACCGCCCGCCTTGGTCAGTTGGCCTGCCTCCTAGCGCTCAGGCCGCCCCCCTCACGCGCCGGTCTGCCAGTGTTCTGACCGCATAGAAATGATCCCCCCAAGCCCCGCTCTGCCCCAAAGCTTGCCAAAAACCGCCACGCAAAACCGCCAGAAGTTTCGCCATCTGGAACATAACAAACACATCTGATTACAATGGGTTGTGAGGCGTTTTAGGTTAATTTGAGGAATAAAAATATGTGGACAATGGCAAACCTCCAAAACATCCAAATCCCTGCAGGCAAAACCAAAGTGACCATGACAGACCCAAAAACACGCGGGCTGGTCTATGAAGTGAGACCCTCAGGCCGCTCTTTTTATCTGCGATACACATTCGAAGGCCGACAGCGCACCATACCGCTCGGGCCTTTTCCAACCCTGAATATAAAGGACGCCCGCAAACGCGCCGAAGCGCTAAAACGCGAGGTCCTGTCCGGAACAGACCCCTTGGCCGTAAAGCATGAGAAAACACATAGCCCCACGATCAGAGAGTTTTTTAACAAAGTCTATTTGCCTTACAGCAAGAATGAGCATCGTGATTCATACGGCAATCAAAGCCTCTTCAACAACCATCTCGGACCAAGGTTTGGCTCGAAACGGATGAATGAGATCACCCGGTTGATGATCCGAACCTGGATCAACGAGCTGCTCGACAAAGGATATTCCGCCTCGTTTATCAACCGGATGCTGGTGCTTCTGGGGCATCTATATACAATTGCCAATAATCTCGAGGTCGAGGGCGTGCCAGCAAGATCGGAGCTGCGGATCAAATTGCTCAAGGTTGTCCAGAAACACACAACCCACCTGTCCTCAAAAGAGGTGCAACGCCTCGCCCTGGCTCTGGAAGCAAGCAAAAACCTGAAGCTCAAATATATTGTCAGCTTTTTGCTGATGACAGGCGCGCGGCGATCCGAGGCGCTCAACGCCAAATGGGAGCACATCAACTACGGCAGCAAGACTTGGCTGGTGCCTTTGGCCAAATCGGGCCAGCCGAGACACGTCTATCTTTCGGATGCCGCCCTGACCCTTCTCGATCGGCTCGCATCAGAAGCCTTTACCGATCATAGCAACCCCTACATCTTCCCAAATCCAACCACTGGCCAGCCTTACAGGTGCATCCATAATGCTTGGAAGGTCGCGCGCACGGCGGCGGGGCTGCCCGATCTCAGGCTGCATGACTTGCGACATTCCTATGCCTCGACGCTGGTGAACAACGGCGTCTCTTTATATGATGTCCAGAAGCTCTTGGGCCACAGCAGTATCAAAACAACACAGCGATACGCCCACTTGTCCTCGGAGCGGCTGTTCAAAAGTGCTGCGGTTGCCGACGGAACCTATGGCAAGGCGCTCGGTATCACGGCGCTCACAACACCGATTGTAATCAAAGGTTAACCGCACCGCGCTGCTCAAGCCGGGAGCCGCCGTCGGTTTCCGGCCATACCGGTGCCGGCCGGGGTGTCTTTGGTGGCGTCCCAAATCGGGATCAAGCGACCTGCCCGGGCGCGACCTGAGCGCCAGAAGAGGCGCGCCGCGCGCTGCACTATTTTAAGATGGCAGGATTATTTTGACCGGCATTTTATTTTAAGGATAGGCATTAATTTGACGGCTTTAAATGGTATTAATTTAGGGTCAGGATGCATTGATTTTCGCTGCTCTGCGTGATTCACGGCTCCGAAAATGGAGCGGCGACATGAGCGATCTATACTGGCTGAGCGACACGCAGATGGCCAAGCTGGAACCCTTTTTCCCAAAGTCCCACGGCAAGCCTCGTGTAGACGACAGGCGGGTGTTGAGCGGAATTATATTCATCAACCGCAATGGCTTACGGTGGCGCGATGCCCCTGCGGAGTATGGGCTGCACAAGACCCTTTACAGCCGATGGAAGCGGTGGAGCGCGAAAGGCATCTTCGCCCGGATGCTTCTCGAACTGGCCGATCAGGGCGGCGGGACTGACACGCTGATGATCGATGCAACGCATCTGAAGACGCACCGCACAGCCTCAAGCCTGGGGCTGAAAAAAGGGGGCGCGGCCGCCTGATCGGGCGCACCAAGGGCGGGATGAACTCGAAACTGCACACAGTGACCGACGCGGCTGGCCGCCCGCTGCGGATGTTTCTGACTGCCGGCCAGCGGAGCGATTACATTGGCGCGCGGGCACTGCCGGACGGCCTTCCTCCCGCCGAACACCTGCTCGCGGACCGAGGATACGATGCGGACTGGTATCGCGAAGCCCTTGAAGACAAGGGGATCACGCCGTGCATCCCTTCCCGAAAGAACCGTAAGGTGCCGATCCCGCATGACGAAGCCCGATACCGCAAGCGCCATAAGATCGAAAACAGCTTCGCAAGGCTCAAGGATTGGCGGCGCGTCGCAACCCGCTACGATAGGTGCCCCAAGGTCTTCTTGTCGGCATGCGCCTTGGCTGCTGTGGTGATGTTCTGGTTATGAATCCTGACCCTAAATATCCGCAAATAGGCCCCCCCGCTTCGCGCGCCTCCGCCGGCCAAGCTGGCCCGACCCGCAGCCAAACAGGCTCAAACGCTCATAAATCAAGCCCGCCTTGCCCGCTCAACACCCCACCACGCGCCCCCGCATACGCCACTAATTATCCGCAAACCGCAGTGCCAAACTCACAAACCGACCGCAAAAAGCCCCCCAACCTGAGTCAGAGGGCTTTGAAATTTTAAGCTGAGGTAAACCCCAATTTTAGGCGATTACAAAACTGTCAACTGACATAGTAGCGGCCGAATCAGTCAGATTCGTAATGTTCTCAAATGTGGCCAACTGGGCGCTGGCAGCAGTCGTTCCAGCTGCACCAACATCCGTATCCCACCACATTTCTGCAACACCAGATGTTGAGTTCAAGAAGATAAAGACGTTGTCACCGCTTGCTGATCCTGTCGAAGCAGCGATATCGTCTGCTGCAGCTTCAGCTGTCGCATATGACTGATCAGTAATGACGATAATCCCATTGTCTGAAGCTGTGGCAGCAGCGGTGGGAGTACCGTCTATGTCCCCTTCAAAATAACCGGCACCAAGGTTAACTCCCACTACATCAATTTTGTCTGATGAAGAGAAATCTGTAACGGTGAAGTGAATAGCGCCCAGTATTGTAGACGCTTTCTTCGCTAATTTTGAGGCAAGGAGGCCGTTATGGGGAAGCCAAATTTCAGTGAGGGCTTCAAGCGTGATGCGGTGCATCAGATCACGGAACGTGGATATCCAGTTCGTGAGGTTTCGGAGCGATTGGGGGTCAGTACCCACTCGCTCTACAAATG
>JAHBAN010000042.1 GCA_018500075.1 Flavobacteriia bacterium | reverse complement strand
GGCCCAAGCATTGTCAGAAACTCGCCTTTGGGCAATGTCAGGTTTAGGTCTTTTACAACAAGCGTCTCGCCGTCGTAACTCTTCTGAACACGTTCGAACGCTACGAACGCATCTTCATTATGCGTGTTGGCCAAAAATCGGCTCCCCGTCGTTTTCTTGTGGCTTGAACCACTTATCGCGTCACATCTAACCTCAGGTGGGCGGTATCATGCAACAGTCTAACCAAGTATTTTTTTATGACCCCTCCCAGCAGGATAATTAGTCAGAAAACGCACAAAATCCCGCCTTTTGCGCCAGTTTGTTTTTCTGGGGGCCGCTTTCTTGCAAGATTGTTTCGCAATTGTATCAGCCCCAAGGTGCAAACAACCGGAGAATCATACCCCCAAATGTCGCAAACCGCCAAATCAAGGCGTTTTACCCTCTAGACCAAAGCCCCGCTTTTACCGCTGATAGGCCAAACCAAAATCAAACTGAGCCAAGCTGATGAATTTTCACAGAACGCCCTTTTCCGAAGTCGAATATGCCGCCCGCCTCAAAAAAACACGCCTCGCCATGGAAGCCGCAGGGATAGACCTGCTCTATGTCCAGGACCCGTCCAATATGGCGTGGCTCACAGGCTATGACGGCTGGTCCTTTTACGTTCATCAAGGCGTCATCATAACCCACGACAGCGCGCCGCACTGGTGGGGCCGCCGCCAGGACGCCAACGGCGCTGTCCGCACAGTCTGGATGGACGACAGCCATGTCCACGGCTACGCCGACCACTTCGTTCAGTCCACAACCCGCCACCCGATGCAAGATCTCGCCACCCGCATCAAGGATCTGGGCCGCGAAGATGTGCGGATCGGCGTCGAGATGGACAATTATTACTTCTCCGCCAAAGCCTTCCAAACCCTGCTCACTGAGCTGCCAAATGCGCAGTTCCTTGACGCCACAGCGTTGGTCAACTGGCAGCGCACCGTGAAGTCCGAAGAAGAGCTGGTCTTCATGCGCCGCGCCGCCAAGATCAGCGAAAAGGTCGTCGATGGCCTCCTTGAGCGTGTCGAAGTCGGCATCCCCAAAAACGAGGTGGTGGCCGAAGTCCAACGCGATCTCATTCGCGGCGCCGATGGCCACTGGGGCGATTACGCCGCCATTGTGCCGCTCTTGCCCTCAGGCTCCGACGCCGCCGCGCCCCACCTCACATGGGATGGCCGCCCCTTCCAGACAGGCGAGGCGACCTTCTTTGAAATTTCCGGCTGCTACCGCCGCTATCACGCCCCCTTCTGCCGCACGATCTTTCTGGGCGAGCCGTCAGACTTCCTCAAACGCGCCGAGGCGGCGCTTGTCGAAGGGCTTGAAGCCGGTCTTGAAAAGGCCCGCGCCGGCAACCGCGCCTGCGACATCGCCAATGCCCTCGCCGCCCCCTTGGAAAAAGCCGGGATCGAGCGCGGCGCGCGCTGCGGCTACCCTATCGGCCTCAGCTACCCGCCCGATTGGGGCGAGCGCACAATCTCCCTGCGCGCCGAGGACGAAACCGTGCTGGAGCCGGGCATGACATTCCACTTCATGCCGGGCCTCTGGATGGACGACTGGGGCATGGAGATCACCGAGACGATCCTGATCAAAGACGAAGGCCCCGCCGAAGCGCTCTGCGATCGACCGCGCAAGATGTTTGTCAAACCATGAGCACTCTCGCCCGCACCGTCGCGCTTCTGGAACAGCTCGTCGCCTTTCCAACCGTCTCTCCCGACAGCAACCTCGAGATGATCGCCTTCATGGCCGATCATCTCGGCCAGCTCGGCGCGCGGGTGACAACCTACAGCGCGCCCTGCGGCACCAAGGCCAATCTCTTCGCC
This sequence comes from Flavobacteriia bacterium, assembly GCA_018500075.1. Taxonomy (GTDB): domain Bacteria; phylum Bacteroidota; class Bacteroidia; order Flavobacteriales; family Flavobacteriaceae; genus MAG-120531. The sequence continues at coordinate 6,785 of JAHBAN010000042.1, read as the reverse complement.
ACGCTGGGGCCAGAGGGCGACGGCGGCATTGTGCTTTCAGGCCACTCCGATGTCGTCCCCGTCGAAGATCAGGACTGGACAAGCGACCCCTTCACCCTGACAGACCGCGACGGGCTGCTCTTTGGTCGTGGCACCTGCGACATGAAAGGCTTTATCGCCGCCACGCTCGCCATGGCCGAAGCCTACGCCGCGCTCCCGCTCACCCGCCCGGTCCACTTCGCCTTCACCCATGACGAAGAAACCGGCTGCATCGGTGCACAAGCGCTGGTGAAGGAGCTTCAGGCCCAAGGGCTGAAACCCGCCATCGCCATCATCGGCGAGCCGACCGAAATGCGCATCATCGAAGGCCACAAAGGCTGCTGCGAATACACCACGCGCTTCACCGGCCTTGAGGGCCACGGCAGCCAGCCTGCGCGCGGGGTCAATGCCGCCGAATATGCGGTGCGCTATGTGACAAAGCTGATGGAGCTGCGCAGAGATCTGATGGCGCGCGCCCCCGAAGGCAGCCGCTTTGAGCCGCCCTATACAACCGTGAACATCGGCCGTATCGCCGGCGGCGTGGCCCATAACGTGATCGTCGGCAAAGCCGAGGTCGACTGGGAGTTCCGCCCGGTTCAGGACAGTGATTACACATTCCTGCACAAGGCGCTCGATGCCTATACAGAAAATACACTCCTCCCGGCCATGCGCGCGGTGCACCCCGCCGCCGCCATCGAAGTCGAAACCATGGGCGAGGTGGCGGGCCTGATGCCGATGGAGGAAAATGAAGCCCGCGATCTCTGCGCCGCCCTCACCGGCGGCAACGGCGTTGATGTGGTCGCCTTCGGAACCGAAGCGGGCCTCTTCCAACAGCTCGGACTCTCGGCTGTGGTCTGCGGCCCCGGCAGCATCGAACAGGCTCACAAACCCGACGAGTTTATCGCCCCCGACCAGCTGCAAGCCTGCCTTGCCATGCTCGAGGGTCTCGGCAAGAAACTCACCGCTTGAGCCAGTGAAAGGCGGCGCCCCCGCCGAAGCCGGTTTGCATCACAGATGCAAACGCATCTGTTGGGCCGGGCGCGATGGGCGGGCCGCCTGAGCGCCCTGCCCGCGGCGCCCCACCGCACGCTGCATTATTCAATTTTCTCTTAACAGGCGGGCGATTGGGGCGGTGCACGCATGGTGCACGGGTTGTGCACGCATATCACCCCCCTGTTTTTCGCCTCTGCAAAAGAGTTAACGCCCCGGTACGCAGCTCAAAAAAGCTCTTTTTTATTGCTCAAAATATCCAATCCGAACCGCGCAACACCTGCGCCCTCCCGGTTATCGCAGCTGCGTTGCAAACGGCTTGAGGGGGTCTGGGGGACACCGTCCCCCAGCGGGTCGGCGCAAGCCGAAATCCCTCAGCTCATCGCCTTGAACAGCCCCGCCGCCTTCACATTTTCATAGCCCTCGTCCAGCGCCTTGCGCGCCCGCACAATCAGCTCGTCGATCTCGGCTTTGGTGATCACAAGAGGCGGGCTGATCACCATCCGGTCCCCGACATGGCGCATGATCAGATTGTTGGCAAAACAGCGCTCCCGCACCATAAATCCAACGGTCCCGACATCAGCAGCAAACTTCGCCCGCGTCGCCTTGTCAGGCGTCAGCGCAAGCGATCCCATCATCCCGACAATCTTGACCTCCCCGACCATCGGATGATCGCCAAGGCTCTCGAATTTCTCTTTGAGATAAGGCGCAAGCTCCTCTGCCGCGTGGCTGACAATGCCTTCCTCGTCAAGCAGCCGCAGGTTCTCCAGAGCCACGGCACAGGCCACAGGATGGCCCGAATAGGTATAGCCGTGGTTGAACTCACAAGCGCCAAGAACGGCGGCGACTTTGTCGTTCACAATGCTCGCCGAAATCGGCGCATAGCCAGAGCTAAGCCCTTTCGCCACCGTCATAATATCGGGCTTGATCCCCATGGTCTGGGAGCCAAACCAGTTGCCCGTGCGGCCAAAGCCACAGATCACCTCATCGGCAATCAGCAGGATACCGTATTTGTCACAAATACGCTGGATTTCCGGCCAATATGTCGACGGCGGAATGATAACCCCGCCCGCGCCCTGCACCGGCTCGCCAATAAAGGCCGCCACACGGTGTTCGCCCAAGTCCAGGATCGCTTTCTCAAGCTGTTGGGCGCGCTCAAGACCAAAGTCTTCTTCGCTCATATCGCCGCCCTCGGCCCACCAGTTCGGCTGGTCGATGTGGTGAATATCGGGGATCATCCCGCTCTGCGCGTGCATCCCCGCCATACCGCCCAAGGCCGATGAGGCCACAGACGAGCCGTGATAGGCATTCTTGCGGCTGATGATCACAGTCTTCTCGGGCTGGCCTTTTTCCTGCCAATAGGTCCGCACAATCCGGATGTTTGTGTCGTTCGCCTCAGAGCCGGAATTGGCAAAGAAAACATGGTTCAAATCATAGGGCGTCAGCTCGGCCAGACGCTCCGCCAAAGCAATCGCAGGCACATGAGTCGTTTGAAAAAAGGTGTTGTAATAGGGCAGCTCCCGCATCTGGCGGCTCGCAACATCGGCCAGCTCGTCGCGCCCGTAGCCGATATTCACACACCACAAGCCCGCCATAGCATCCAGAATATCGTTGCCTTCGCTGTCTGTCAGCGTCACGCCCTTCGCACGGGTGATCACCCGCGCGCCCTTCTTCTCCAGATCATCATTGGTGGTGAACGGGTGCATATGATGCGCCGCATCAAGACGCTGCAACTCTTCTGTTGGCATATGGTTGGTGATCTGTGTCATATCAAACTCCCAGAGGCGCGGGCGTGCCGACGCGGTCAAATTCTGTCCCGCTAGAATATGATCAAATTATTTTCTGTCAATCTCTTGTGGTTTCACAGAGCGCCCGGCGCACCTGCTCCATACCCTGAATCACATCCTCGCGCATCGCTCTGGCGGCGGCCTGCGCATCGCCGGCGCGCATCGCGCTCAAGGCTTCGTGGTGCTGATCGGGCAGGTTTTGGGTCCCGACCCGCCCGCAGACCACGCGCAAACTTGGCCCAAATCTTAGCCAAAGACCATCCGCCAGTGCGGAAAGAATAGGCGCCTGCGCCATGGAATAGAGCCGCGCATGAAAGCGATAGTTCTGTTCAAGATAGGTTCTCACATCCCCCTGCGCGATCGCAACATCCAGCGCCTCGTCAATCAGGGTCAGCTCCTCAATGCCCTCGTCTGTCGCCCGCTCGGTGGCCCGCACAGTCAGCTGCGGCTCAATAGCCTGACGTGCAAATATAAGCTCGTTCACGTGCCCCACAGCCAACACAGGCACCACAACACGCCTGTTTCCCAAGAACTCCAGCGCGCCCTCGGCTGTGAGGCGGCGGATGGCCTCCCGCACAGGCGTCATCCCCGCGCCAAGCGTGTCGCATATCCCCTGAATGGTCACAGCCTGCCCGGGCGCCAACTCTCCAAACAACAGCAGATCGCGCATCTGCCGATAGACTTTTTCATGCGCCGGAAGCTCGGCCGAAGACAGGGTTGGATAAGCCGCAAAACCGATCAGATTGGCCGTTCGAGCTGGGTCCTGCGTCATAGTCTATCCTTCCGAATCTCTTGCATTTTTCCGCACATCGTGCAGGCATTATAATTGAAATGTTGCCAAGACAGTCAAAACTTGATCAAATATTTCGTCAAGGGGAATGACCTCGTAACCAGGGAGAAATCAAATATGAAAACCCATCTGCTCACAGCAGTCGCCTCACTCGCACTCGTCGCAGGCATGGCCTCGGCTGAGGAAGTGCGCGTCTACAACTGGTCCGATTATATCGACGAAGAGCTGCTCACCAAGTTCGAAGAAGAAACCGGCATCAAGCTGATCTATGACGTCTTTGACTCAAACGAAGTCCTCGAAACCAAGATGCTCGCAGGCGGCTCGGGCTATGACGTTGTTGTGCCTTCGGGCACCTTCCTGCAACGCCAGATCACTGCCGGCGCCTTCCAGAAGCTCGACGCCTCCAAGCTGAGCAACAAAGGCAATATGTGGGATGCAATCGAAGCCCGCACCGCCAAATATGACCCCGACAATGCCTATTCGATCAACTATATGTGGGGCACAACCGGGCTTGGCGTCAACGTCGGAAAAGTTCAGGAAGTTCTGGGGGCTGACGCGCCTGTCGGCTCGCTCGACCTCGTGTTCAACCCCGCCAATATGGAAAAACTCGCCGCCTGTGGCGTGCACTTCCTTGATGCGCCAGCCGAGATGATCCCTGCCGCGCTGGCCTATATCGGCGAGGACCCCGACAGCCAGGATCCTGACGTGATCGGCAAAACAGAAGCCGTGCTGACAGCCATTGCGCCTTACGTGCAAAAGTTCCACAGCTCGGAATATATCAACGCGCTCGCCAACGGCGATATCTGTGTGGCCTTCGGCTGGTCTGGCGACATCCTCCAAGCCCGTGACCGCGCCGCCGAAGCCGAAAACGGTGTCGAAATCGCCTATAACGCTCCCAAAGAGGGCGCGCTTATGTGGTTTGACCAAATGGCAATCCCTGTCGACGCACCGAACGTCGAGGGCGCACATAAGTTCCTCGACTTCATCATGAACGCCGAGAACATGGCCGCCGCGTCAAACTATGTCTATTACGCCAACGGCAACCTGGCCTCACAGCCTATGCTTGAAGAAGATGTCATTGGCGATACAGCGATCTACCCCGATGCGCAAACTCTGGAGAAGCTCTACACAACCTCTCCTTATGACGCCAAAGTCCAGCGTGTCGTCACACGCCTCTGGACAAAAATCAAATCAGGCACATAAGCCTGAACCCAGCCCGCGAACTCCGGTTTGCGGGCTTTTTCAACTATTGGGGATACGCATGGCACAGACCATTTTCGCACCTTGGCTCGACGCAAACGAAAAGCCGCTCATCGAGTTTAAAAATGTCACCAAACGCTTTGGTGATTTTGTCGCCATCGACAACCTCACACAGAATATTTACGCACGCGAATTCTTTGCCCTGCTCGGCCCGTCGGGCTGTGGCAAAACCACGATGATGCGAATGCTCGGCGGCTTTGAAACCCCGACAGAAGGCCAGATCCTGATTGCAGGGCAAGATATGGCCGGCGTGCCGCCCAACAAGCGCGCCGTGAATATGATGTTTCAATCCTATGCGCTCTTTCCACATCTGTCGGTTGCGGAAAATATCGCCTTTGGCCTCAAGCGCGAAGGCAAGGCCAAGCCCGAAATAGACGCCCGCGTCGAGGAAATGTTGCGCCTCACACGACTCACCAAATTTGCCAAACGCAAACCCCACCAGATTTCCGGCGGCCAGCGCCAGCGCGTGGCCCTCGCCCGCTCTCTCGCCAAAGCGCCAAAGCTCCTCTTGCTCGACGAACCCCTCGGCGCACTCGACAAAAAGCTGCGTCAGGACACCCAGTTCGAACTGATGGATATTCAGGAGAAAACCGGCACAACCTTTGTGATCGTGACCCACGATCAGGAAGAAGCCATGACCGTCGCCTCGCGCGTCGCCGTGATGGACGAAGGCCAGATCATTCAGGTCGCCACCCCCGCCGATATCTACGAGCGGCCCAATTCCGTCTATGTCGCCGACTTCATCGGTGATGTGAATATCCTCAACGGCCACGCCACCCGCGCGGGAGACGGCTATGACATCACCTATGCCGAGGGCAAAGCCCCGCTCCATGCCAAGACAACAAACGACCTTGGCGAAAGCCGCAAATGCGCGCTGGCGATCCGCCCCGAGAAAGTTTCGATCACCGCAGCAAAGCCGGCCAAAGTGACCAATGCCATCAAGGGCAAAATCATCGACATCGCCTATCTCGGCAACCTCTCGACCTATCATGTCGAGCTTGAGAACGGCCAGATGATCAAAGCCCAGACCGCCAACACAACGCGCCTTGAGCGGCGCAGCTTCACCTGGGAAGACAGCGTCTGGCTCAGCTGGACAGACACAGCCGCCATCGTGCTGGAGGGCTGATCCATGCGCCGCTTTACCCTGATTGCTGTTCCCTATGTCTGGCTCCTGGTGCTCTTTCTCGTGCCCTTCGTGATCGTGTTCAAGATCAGCCTCTCTGACACGGCGCTTGCCATTCCGCCCTATACGCCAACGCTTGATTTCGCCTCGGGCTGGAGTGGGCTGCGCAGTTTCTTTGCCGGTCTCGATTTTGAGAATTTCACCTTCCTCACAACAGATGATCTCTACTGGAAGGCCTATCTCTCCAGCCTGCAAATCGCCGCGCTTTCGACGGCGCTCACCCTGCTTGTCGGCTATCCGATCGCCTATGCAATGGCCCAGTCGCCCGACGAATGGCGCCCGACCCTCATGATGCTGGTGATCCTGCCGTTTTGGACCTCGTTCCTGATCCGTGTCTATGCCTGGATGGGCATCCTCTCCAACGAAGGCTTTCTCAACCAGTTCCTGATTTGGAGCGGCCTGATCTCCGAACCGCTCACAATCCTCAACACCAATACAGCCGTCTATATCGGCATCATCTATACCTATCTTCCCTTCATGATCCTGCCGATCTACGCCGCTTTGGAAAAGCTCGACTCCTCTCTTCTGGAAGCCGCAGAAGACCTCGGCTGTTCGCGCCTCACAGCCTTCTGGCTCGTGACAATTCCGCTCTCAAAACAAGGGATCATCGCCGGCTGCTTCCTTGTCTTCATTCCGGCGCTGGGCGAGTTTGTTATCCCCTCGCTTCTGGGCGGCTCACAAACCCTGATGATCGGCAAGGTGCTGTTTGAAGAGTTCTTTTCCAACCGCGACTGGCCTGTCGCCTCTGCTGTGGCGG
>JAHBAN010000143.1 GCA_018500075.1 Flavobacteriia bacterium | reverse complement strand
GTGGATTGGCGGCGTTCGGCGCGCTCGGATGCACAGTTTGTGCGCCAGAAAGAATGGCAAATTTCACAATCGGTGTTTTTTTGGGTGGATCGGGCACGCTCCATGCAGTTTTCAAGCGCGCCTGACCTGCCCCAAAAAATGGATCGCGCGCAGCTTGTCAGCCTCGCCATCGCGATTTTGCTCTCACGCGGGGGAGAACAGATCGGATTGTGCGGCGAAAACCTGCCGCCGCGTGCCGGCCCGAAACAGCTTGCGCGGTTTGCCGACTTTCTGATGCACCTGAAGCCAGAAGATTACGCAGCGCCGCAGTTTGAAACCATCAAGAATAATGCTTTCTGTGTTTGTGTGTCCGACTTCTTGGGGGATATCGAAACAGTGGAAAAAACGGTGCTCAATGCCTCGGCCAAAGGCGCGCGTGGTGTTTGCCTGCAAATACTGGATCCTGCGGAGGAGAGCTTTCCATTCCGGGGTCGCACGGTTTTTGACTCGGTCGGCGGAACCATACAGCACGACACATTGCAGGCCGCAGACCTGAGTGCGCGCTATCTGGAGCGGCTGGCCGAGCGCAAGGCACGCCTTGAGCACCTGTGCCACCAAACCGGCTGGACCTTTAGCACCCATCATACAAACACCCCCGCGCAGTCCGCGGCAATGTGGCTCTATAAAATGATCGAAGGCCCGAGATGAACATTGGCCCCTTGTTCTTTACTGCGCCCGCTCTGCTCCTCGCGTTGCTGATTTTGCCGGTTTTGTGGGTCTTGCTGCGGGCCGTGCCCCCCGCACCGATACGGCGCCTGTTTCCGGCTGTCTCGCTCTTGGTCGGCCTCAAGGACAATGACAGCAGTTCCGATCGCACTCCTTGGTGGCTGTTGGTGCTGCGCAGCCTTGCTTTGGCAGCGGTCATTGTTGGGCTGGCAGGGCCGGTGCTTCATCCCACAAGCAAAACCAATGAAAGCCGCGAGCGGTTGTTGATCCTGTTGGATGCAAGCTGGGCAAGCGCCCCTGATTGGCAACAGAGGCAGGATTTTTTGGCCGGCGTGTTACAGCAAGCCGCCGCAAACAGCCGCGCCGTCGCAGTCCTCAAAACGACACGGCCAGACACCCCGGTGTTTCAGCCGGCCCATATTTGGGAGCGCCGCTTGGCCGGCTTGCAACCGGACGCCTGGGAAATGACAGCTTCAGAGGCCGTCACAGCAAACTTGCCAGACGGGCGCTTTGACACGCTCTGGCTCAGTGACGGCATCGCACGGGAGGGCCAAAACGATTTGCTGGCTCTGCTGGAAGCGCGCGGCACTGTCGAGGTGGCCGAGGGGTCGGGGCCTCTGCTGGTCCTATCCTTACCCCCTCAAAACATGGAGGGCGTGAAACTCACGCTTCACAGCCTTCAAAGAGCAGGCGCGCGTGATCTTGTTGTGCAGGCCATTGGCCCCGATCCGGCCGGGGTCGAACGCATCCTCGAGGAGAAAAACGTAAGACTTGATGCAGGTGAATATGAAACAAGCGTCCAGTTTGATTTGCCTCTGGAGCTGCAAGCGCGCATGACCCGCTTTTCAATCAAAGGGCAAGCACAGGCAGGCGCTGTTGTGCTGACCGATGACAGCTTGCGCCAGCGCGATATCGCGCTCGTGGATGCGCGGACAAACCGGGAAGGTCTGGAGCTGTTATCGCCGCTCCACTACTTGGAAAAAGCGCTTGTGACCTCGTCCAAACTCAGGTTCGGCAGCCTTGATGATGTCTTGCTCGTGCCGCCTGACGTTGTGATTATGGCAGATATCGCCGAGCTGACCGAGGCACATGAAACGGCGCTCATTGACTGGGTGACCGCCGGTGGCCTCTTGGTGCGCTTTGCCGGTCCCAAACTTGCCGCCAGTGACGTGAGCCGCACAACAGAAGATCCGCTCTTGCCTGTGCGGCTGCGGGCCGGAGGGCGCTTTGTCGGTGGGGCCATGAGTTGGGGCGCGCCCAAATCTCTTGCTCCCTTTGAGCGCGGTTCGCCCTTTTTCGGGCTGAGCGTTCCTGACGAGTTAAGGGTAACTGCGCAAGTCGTCGCCCAGCCAGACCCGCAATTGGCCGAGCGGGTGATCGCGCGGCTGAGTGACGGCACCCCCCTTGTCACACGCAAGACGCTGGGCCAGGGGGAGGTTGTTTTGTTTCATATCTCCGCCAATGCCGAATGGTCCAATTTACCGCTGTCCGGGCTTTTTGTGAGGATGCTCGAAAGGCTGTCGATCGCACGCTCGACAACCTCTTTGGATCAAAGTGAAATGGTCGGAACACTCTGGAAACCCGTGAAAGCGCTCGACGCTTATGGTCGCTTGCAAGACGCAAAAAACCTGACCAGCGTGACAGGAGACAGGCTATTGAGCGAGCGCACCAAAGCCGATCTGCCACCGGGGCTATATGAGGGTCCGGGGCGGCGCATCGCAAAAAATGTGATAGACTCGGAGCGCCGCCTTGAGCGCACAGATTGGCCATCCCACATAGCGAAAACAGGATTTGACGGCCCGACAGAGCGCCCCTTGGGCGGCCCGTTGTTTGGCTTTGCGCTCCTGCTGCTGGCGCTTGATGTTTTGGCAACGCTGTTTCTGTCGGGCCGTTTGCGCCAGTCCGGTGTCGCCCTGCTGGCCCTCGCGCTCCTCACAACAGCCCACAGCGCCGAAGCCCAAGACAGCGCAAACCCGATCAGCGCGACGCGCGAGCTTGCCTTGGCTCATGTGATCACGGGCAACACACAAGCAGACGACATTGCGCTGGCCGGGCTTTCAGGGCTGTCCAACACCCTGTTTTTCAGAACGTCGGTCGAGCCAGAGCCGCCACAATCGGTTGATCTGGAGCGCGATGAGATTGCGTTTTATCCGCTGCTCTACTGGCCTGTCACGCCTGATCAAAGCACGCCCTCAGAGGCTGCATATCTCAAACTCAACTCCTATTTGCGCGCCGGTGGCATGATCCTGTTTGATACGCGCGATTCAAATGTTGCGAAGTTCGGGGCGGCAAGCCCCGCAGGGCAGGCGCTGCGGCGACTGGCGGCCCAGCTCGACATTCCCGAGCTTGAGCCGGTGCCGGAAGATCACGTCCTCACGCGCAGCTTCTACCTGTTACAAGACTTCCCCGGACGACACATGGGTCATGATGTCTGGGTCGAGGCCGCGCCCGCCGAGGCGGTTCAGGCAGAAGGAATGCCCTTTCGAAACCTGAATGACGGGGTCAGCCCTGTCGTGATCGGTGGCAATGATTGGGCCGCCGCCTGGGCCGTCGACGGGCGCGGCGCGCCTCTTCTGCCGATAGGGCGCGGTCTTGCCGGCGAGCGGCAGCGCGAGATGGCCTATCGCTTCGGCGTCAACCTTGTGATGCACGTGCTCACAGGAAATTACAAATCAGATCAGGTGCACGTCCCCGCGCTCCTTGAAAGGTTGGGGCAATGAGCTGGGATATCGTGTTTAGCCCCCTGTTAAGCTGGCCTGTCTGGTCTGTCTTGGCCCTGCTCTCCACAGTCGCGCTTGGCTTTGCCATATGGCGCAAACTGGCCGGCGCTTGGCTTCGGTGTCTGGCGGCGGCCCTTGTGCTTCTCCTGCTGGCAGGGCCGATTCTTGAGCAAGAAGAACGCGAAGCGCTGAGCGACATTGTCTTTGTGCTGACCGATCGCAGCGCCAGCCAAACTCTGGCCGCACGTGCCGACCAAACCGAGCGTGCCAAAGCGAATGTGCTGCAAAAACTGCGCAGCCGCGCCAACACCGAAATCCGCGAGATCACGGTCGGTGATGGAGCGGACAATGCAGGCACGCAGGCTTTGAGCGCTTTGACAAAGGCTCTGGCCGAAGAGCCGCAAAGCCGTGTCGCCGGCGCCATTCTGATCAGCGACGGCTTGGTCCACGACATTGAGGCAATGCCACAGATGCCCGCGCCGGTGCATTTGCTCATGACGGGGTCCGACACAGACTGGGACCGCCGCTTGACGGTCGAAAACGCGCCCGCCTTCGGCATTATCGGCGAACAGATCGAGCTGACAGTGCGGATCGAAGACCAAGGGGCCGTTGCGGTCGCAGACGGCTTTACACAGCTCTCTATTTCGGTTGGTGCGCAAGAGCCAATCCGCTTTGACGTTCCGATCGGGCGTGACATCATCGTGCCGGTGAGCCTGCCCCACGGTGGGCGGAACGTGATCAAGTTTGACATCCCGGAAAGCAAGGGCGAGCTGACCACGCGAAACAACTCCTATTTGCTCGAGATAAACGGGGTGCGCGACCGCTTGCGCGTTTTGCTGGTGTCAGGCGAGCCGCACGCTGGCGGGCGGACATGGCGCAATCTGTTGAAGTCTGACAGCTCGGTTGATCTTGTTCACTTCACCATCCTGCGCCCCCCCGAAAAACATGATGGCGTTCCGGTTGGAGAGCTTTCGCTGATTGCCTTTCCAACCCGAGAGCTCTTTATCGAAAAGATCAAAGACTTCGACCTGATCATCTTTGACCGCTACAAGCGGCGCGGAATTTTGCCCACCGAATATCTCGAAAATGTGCGCGATTATGTGAAAACAGGCGGCGCAGTCTTGTTTGCCGCGGGGCCTGATTTTGCCTCGGCAGACAGTTTGTATCGCTCGCCCTTGGCGCCAATTGTGCCCGCCCGCCCGACCGCGCGGGTGATCGAACAAGCCTTTCATCCCCGCGTGACTCAAACAGGCCAGCGCCACCCTGTGACACGCGGACTGGGCGGCGGCGACGACGAAACGGGCTGGGGCCGCTGGATGCGACAGATCGAACTGGCCGATGTCACCGGTGATGTTGTGATGGAGGGCTTTGAGGGAAAGCCCCTCTTGGTCTTGGATCGGGTCGGCGAGGGCCGGGTGGCTTTGCTTGCGTCCGATCATGCTTGGCTCTGGGCGCGGGGCTATGAAGGGGGCGGGCCACAGCTCGAGCTGCTGCGGCGCTTGTCCCATTGGATGATGAAAGAGCCGGATCTCGAGGAAGAAGCTCTCTTGGCCGAAGCCACTGAAAGCGGCCTCAAGATCACGCGTCGCAGCTTGCAAGACGCGCCCGAAGCCGTGACCGTGACCCATCCGTCAGGCGAACAAAGCGAAGTCGCGCTCACCCAAACAAGCCCCGGCGTCTTTGAAGCGCTCTTTCCCGCCAGCGACGTTGGGCTATACCGGCTCCAAGACAGCGCTCTGGCGTCTGTGGCCGGCTTGGGCAATGCCTCGCCACGCGAGTTTGCAAACACGATCGCAAACGCCGAGAGGCTGGCGCCGGTGATCGCGGCACAACAGGGCGGTGTCTTTGCCATAGAAGACAGGCTGCCAAGCCTGCGCAACGTCCGCGAGGGGCGCAACGCCGCGGGCGCGGGCTGGTTGGGGCTGACGCTACGGGGCGCGTACGAAACGGTGGGCCTCAAACACTCGGCCTTGATGCCGCCCTGGCTGGCTCTGCTGCTCTTTGTTGCCCTGATCGTCTTTGGATGGTTGCGCGAAGGCCGCAAGCGCTGAGGTCTAAAAGTAACTGCGCACAAGCCCTTCCGTCAGCAGCCGCCACCCGTCGGCCAAGACAAAGAACGACAGCTTGAACGGAAGCGCCACCACAGCGGGCGGCACCATCATCATACCCATCGACATCAGGATAGCGGCAACCACAAGATCGATAATCAGGAAGGGTATGAAAATAAGAAACCCGACTTGAAAGGCACGCGCCACCTCTGACAACATAAAGCTCGGAACAAGCACGGACAGAGGCGCATCCGCATTCGGGTTAAGCGAGGCCATTTCAGGGCGCAGCGATGCAATAGAGGCAAATGTCTCAGGGTCGATACGCCCCAACATGAAGCTGCGAAACGGATCGGCCACCTTCGGAAAGGCTTCCGCCATGGTCAGTTCTTCTCGGGTCAGCGGCTCAATGCCGTCTCTCCAAGCCTGCATAAACACCGGCTCCATGATGAAATACGTCAAAAACATAGCAAGACTCACCAGCAGCATATTCGGAGGCGATTGCTGAAGCCCGATTGCCTGACGCAGGATCGACAAGACCGTCACCAAAAAGGGAAAGCAAGTCACCATGATCGCCAAACCGGGGGCCACGCTCAGCACAGTGATCAACAAGATAAGCTGAACCGACCGGCCAGAGAGAGACGCGCCTTCCCCGAGGGACAGACTCAGCTCTTGGGCCACGGCAGGGCCGGCTGCGCCAAAGCAGAGGCCCACAGCAAAAACAATCAGGACAGCACGCAGTTTCATCACACGAACGGCTTTCCGGATTCGGCGATTTCTGTGATGCGCACCGCCAGCTGCCCCGCTTCGTCGCCATCCAGCTCTTGCAGCTCGCCCCGCGCAACAAGCCGATCCCCGACGAAAAGCTCGACAGGATCGTCGATCCGCGTGTCCAACGGCAGAACAGCATCTTCGCTCAGCGTGAGCAGATCGCGGATCAGAGGGCGCGCACGCCCCACAGAAACCGTCATTTCGATTGGAACAGTCGAAAAAAGCCCGCCACTTTCCGGCTTGGGCGCATCAAATGTATCAGCCATTGAGTGGCTCCCTTTTTATACTTTCAAAATAATTATGAATAAGAGTGCGCGCCTCTGTGGCAAAACGGGCCACGTCGATTTCGCGCTCAACCTCGGCAAACCTGAGTGAAATCTGGTCCGCAGCCAGCCGGTCGTCGGGCGCGACAGATACCGTCAGACTGAGGCCATCAGGCAAAGCCGATTGCACCATGGTCCGTCGACTCGGGTGGCAGGTGATCAGGAGCTGGCTGCCCGCGTGGGTGCGCGCAATCTGTGTCATCTCGGCGCCAAGTTTTTGACCCAGACTGTCGCTTGCAAGGTCGGGCAGTGTTGCTTCGACAAGTTGGCGCACCAAAGGTTCTATCGAGCGGACAATTGCAGAATAGGCCTCATGATAGGTGAAGGACAAATCATTCAGATTTTGTGCGAAAGCCGCGCTCAAGGCCGTCCCTGACTGTTCCGCAGCGGCGGTGCAATCATCCCACCCGGCCTTGTAACCGCGCTCAAAAACAGCCAGCTCATGATCTGTTCGCTGATCATCAGGGCTTTGCCCCAAATCTTCGTCAGGATTGATCTCTTCAAATGTTTCGAGCAGATGCGAGATGCTCATCACGCTTTCTCCTCTTTATTTTCAAGCCAGTTTTTCAAGATTTGAACGGTTTCATCCTGCCGTTCGGCAATCAGATTGCGCAGCCGTTCAACCGGATCTTCCTCGGATGGTCCGGAAATATCGGGAAGCGCGTTGCGGCTGGAGAAATCAACCGCCCCGATGCCCTCGCCATCATCGGCAATCTCGCCATTGAGCGGCTCTGCCCCAAGAGGGTCATAGCCAATGCTCGGGGCGGGGCCGGCAGAGGCCACAGGGGCGGGCTTCGTCAGAATCGGGCGCAGCACAAACAGGCCCAACACAAGCGAGACGAGCGCAAGAACCCCCATCTGGATCAAAGACATAGCATCAAAGGCCATTTTGCTCATGAAGGACGAGGTGGCTTCGGTCCCGAGGGAATCAAGCGGCTGGAACTGAAGCGATTTGAGCGTGATGACATCCCCGCGCGCCTCGTCAAAGCCGACAGCTGACGAGACAAGCTCTTGCAGCGCAGCAAGCTCCTCGGCAGAGCGCGGCTCAAAGACGGTTTGGCCCTCGGCATTTGTGGTTTCCGTTCCATTGACCAGAACGGCCACACTGAGCCGTTTGACAGCGCCCGCGGCACGGGTGATTTCTCTCAAGGTTTCAGAGACTTCGTAGTTTACCCGTTCGCGTGTTTCGGTGTTTTGGCTCGAGTTGCTGTCGCCTCCGTTTCCGGCCGCCCCGTTTGGCAGGTTTGACGCAACCGTGACATCTCCCCCCGCGGCTTCGGTTGAATTGCCCGAGCGCTCCTCCGTATCGGTGCTGATCGCAACCCGGCTTTCAGGGTCAATCAGGGTTTCACGGATCGATTCTGTTTCCGTGACCGTCTCGACACTCACTTCCACAACCGCATTTCCATATCCGACCCGCGCCTCGATCAGATTCTGGACCTTGGCGCGCAAAACCTCGGCTTTGTCTTGGCCCGCGCCCGAAGAGGCCACCTCGTCACTCGTTCCAATGAGGCCCCCCTTATCGTCAATCACGGTCACGTTTTCCGCAGACAGGCCCGCCACCGCAGAGGCCACAAGATAGCGCAGGGCTTTGGCATGATTGGCCGGCATAGTCCCGTCCGTGGCCGTCACAGAGACCGAGGCAGAGGGTTCGGCATTTTTTTGAAACGGATTGCGGGAGCCGTTTGCGATGTGCACCCGCGCGCTTGAGACAAGCGGGCTGGCGGCGATTGTGCGCGCCAGCTCTCCTTCTTTGGCACGCCAGTAGGCCGCATCAAACATCTGCGCAGTGGTGCCAAAGCCGTTCAATGTGTCGAGCAGCTCGTAGCCTTTGGTGTTGTTGGCCGGCAAACCTTCGCTCGCAAGGGTCATCCGCAGGGCATCACGCTGAGTCGATTCTACAAAAATAGAGCCGCCACGAATGTCATAGGTCACGCCGCGCGCCTCAAGCGACTTGACGACTTCGCCCGCCTGACTCGTTTCAAGGCCGGAATACAGCAGGGTCAGGCTCGGCTTGGACGCAAGATTTGTCATCGCAAGAATCGCCGCAAACATCGCCGCCGCAGCCAGCCCCGCAATGATTTTGCGGCGTAGATCAGTCGATGCAAATACGTTCTGTAACTGCTCCAAGGATGGCTCTCCTGTTTTTGGGCTTCTGCCCGTTTCGAAGCCAATTTGACCGAACAGCCTTAACAATCGGTTAGGGCCGATGAGGTTATAGAGGTTTTGTAAAAAATCCTGCGAGGACAAGATGGCAGACCCGGAAACCCCACCAGACGAAGAACCCAAGAAAAAATCAAAACTCCCAATGATCATTGGCCTGGTCCTCGCCTTGGCGGGCGGCGGCGGCGGGTTTTTTGCGGTTTACTCCGGTTTGCTGTTTGGCGTCGAAAGCCCTGAAAAAGAAGTAAAACCAGAGTCTGTGGAGGAGTTGCCCGACATCGCATTTGTCGAGGTTGATCCCTTGACCGTCTCGCTGCTGGACAATGGCCGCGACAGGCATTTGCGCTTCCGGGCACAGCTCGAAACCCCGGGTCAATATAAGGCCGATGTGGAAAAGCTGCTGCCCCGAATCAGTGATGTGCTCAACAGCTATTTGCGCGCCGTCGAGCTGGACGATTTGAAAAATGCCTCCGCGCTGGTGCGCTTGCGGGGGCAAATGCTGCGGCGGGTGCAGCTGGTTGTCGGGGAAGGCCGGGTCAATGACCTGCTGATCATGGAATTTGTTCTGAACTAAGGAGGGTAAAAATGGAATTTCTAGCTGATATATTGCTGGTCGGCGGAGCCTTGGGCGCAGGAGTCTATTGCTATGTTTTGGCCCGCCGGCTGGCCCGCTTCAACGATCTGGAAACAGGCGTGGGCGGGGCCGTCGCAGTGCTGTCTGCACAGGTGGATGACCTGACAAAAACACTGGATGCCGCACGGAAAACAGCCTCCGCGTCGACCAGCTCGCTTGATGGTCTGACCGACCGGGCCGAAAACGTCGCCCAGCGGTTGGAACTGTTGGTGGCCTCGATGCATGATTTGCCACAGGAACAGCCGGTTCGAGACAGGCCCCAGCCCGGCCCGGCGCCTGTGCAGGACGCGGTGACAGAGCCGGTGTTCACACGCCGCGCGCCCGAGGAGAGGCCGCAATGATCAAGGCCTTTGCCCGCCGCTCCGCGCGCCCCGCACGCGGGGCCCTCTTCACCATTTCGGTCTTGCTGATCGGGTCAGCCGTGCTGCGCATCGGGCTGAACGCCAGCGAAGCCATCGCGCTGGAAAAATCCCAGCCCAAGACCGAAGCAAGCGAGACCCCCGAAGCGAGCTGCGAAACAGTCGGAGACCTGAACAGTATGCTGGCGGCCTTTCGCGAGCGCGAAGAGCGGGTTGCCGCCCAGGAGCAGCAGATCAAAAACCGGATGCAGGCTTTGGCCGTCGCAGATGAAAAAATTGACCAAAAGCTCGCCGCCCTCTCCAAAGCGGAAAAAGACCTGAGAGCCACACTGGCTTTGGCCGACTCTGCCGCCGAGACCGACCTTGCCCAGCTCACAACCGTCTATGAAAACATGAAGCCCAAAGACGCCTCGGCCTTGTTTGAGCAGATGGCCCCCGAGTTTTCCGCCGGGTTTCTGGGGCGCATGAAGCCGGCCTCCGCCGCTTCGATTATGGCAGGATTATCCGCGGAACGGGCCTATTCGATCAGCGTTATTCTCGCAGGACGCAACGCAAATGTCCCCAAGGAGTGAGGCATTTCTTAACTTCCAGCACGGTATGATACCGAGAACGAAATGAGGTGAGTGCAGATGGTCGGTCTTATCGGAATTGCCGTGATATTTATCATGGTCTTCGGAGGGTATTTGCTTGCGGGCGGCAAGCTGGGAATCATTCTGAAGTCTTTGCCGTTTGAAATGATGATGATTGGCGGGGCCGCAGTCGGGGCCTTTCTCATTTCAAATGACATGGCCGCCGTTAAGCACACAATGAAAGACATGGGCAAAGTCTTCAAAGGCCCGAAGTGGAAGCATGAAGACTATAAAGACTTGCTGTGCCTGCTGTTTGAGCTGATCCGGCTGGCCCGCGCCAACCCGGTCGCGATCGAAGAGCATATCGAAGACCCCGATCAATCGTCGATCTTCTCCAAATACCCCAAAATTCTAACAGACCGAGAGGCCGTTCATCTGATCAGCGATACCATGCGCTCCGCATCGATGAACTACGATGATCCACATCAGGTCGAAGAGGTTCTTGAAAAGCGAATGGAAGCAAATCTGCACCATGCCTTACACTCCAGCCACGCCCTTCAGACCGTGGCTGACGGCCTGCCCGCGCTCGGAATCGTGGCGGCGGTTCTGGGCGTGATCAAGACCATGGCGTCTATCGACCAGCCGCCCGAAGTCTTGGGCAAAATGATCGGCGGTGCGCTCGTCGGAACCTTTTTGGGGGTTTTTCTCGCCTATGGTCTCGTTGGCCCGTTTTCCACCAAGGTCAAATCGGTCGTCGAGGAGGACGCCCATTTCTATCAGCTGATCCGGGAGGTATTGGTTGCCAATTTGCACAATCACTCCACCAACATCTGTATCGAAGTGGGCCGTCAGAATACGCCCTCTCACTGCCGCCCGAGCTTTACCGAGCTTGAGGAAGCCCTCAAAGAACTGAAACAGGGCGCAGCATGAGGCTCTTTTTCGTCATATTTCTCCTGTTTATCCTGCCACGAGAGGGTTTCGGCCAGACCGTAACAGTGCGCAGCGGCGAACACGACGGGTTTACCCGGCTTGCCCTCGATCTGCCGCGCAAGGTCGATTGGAAAATGTCAGGGGAGGACATCAAGACCATCACATTTGAAGGCCTGACCCCTGTCTCTTATACACATCT
>JAHBAN010000213.1 GCA_018500075.1 Flavobacteriia bacterium | reverse complement strand
GTTTGTGTCCTGTCAAAAAGCAATGAGGGCTTTATGCACGGGTGCGCACGAAATGCAATGTGACCTCAAGTCATGCTTGCTTGGAATCGCTGGACGCGCTCAAGATCGGAGCAGATTGGGAGGTCGTACTATGAGAAATGTTCTTATTTTGGCGGGTGCCGGCTTGTTTGCGGCGGGGGCGGCTCTGGCTGATCCTGCGCTTGGAGTGTGGAAAACGGAAGTTGACGATGGGGCCTATGCCCATGTCCAGATCAGCCCTTGTGGGGAGAATGTCTGTGGCACGATTATGAAATCGTTCAATGAGGATGGCGAATATACCTCGCCCAACAAAGGCAAGCAGATTGTGCGCGCGATGCGCCCCAAAGGCAACGGCGCTTATGAGGGCGAAGTCTGGCGCCCTGCCAACGACAAGATATACATCGGCAAAATGCAGGTCAGTGGCAAGAACCTGACCCTGAAGGGCTGTGTTGCGGGTGGGCTGTTTTGTGCCAGTCAGAAGTGGACCAAAGTCAACTGACAGGGCCTGTCATCCAGGGCCGGTCAGCAGAGCCTGCAATCAGGGCCGCCATGTAAGAAAATTGGCGATCATCCTGAGGCCGGTGTCTTGACTTTTCTCGGGGTGAAACTGAACGCCGACAAGGGTGTCTCGGCCAACCACGGCGGTGATTTTTCCGCCGTGATCTGTGCTGGCGAGGCGCTCTGACAGGTTGTCGACTTCAAAATGGTAGGAGTGGACAAAATAGCAATGTTTTCCGGATGTTACGCCGGAAAACAGCGGGTGTTCATGCTCGATTTCCAGCGTATTCCAGCCCATGTGAGGCACGCGCAGGGCGGCCTCTGTCGGGGTGATTTTACGGACGCTGCCTTTGATCCAGTCAAAGCCGGGGGTGTCTTCGTATTCTAACCCGCGGGTTGCGAGCATCTGCATCCCGATACAAATCCCCATGAAGGGGCGCGCGCGCTGGAGAACCACCTCCTCGATGGCTTCGAAAATGCCTTTATGGTCAAACAGCGCCTTGCGACAGGCGGGAAAGGCCCCGGCGCCGGGCAGGACGACCCTGTCGGCTTTGAGCACAGTCTCCGGATCTGAGGTCACGATCACATCGCCCGCGTTCGTCTCACGGGCCATGCGCTCGAACGCCTTGTGGGCGGAGTGCAAGTTGCCGCTGTCATAATCAACGATGGCTGTCAGCATGGTTTAGAGCGTGCCTTTTGTCGAAGGGATAGCGCCCGCGGCGCGCGGATCGGCTTCGAGGGCCACGCGCAGGGCGCGCGCAACGGCTTTGAAGGCGGCTTCGACGATGTGGTGGGCGTTGAAGCCATGCAAGGCGTCAATGTGAAGGGTAAGGCCTGCGTGGGTGCTGAAGGCCTGGAAAAATTCACGCACCAGCTCTGTGTCGAATGTGCCGATCTTGGCCGTGGGGATATCGACATTCCACACGAGGAAAGGGCGGCCCGAAATGTCGAGGGCGGCGCGCACAAGGGCGTCATCCATCGGCAGGAGGCAAGACCCGTAACGGTTTATTCCTGCTTTGTTATCAAAGGCTTGCGCCAGTGCTTGGCCGAGTGCGATCCCAACATCCTCAACGCTGTGGTGATCATCAATATGCAAATCGCCCTCGCAGCGCACTGTCATATCCATCATCGCGTGGCGGGCGAGCTGATCGAGCATATGATCAAAAAAGCCAACGCCTGTCTGGTTGTCATAGCGGCCTGTGCCATCGAGTGTAAGCTCGACGGTGATTTTGGTTTCGCTGGTGCTGCGGGAGACGGTGGCTTTGCGCATTGGATTTTCCTTTGTTGTGGGGCCTTATAGGGCGCAGCGGCGCGCGGGAAAAGCCCCGAGATACAATCGGTTGACAAGAGCCGTTGCGCCTGTTGCGTCTGCGTGGCAGTGTCAGGGCGCAACGCAAGAAGGAAAGCGCCATGTCAGACTGTGTGTTTGTTCAACTCAGATGCAAGCCCGGCACGACCTATCGGGTCGCTGAGGCGCTTGTTTTGAAAGAATTGCATTCCGAACTCTATTCAACGAGCGGCGAGTGGGACCTCCTTTTGAAAGCCTATGTGCCTGAGGGGGTGGACGTTGGGAAGTTTGTGAATGAGCGGGTGTTGGATGTGGACGGGATCGAGCGGTCTTTGACCACCTTGACCTTCAAGGCGTTCTGATTTTTTTCAAATTTATTTTCGCGGCTCTTTGTGCCTTTTGCAGGGGGCTGTTTTGCCCTGTTTAACGGTCCGGTGTTAAGGCCGTTTGAGGGCTGCGCGCGGCGGGGCGGGAGCGCGGCCCAAGTGCGGAGCGTCAAAACGACGAAAGGCCACCCGAAGGTGACCTTTATCGTTTCTCCCGAGAGAGAAATTGGAGCGGGCGAGGCGATTCGAACGCCCGACCCTAACCTTGGCAAGGTTATGCTCTACCCCTGAGCTACGCCCGCTTCCTTGGGTAGGGGTGATCTAATAAATGCCGCGCTGGGCCGCAAGAGGAAAAGTGCACAAAGCGATGTTTTTTTCGTGCGGGGTCAGACGGCCAGCGCAAGGCCGCTCACAGAGGCCAGCAAAAGCGCTGAAAACGTGAGATACATTCCTGTTTTGCGAAGCAAGATAATTTGCGGCCTGCGCGCAAAACCATAGGCATGGGCGAGCCGTCCAAGCAGCAGCGCAGCCCCGAGCAGATGGATCCACCAGCCGGGGGCGCCCTGAAGTTCGGCCATGACGATCAGCAAAAGCGTGAGCGGCGCATATTCGGCACAGTTGGACTGGGCGCGCATGGCTTTGATCAGGGCGGTTTCGCCGCCATCGCCCACAGAGACCCGATGCGCAAAGCGCTGGCGGATCACATTGAGGCTGAGCGCCAGAAACACAAGCCCGATCGGGGCGGCGTAAAGCGGGGTGATAACGAGCATGGCAGAGCCTTTCTGTGCAGAGCCAAAGCCTGGGCTGTGGCGGCTCGGGGCGCAAGCAAAACCACGCGTCAATCGCCTCTCAAAACGCGCCGTTAAGACTTTCGCTGGCCGCGATTCGGGGGGGGTGAAAACCGTGCACAATGCGTGCACACTGCGTGCACCCCCTGTTGCAGTTTTGCGATTTTGCAAAAAACAGGCCGAAGGTGAAGACTGCGTGCGCAGGGTAAAGATGATGTTAAGACATCCTTGGCGGCTATCTGTCGCCGTGCGGCCTCTCACAGGCGCGGGCCAGAGCGTCGCAGCGCCCATCTACCCGAGCGCAAAAAGAGCGCCACAGAGCCTCTGATCGTGACGTGAGGGGGCCAGATTGCGGGTCGCGGCAGCAGCGAGCGCGCCTCTGCCCGCAGAGCAGATAGCCCCCGACGCGCGGGGGCAGGCCGCTTTGCTTTTTCTTTCTATAAATATCCATAACGCAGGCTGTGCCGCCTGATCGTCGGCTCAAGGCCGGGTCTCGGTGCGGCTGGAGCGCCAAGAGATCTCGTTGAGCGGGCGCGGGTGCGGGGGCCAGCCGTGGCTGGCCCCCGCACCCGCGCCACGGGGCGCTTTGGCGCAGCCAAAGCGCAACCCGAGGTTAGGGCGGGCCGGCGCGCTGTGGTTACTCCAGCTCGATCATCAGGTCTTTGGCGTCGATCTGGCCGCCGGCGTGGACGTGGACGGCCTTCACTTTGGCGGCGCGTTCGGCGTGGATGCCTGTTTCCATTTTCATGGCCTCGATGGTGAGCAGCATATCGCCTTCTTTGACCTCCTGACCGACCGTGACCGCGACCGAGGCGACAACGCCGGGCATCGGTGCGCCGATGTGGTCGGGGTTGCTCTGGTCGGCTTTGGGGCGCTGGGCGGTCTGGGATTTGACAAGGCGGTTGGGCACGCGGATGGTGCGCGGCTGGCCGTTCAGCTCAAAGAAGACTTTGACCTCGCCGTCATCTGTTGTTTCGCCCACCGCAGAGAGGCGGATTTCGAGTGTTTTGCCGGGGTCGATCTCGGCGGTGATCTCCTCGGAGGGTTCCATGCCGTAGAAAAAGGTTTTGGTGGGCAGGGTGCGCACCGGGCCATAGGCGCGGTGGCGGCCCATATAGTCCATAAAGACTTTGGGATACATCAAATAGCCGTTGAGGTCCTCGTCATCAATCGGTAGGCCGTCCAGCTCGGCCATGACGGCGGCGCGGGTGGCTTCGAGATCCACCGGCGGCAGATGTGCGCCCGGGCGGGATGTCTCGGGCAGTTCGTCTTTGAGGATTTTCTTGACGATCTGTGCCGGAAAGCCGCCGGGGGGCTGGCCGAGGTTGCCGCGCATCATGTCGATCACGCTGTCGGGGAAGGCGACGTCTTTGTCGGGGTTTTCCACATCATTGCGGCTCAGCCCCTGGGAGACCATCATCAGCGCCATGTCGCCCACAACTTTGGAGCTTGGGGTGACTTTGACGATATCGCCGAACATCTGGTTCACATCTGCATAGGTTTTGGCGACGTCGTGCCAGCGCTCTTCAAGGCCGAGCGAGCGTGCCTGTGCCTTGAGGTTGGTGAACTGTCCACCCGGCATTTCGTGCAGGTAGACCTCGGAGGCAGGGGCGGCGAGGCCTGATTCAAAGGCGACATATTGGGCGCGGACCTGCTCCCAGTAGTCAGATATCTCGCGCACGGCGGTCGGGTTGATCTTTGTGTCGCGCTCGGTGTGGCGCAGGGCTTCGACGATCGAGCCGAGGCAGGGTTGGGAGGTGCCGCCGGAGAAGGCATCCATCGCGGCATCCACCGCATCCACACCGGCGCGGGCGGCGGCGAGAATGGTGGCGCCGGCGATGCCGGAGGTATCATGGGTGTGGAAGTGGATCGGGATTGCGACCTCTTCTTTGAGTGTTTTCACAAGGATTTCGGCAGAGGCGGGCTTGAGCAGGCCGGCCATGTCTTTCAGGCCGAGGATATGCGCGCCGGCGGCTTCCAGCTCTTTGGCCATGGCGACGTAATATTTGAGGTCATATTTGGCGCGGGCGGGGTCGAGGATATCGCCTGTGTAGCAGATTGTGCCTTCGCAGAGTTTGCCGCTGTCTTGCACGGCGTCCATGGCGACGCGCATATTTTCGACCCAGTTGAGGCTGTCAAACACCCGAAAAACATCGACCCCCGATTTGGCGGCCTGGGCGACAAAGCTTGCCACCACATTGTCCGGGTAGTTGGTATAACCCACCCCGTTTGAGGCGCGCAAAAGCATCTGGGTCATCACATTGGGCAGGGCGCGGCGCAGATCGCGCAGGCGTTGCCAGGGGCATTCCTGCAAGAAGCGGTAGGCCACATCAAAGGTCGCCCCGCCCCAGCATTCGACAGAAAACAGCTCGGGCAGATTGGCGGCATAGGCGGGCGCGATTTTGATCATATCGATCGAGCGCATCCGTGTGGCCAGCAGCGACTGGTGCCCGTCGCGCATCGTTGTGTCGGTCAGGAGGAGCTGTTTTTGCGCCAGCATCCAGTCGGCGACGGCCTTGGGGCCTTGGGCGTCCAGCAGGCTGCGTGTGCCGGGGACCGGCTCGGCGGCGCGCAGGGCCGGCGGGCGCGGCTCTTTGAGGTCGGCGGCAGGCTTGGGGCGGTTTGTGGTCTCGGGGTGGCCGTTGACTGTGATGTCGGCGATATAGGTCAGCACTTTGGTGCCACGGTCGCGGCGCTTTTTGAACGAGAAGAGATCGGGCGTCTCGTCGATGAATTTCGTGGTGTATTCATTGGAGAGGAAGGTCGGGTGTTTGAGCAGGTTTTCGACAAAGGCGATATTGGTGCTCACGCCGCGAATCCGGAATTCGCGCAGCGCGCGGTCCATCCGCGCAATCGCCGCTTCGGGCGTCTGGGCGTGGGCTGTGACCTTGACGAGAAGGCTGTCGTAATAGCGGGTGATGACGCCGCCGGTATAGGCTGTGCCGCCGTCAAGGCGGATGCCCATGCCTGTGGCGCTGCGATAGGCGGTGATGCGGCCGTAATCGGGGATAAAGTTGTTTTGCGGGTCTTCTGTGGTGATCCGTGTCTGGAGCGCATGGCCGTTGAGGCGCACATCGTCCTGTGTCGGCTTGCCTGTGGCGGCGGCGAGCGTTTTGCCCTCGGCGATTTTGATCTGGGCCTGAACGATGTCGATGCCGGTGACCTCTTCTGTCACCGTGTGTTCGACCTGCACGCGGGGGTTGACCTCGATGAAATAGAACTGGCCGCTGTCCATATCCATCAGGAATTCGACCGTGCCGGCGCATTCATAGTTCACATGGGCGCAGATCTTGCGCCCCAGCTCGCAAATCTCGGTGCGCTGGGCCTCGGAGAGATAGGGCGCGGGGGCGCGCTCCACGACTTTCTGGTTACGGCGCTGCACCGAGCAGTCGCGCTCAAACAAGTGATAGATCTGGCCGTGGCTGTCGCCGAGGATTTGCACCTCGACATGGCGCGCGCGGGTGATCATTTTTTCAAGATAGCCCTCGCCATTGCCAAAGGCGGCTTCGGCCTCGCGGCGGCCTTCCATGACCTTCTCGGGCAGTTCTTTTTCGTTGAAAATCGGGCGCATTCCGCGTCCGCCGCCGCCCCAGCTGGCTTTGAGCATCAAAGGGAAGCCGACTGCGCGGGCCTCGGCGAGGGTGAGGTCCATATCCTCGCCCAGAACCTCGGTGGCCGGGATCACCGGCACGCCGGCCTCGATGGCGACGCGGCGCGCGCTGGCCTTATCGCCCAGAGCGCGCATGGTCGCGGCTTTCGGGCCGATGAAAGTGATGCCGGCGGCGTCGCAGGCATCGACGAAATCAGGGTTTTCCGACAGCAGCCCGTAGCCCGGATGAATGGCGTCGGCCCCCGAAGCGCGCGCGACGCGGATGATTTCGGGAATGCTGAGATAGGCGGCCACCGGTCCCATGCCCTGACCGATTCTATAGGCTTCATCGGCTTTGAAGCGGTGCAGGCCGAGCTTGTCTTCTTCGGCATAGATGGCGACCGTTTTTTTGCCCATTTCATTGGCGGCGCGCATGATGCGAATGGCGATCTCGCCACGGTTGGCGATCAGGATTTTCTTGAACTCAGGCATGATAAAGCTTTTCCCTTGGGCTGTGTGGCGGGGCCGCCGTGTCGCTGGATGCGCGCTCGCGGTGATGCTGCGATGCGGCGTTATTTTGGTAAACTTATTTTACCAATTTTTCAACAGTCTTTTCGCCCCTGTCTAGCGGGTCTTGCGGGCGGGCTTGGGTCGGAATGCGACCGAGGTGTTGCCGGCTGCGACGGGGAGGGAGCGTCTTGCGCCGTGATTGGGGCGGCGCTGCCCCACAGGTTTAATTGGGGGGCTCTGCCCCCGGGAGGCAAACCCTGCGGCTTTGCCTCTTCCCCCCGGGATATTTAGGGCAATAAAAAAGAAGGCTCGGGCGGGAGCATCCGCTTGGGCAGATCGGGGAGGCTCTCCACGCCGATCTGGCCCAAATTGGCGATCAGATCGGCGGTGAGCATCTCTGTCAGATGTTGAGGGCCGCGCGCGCCAAGGGCGGCGAGCGCATAGTGCCAGGCGCGCCCGAGCATGACGAAATCTGCGCCAAGCGCCAGCGCGCGCAGAATATCAAGGCCGCCTTCAATGCCGCTGTCAAACAGGATCGGCAGGCTGGAGGCGGCGCGGATATGGGGCAGGGCTTCAATACTGGCGGGGGCGCCGTCAAACTGGCGGCCGGCGTGATTTGAGACCCAGAGCGCATCGACGCCCTCGCGCTCCAGACACTGCACGGAGGCCGGGTCCATGATGCCTTTGACCACCAGCGGACCATCCCAGAGCGCCCGCAGGCGCCTGAGGTAGGCGACATCGGGAGAGGTGCGCAGCAGGTAGCCGATATGGGCGGTGGGCGGCAGGTTGCGGTCGTCTTTGATATAGGCATCAAGCGTGCGCATCCGTGGCGCGCCGCTTTGGAGCATCCCCAAGGCCCAGGCGGGGCGTCGGGCGGTCTGCCACAGCAGGCGGGGGCCGAATTTGGGCGGTTGGGTCAGGCCCGAGCGGGTC
>JAHBAN010000020.1 GCA_018500075.1 Flavobacteriia bacterium | reverse complement strand
CGGTCTCGTGGGCTCGGAGATGTGTATAAGAGACAGCCTTTGTACTGGTTGCGCAGCTCCATAACGGCCGTCATGTCGACTTCGTTATAGGTCGTCAGCATGGCAGCTGTATTTTGCGCCTCTTTGAGGCGGCGAGCGATGGTCTGGCGCAGGCGGGTCCTCTTTGACCGGTCTTTGCGGGCCGCGGCAGCCGCCGCACCGCCCACGGCCGCCCCGGCCCCCGCAGCACAGGCCCCCCGCGCCCCCGTCTCTGCCGGTGACGCGGCCCGCGAAGAGCGCGTCAAGATGACCCGCCTGCGCCAGACCATTGCGCGCCGCCTCAAAGAGGCCCAGAACACCGCCGCCATGCTCACGACCTATAATGAAGTCGACATGACGGCCGTTATGGAGCTGCGCAACCAATACAAAGGCGAGTTCGAGAAAAAGCACGGCGTGCGCCTCGGCTTTATGTCGTTCTTCACAAAGGCCTGCGTGCACGCGCTCAAAGAAGTGCCCGAAGTCAACGCCGAGATCGACGGAACCGATGTGGTCTACAAAAACTTCGTCCACATGGGCATCGCCGCCGGCACGCCCACAGGCCTTGTCGTCCCCGTCATCCGCGATGTCGACCAGATGAGCTTTGCCGCCATCGAAAAAGCCATCGGCGAAAAAGGCCGCCGTGCGCGCGACGGCAAGCTCTCCATGGCCGAAATGCAGGGCGGCACCTTCACCATCTCCAATGGCGGCGTCTATGGCTCCTTGATGTCCTCACCGATCCTCAACCCGCCACAGTCGGGCATTCTCGGGATGCACAAAATTCAGGACCGCCCGATGGCGATCAACGGTCAGGTGGTGATCCGCCCGATGATGTATCTGGCGCTCAGCTATGATCACCGCATCGTCGACGGCAAAGGCGCGGTGACGTTCCTCGTCCGTGTCAAAGAAGCGCTCGAAGACCCGCAGCGCCTCCTGATGGATCTGTGAGCGGTGCGCCGTAAAGGCACACCCTACGACGCCTCCCTCATGCGCACCCTCTCCCGTAGGGTGCGCCTTCACGGCGCACCTCCCTTGGCCTGCGTGCGCCTTCGCAGCGCACCGCGGCCAAACGCACGATAGAAGGCTCCCAACAATGACCCCAGAGCTGACCGTTCTCGCCCTCGCCGCCCTGCTGCAAGCCCTGCAATTCGTGCTCTATGCCGTCCCCGCCAATCTCGAGCTTGGCCCCGGCTATACCATGTCCGCGCGCGACCGCCCGCCAAGCCGCGAGATGTCGCTGCGCACCGCCCGCTTGGGCCGCGCCCTCACCAACCATTTCGAAGGGCTGATCCTCTTCACAATCGCGGTGCTCGTTGTCACGCTGGGCAACCAAGCCACCGGCTTCACAGCCGCCTGCGCCTGGGCCTATCTCGGCGCACGCCTCGCCTATATTCCCGCCTATGCCTTTGACTTGCGCCCCTGGCGCAGCCTCGTCTGGGCCATAGGCTTCTTCGCAACCCTATCCATGATCCTCGCGGCGCTTCTCTGAGCCGCGCATCAGCCCATAAAGGAGCCACCTCATGGCATCATATGACGTAATCATCATCGGCGCAGGCCCCGGCGGCTATGTCAGCGCCATCCGCTGCGCCCAGCTCGGCCTCAAAACAGCCGTTGTCGAAGGGCGCGACACATTGGGCGGCACCTGCCTCAATGTCGGCTGCATTCCCTCCAAAGCGCTGTTGCACGCCTCCCATATGCTGCACGAAGCCGAGCACAACTTCGCCGCCATGGGCCTCAAGGGCAAAACCCCCTCTGTCGACTGGAAGCAGATGCTCGCCTATAAAGATGAGACCATCGGCCAGAACACCGGCGGCATCGAGTTTCTCTTCAAGAAAAACAAGATCGACTGGCTCAAAGGCTGGGCCAGCCTCCCCGAAGCTGGCAAAGTCAAAGTCGGCGACGAGCTGCATGAGGCCAAACATATCGTCATCGCCTCAGGCTCCGCCCCCGCCACGCTGCCCGGTGTGGAGATCGACGAAAAAACCATCGTGAGCAGCACAGGCGCGCTCACCCTTGCCAAAATCCCCAAAAAACTGGTGGTCATCGGCGCCGGCGTGATCGGGCTTGAGCTTGGCTCGGTCTATGCCCGCCTCGGCTCTGACGTCACCGTGGTCGAATATATGGACGCCATCACACCGGGGATGGACGCCGATGTGCAGCGCAGCTTCAAGCGCATCTTGGAGAAGCAGGGCCTCACCTTCGTCATGGGCGCCGCCGTGCAGTCGGCCAAAGCGGCCAAGGGCAAGGCCAGCGTCACCTACAAAACCAAGAAGGGCGAGACCGAGGACACCATCGAGGCCGATATCGTCCTCGTCGCCACGGGCCGCAAGCCCTATGTCGAGGGCCTCGGCCTTGACGCGCTCGGCGTCGAAATGACCCCCCGCGGCCAGATCAAGACCGATGCCCACTGGGCCACAAACGTCAAAGGCCTCTATGCCATCGGCGATGTGATCGAAGGGCCAATGCTGGCCCATAAGGCCGAAGACGAGGGCATGGCCGTCGCCGAGGTGCTGGCTGGCAAGCACGGCCACGTCAACTACGGCGTGATTCCGGGCGTGGTCTATACCGCCCCCGAGGTGGCCACCGTCGGCAAAACAGAGGCCCAGCTCAAGGAAGAGGGCGTCAAAACCAAAGTCGGCAAGTTCATGTTCATGGGCAACGCCCGCGCCAAAGCCGTGCATCAGGGCGAGGGCTTTGTCAAAATCATCACCGACGCCGCAACCGACCGCATCCTCGGCGCCGCCATCATCGGCCCGGCGGCAGGCGATATGATCCACGAGCTTTGCGTGGCCATGGAGTTCGGCGCCTCCGCCGAAGACATCGCCCTGACCTGCCACGCCCACCCGACCTACTCGGAAGCCGTGCGTGAAGCCGCCCTCGCCTGTGGCGATGGCGCAATCCACGCCTGAACCGGCGCAGACCGGCGGTGAAGCCAACATATCTCGCCCTGGCGGCCGCCCTCCTTCTGGGGGCGGCCTTCACAGGCCGCGCGCTCTGGCAAACGGCCCATCCGCCCGCGCCCGCCGCCGCCTATGTGGCCCTGTTTGAGACCCATTGCCTCACACGCCTCACCGCGCGGCAAAGCGGCGGGGCCGACCCTTACGCCGATCTGCCCGACAACGCCCAGCGCATCACCCGTCTGGATGCCGCCGGCCTGCAGGCCATCCAGAGGCGCCACAGCTGCACAGTAAAAGACGCCACCCGCCTGATGACAGAGACACAGCGCGACGCCGCCGTGGCCAACATCCTCGAGCTTCTTACAACAAAGCTACCCGACTTACGCGAAACACCCGATCCCCGCCCTTGGGATCTGCACCGCAGCTTTACTGGCGCGCCCGCGCCACAAAAGCCGCAGGACTGGGGTGTCACCCTCTCGCGCCAAAAGCCCGCCAGCGGCGACAGCAAGCAAATGACCCTGACCCGGCTCACCCTGCCCCGCCCCTAGCCTGTCGCGGCTTTCGCTCTCAAAGAGGGCCTCCGGTCCCCGATCACAAGATCAAAACAGGATCAAAACAGGCGCAAAAACAGGCGTCAAAGCGCGCCCAGAGCCAGCCCAAAAACCGCCACTCCCGTCTTGGAGGCGCGTCTCTTTTGATCGCCGCTCTCCTGATCCCTTTTTTATTGCCCCAAATATCCAAGCAAACCCGCGCCGCGCGCGCGCCGTCCCGGTCAGCGCCCCCCCTCACAACAGGCCGTCGGGGGAGCGCGAGGGGGCAGCGCCCCCTCGCGGGGTCGCAGGGGCGCGCAGCGCCCCTGCGAGGCCCAAAGCCGCCTCACTCAAAGATCTTGAACAGCTCTTTCTTCACCTTGTCCTCAAGCCCCTGCTTGACGGCGTCTTCCAGGCTCTGGCCCTCGCCCGGGCGCACGCCAAGCTCCTCTTGCACCTTCTCGCGGATCGCAGCCTCAACCTTCTGCTTCACCTCCGCCTTCTTCTCCTTGAGGTTCAGATCAATCGCCGCGCTCAGATCCGGCAGCACCTTCGGGTTGCTCCACGGCCCCGAAATACGCACCGGAAAGGCGAGGTCTTTGCCATGGCCCGCCTTCAGCGCCACCGGCGTAAACAGATAATTGATGGTCTGCGCCCCAAGCCCGACAACACCCCGGCCGCTCGCGGTGAAGCCGGGCAACACAAGGCTCAAATCCTCATTGCTCAAGACCCCGCCCGCAATGTCAAAGCGCGCCCCGAGCTTGTCAAACACGGTGACCCCCTTCGCGCCATTGCCCGTACCCATCAGCCCGTTGAGGTCAAATCCCGCAATCGTGCCGCCCGCCATGGCAATCCCGCCCTGCCCCGACAGCCCGTTCATAATCGCGTCCAATGTGGCGCCCGCCCCGAGAAACTTGATAAAGCCATCGGCGCGCCCCGACAGCCGCTCAACCCCCATCAGATCGCTCAGAAGCGGCTTCATATCGGCCTGCAACAGGCTCAGATTGCCGCCCACAGAGAGGCCCTTGCGATTATTGACCACAAATTCACCCGAGATCTGCCCGCCATAGCCCGTCGCCTCGGGCAGGCTCAAGACAAGCCGGGACGTGTCCAAAGACAGGCCCAAGCGGCTCGCCCCGAGCTTGATCATGCCCGCATCCAGCGATTGCACCGCAAGGCTCACCTCGGCATTCAGGGCCGCAAGCCCGCTCGCGTCAATCGGCGCCTTGCTCCAGCCCCCGCTGCTCTTGCTGCCACTGCCCCCGCTGCCACTGCTCTCGCTACTCTCGCCTGCCCTCTCACTGCCGCCTTTCGCCGCCAGCGAGGTCAGGTCCAGCGCGCCGCCCGACAGCTTGGCCGTCAGCTGTGGTCTACTCCCGCCAAGGCGCAGGTCTGCATCGCCGGTCAGGCTGTTCTGATCGAGCACAAGCCTCATCCCTCTCAGGTTGAGAAGCTCACCGCCCGAAAAGGTCAGGGCCGCGCTCAGATCTATCGCCTGCCCCAGCCCGCGCGGCAGCGTCACCGCGCCCAGCCCGAGGCTCTGCAAGACCTGCGCGGTGCTTGAGGTGGTCACAGAGAGCTGCCCCTCGGCCTCAAGCGCCCGGCTCATCCGCCCCTCAAAGCGCAGAGTGCCGCCGCCTGTGCCAAAACGCGCCCGCACCGGCGTGAGCTTGCCTGCCATCAGGTCTTGCGCATGATCTGCTGTCACCTCAGCCTCAAGCCTTCCCCCGCCGCGCTGTGCGCGCAGCTCAAACGTGGCCGGCCCCGCCGGATCGGGCATCACAAGCGACAGCTCCAGCCCGCTGATCTCTTCACGCGTGCCGGCGCGGCGATCCTCGATCACAACAGCGCCGCCCGTCACACTGGCCCGCGCAAGGCCCAAGGGCATCAGAGTTTTGCCACCCGTCTCGCCGCCCGTCTCGGCTGCGGGGCGCGCGGCGGTGCCCGCTCCGCTCTCCGGCACGCTTTCTGCTCCGCTCTCCGCGCGCGGCTCAAAAGACCAGCTCACGCGCCCGTCGCGGGCTGTGATCAGGTTGATCTTCGGAGCCACAAGCTCAAGGCGGCGGATGTCGATCTCGCGCCGCAGCGCCGCCGCCGCGCCCACACCGATGTTCAGCGCCTGCGCGGTGAGCAAAGGGGCCTCGTCCCAGTCCGGCCCGGCAATGCGCAGAGGCCCTGTTTTCACGCCGAGCACCGGCCAGACAGTCAGCCCGATCTCTCCAGACATCACAACCTCGCGCCCGAGCGCTCTGGACAATTCCGCACTCGCAAGCCGGGCGATGCGCTCCTTGGGAAGCGTCATCAGCCCCAAAACAGCAAAGCCGGCAAACCCAACACACCCAAGACCGATCCAGCGCAAAATCCGCATCAAAAACATCTCCTGTTCAATCGTCTCAGGGTAGGCTGTCGCGCGGTGAGCTTCAATCACCTTGCCCCAAGCGCCCCCTTCCCCAAGCGCAATTCTGCCGCTATAGGAGCACCATGTCACAAAATCCCCCCGATCTGCGCCCAGATCTTGCCCGCGCCCAGCTTTCTGAAACACGCCGTGACGGCCAGCCCACAATCGGGATGGTCTCGCTTGGCTGCCCCAAAGCGCTGGTTGACAGCGAGCGGATCCTGACGCGCCTCAGAGCCGAGGGCTACGGCATTTCGCCCGATTACGCGGGCGCCGATGCGGTGATCGTGAACACCTGTGGCTTCCTTGATTCTGCCAAAGCCGAGAGCCTTGAGGCGATTGGCGAGGCGCTGGCCGAAAACGGCAAGGTGATCGTCACAGGCTGTCTCGGAGCGGAGCCTGACTATATCCGCGAGCATCACCCGCGCATCCTCGCCGTGACCGGCCCGCACCAATACGAACAGGTGCTCGATGCCGTCCACGCCGCCGTGCCGCCCAGCCCCGATCCCTTTATTGATCTTCTGCCCGCCTCTGGCGTCAGCCTCACACCGCGCCACTATAGTTATCTAAAGATATCAGAGGGCTGCAACCACAAGTGCAAGTTCTGCATTATCCCCGATATGCGCGGCAAACTCGCCTCGCGGCCTCACAAAGCGGTGCTGCGCGAGGCCGAAAAGCTCGTCGAGAACGGCGTGAAAGAGCTGCTTGTCATCAGTCAGGACACCTCCGCCTATGGCACAGACTGGCCCAATGAGACCCGCCGCGGCCTCTCCGAGCAGCCGATCACCACGCTCGCGCGCGACCTCGGATCGCTCGGCGCCGGAAAAGATCTCTGGGTGCGGCTGCACTACGTTTACCCCTACCCCTCCGTGCGCGAGATTGTCCCGCTCATGGCCGAGGGGCTGATCCTGCCCTATCTGGACATCCCCTTTCAGCACGCCCACCCCGAGACGCTCAGGCGCATGGCCCGTCCGGCCCACGCCGAGCGCACGCTTGACCGTATCGAAGAGTGGCGCGGTCTCTGCCCCGACATCACCCTGCGCTCGACCTTCATTGTCGGCTACCCCGGCGAAACCGAGGCCGAGTTCCAGACGCTTCTGGACTGGATGGACGAAGCCCGGCTCGACCGCGTCGGATGTTTCAAATACGAAAACGTCGCCGGCGCGCGCAGCAATGCCCTGCCCGATCACGTCCCCGAGGCGCTCAAGCAAGAGCGGTGGGAGCGCTTCATGGAAAAGGCGCAAGCCATCTCCGAAGCCAAGCTCGCGGCCAAGCTCGGGCAGATCATGGATGTGATTGTCGATGATATCGACGCAGAGGGCATCGCCACCTGCCGCACCAAATCAGACGCTCCCGAAATCGACGGCAACCTCTTTATCGACGAGGGCACAGAGGCGCTCCGCGTCGGTGATATCGTCAACGTCGAAGTCGACGAAGCGGGCGAATACGACCTCTGGGGCAAACTCCCGTAGGGTGCGCATTCCCTGCGCACCTCAACTGTCCTGTGTGCGCATTCCCTGCGCACCACATATCGCGACCCCACCAGCCCCCGTAGGGTGCGCATTCACTGCGCACCTTACCCGGCCCACCTTCCTCGCCTGCGACCCGGCCAGCTCAAACAGCCTCGAACGGTTGGCGCAGGCCAGAGGCACTTGCCCTTCGGCCAGCGCCTCTACGCATTCAAAGGCAAAGGGGCAGGCGCGGCAGCGGGTGATCATCACGGCATGGTCCTTGCCCGAAAGCTGCCCCGCGGCCAGCGCCGTGCTCAGAGACGCGCCCAGATTGGCCGCAGCCAGCCGTGTCAGCTCGAAATGAAGCGCAGGGTTTCCCAAGGGCGCGGTGAGATGTGTCATGCGGCAAATCCTTCTGAAGCCTGCCAGAAGGCTAGGCGCGCACATTCCGCAACACCTTGACATAGCGCAAACCGGGCGCGCGTCGCGTTAATGCTCCAATCCGCGCACGCTGCCTTAACAAACGGCCCGTTTTGGCCCAAATCTCAAAACCGGTTCGGGCGGTGCACGCTTTGTGCACGCCCTGTGCACGCATATCACCCCCCCCGACTCAGCCGTTTTCCAAAGGTTAATTGCCGCGCAAAAACCTGTCAAAATAGGCCGTCACAGCGTCTTGAACATGGCGGAACCGATCGCCGCCAAGAGGCTTGCCGCCATACCAGCGCGTCACCACAATCACATGGCCCAACAGCGCTTCGCGCTCCAGCATCCGCACAATAACCATCCCCGCCCCGCTCTCGCCATCATCGGCCTTGAGCGGTGTGCCATCCGGCAGGATCATAGCCCAGGTGTTATGCGTGGCCTTGGCGTATTTCTTGTTGCGTTTCAGCTCCTTAAGCAGCGCCTCCGCCGCCTCGCGCGTCTCGGCCACACCGCCCGAAACAGAATAGCGCGAGCCTCTGTCGCTGATGATATTGTCAAGCTGCTGCACGGGTCTGGCTATAGCTGCGAGGCCGTCTGGCGCACGGCTTCGATGCGCTCAGCATTGGGCGGATGGGTGCCAAGAAAGCGGTCGCCCGGATCGGGAATACGGCTGAAAAACGCCGCGCCGCGCACCGGATCAAACCCCGCCTTTTGCGTGATCACCGTGCCAAGGATATCGGCCTCGATCTCATAGTCTTTGGAATAGGTCCGCGCGCCCACTTGAGCGCCGATTTCTCCCGCGTTTTGAAGCACTTGCGCATCAGCCCCCGTCAGCGCAGCCAGCCCCGCAAAGACGAGCGCCCCGGCCTGCGCATTGCGCTGCTGGCGCGCGATATGGCCGGCAATATGATGCGCCGCCTCATGGCCCATCACAAAGGCCAGCTCGTCGGCATTGTGCACATCCGCAATCAGCGCGACCGTAAAGGCAAGGATCGGCTGGCCCGAGGTATCCAGCGTCTGATAGGCGTTCACAGGCTGGTTCGGGCGGTCGTCAATCACGATCTTGAAGTCACAGTTCATCCCTGGCGCGCGCGCGCGACACTCACGCTCCGCCACAGGCTCGACCGTCTCCACAACGCTGACAAACTGGCGCGCCGCATTGCGCGCGCTCAGCGGTGATGTTGCCTGCGGCGCCGCAACAGGCCCGCGCACAGCGGCGTCACCCGGGCCATCGCAGCCCGCGAGAGCCAGCAAGGCCACACCAAAAAAAGCCTTTTTTATGAACGACATCGGACCGCCTGCCTGTGTTTGCTGAGAGAGAATATAGCGGGCGCGCCCAGATCGCGCCAGCCCCTTCACGCCGCTGTGACCCGCTCCAGAGCGAAGCCCTTGCAAGTGGCGCGCATCCGCCTATTCTGGGGGTATGTTTTCAATCGAGCACGAATTTGACAGCACCTTGATCACCCTTGTCGACGAGGGCGCAGCACCCTTGGGCGAGGATATTGTCATCAACGCCTTTGAAGATTGCGTCACGCTGGAACAATATAATCCGCGCACCGACAAAACCGAAAAAATCACCCTCTCCATGTCGCAGCTGCATGATCTCTCCGCCGCGCTCGATTTGCCCGAGGGGGTTTATTCTCTGGTGCGCGAAAAAGACCTCTGACGCAGGCTTCAGACTTTGTTAAGGCCGCGCCCTTAAGCTCTTCTCACAGCCGATTTAGCCGCTTGCCAATCTGGCCCGCCCTTGCCCTAATGTTGCCAGTCATTGGCAAGGGGCAAGCACATGAGCACAGATCGCACGACAGGCTTTTACTGGGATGAAAAAACATTCTGGCATGGCGGGGGCAGCTACGCGCTGACCCTGCCTGTGGGCGGGCTTGTGCAGCCCCTTGTTGCGGGCGGCTTGCCCGAAGCGCCCGAAACAAAGCGCCGCTTCAAGAATTTGATGGATGTCACGGGCCTCTCGGGCGAGCTGTCGCTGCAAAGCGCCCCCGCCTGTTCCGAGGAGGAGCTGGCGCGCGTTCATCCGCTTGATTTTATTCATAAATTTCAAGAGCTTTCGGCCGCCAACGGCGGCGAACTGGGGCTGCGCACGCCCTTCCTGAAGGGCGGTTATGACATCGCCGCGCTCTCGGCGGGCCTGTCACGCAGCGCGCTCTGTGATGT
>JAHBAN010000010.1 GCA_018500075.1 Flavobacteriia bacterium | reverse complement strand
TCGAAACCCTCCTTCAGGACGAAACCGTCAACGATATTCTGGTGAACGGACCAAAGCAGATTTTTGTCGAGCGTGCCGGCAAGCTGATGCTCACCGACGTGACCTTCAAAGACGAAAAACACCTGATGCGGATTATCGACAAGATCGTGTCCGCCGTGGGCCGGCGCGTCGATGAAAGCAATCCCTATGTTGATGCGCGCCTGCAAGACGGCTCGCGCTTTAACGCCATGGTGCCGCCCATTGCGGTTGATGGGTCGCTTGTTTCCATTCGCAAATTCAAGAAAGACAAGCTCGGGATCGACGAGCTGGTGAACTTCGGAGCCTTCTCCGAGGAGATGGCCGCCTACCTTCAGGCCGCCGTCTCCACCCGCCTCAATGTGATCGTCTCCGGCGGAACAGGCTCGGGCAAAACAACCACGCTCAATGCCCTGTCGAGCTTTATTGCCGATGACGAACGCATCCTGACAATCGAAGACACAGCCGAACTCCAGCTCCAGCAGACCCATGTGGGCCGCATGGAAAGCCGCCCCCCAACGTCGAGGGCAAAGGCGAGGTCTCGCCCCGCGACTGCCTGAAAAACGCCCTGCGGATGCGCCCGGACCGGATCATTGTCGGCGAGACCCGTGGCGAGGAAGTGATCGATATGCTTCAGGCCATGAACACAGGCCATGACGGCTCGATGACGACAATCCACGCCAACAACCCGCGCGACGGTATCTCGCGTCTGGAAAACATGGTCGCCATGGCCGGAATCGAAATGCCGCTCAAGGCCGTGCGCAGTCAGATTTCCTCAGCGGTCAACCTGATCGTGCAGGCCTCCCGCCTGCAAGACGGTTCGCGCCGCATGACCTCGATCACCGAAATCACCGGCATGGAAGGCGATGTCATCTCGATGCAGGAAATCTTCCGGTTCCAGCGGGTTGGCCTCACACCCGACAACAAAATCATTGGTCACTTCACAGCCACAGGCGTGCGCAGCCACTTCTCCGAGCGCTTCCGCCTTTGGGGCTATGATCTGCCCGCCACCCTGTTTGAACCTGTCGCAGCGGAGTAAGCCCAATGGCCATCAGCGCAGAACCTCTCATCTACGGCCTGATCTTTATCGGCGTGCTGGTCCTCGTCGAAGGGATTTACCTGACGCTCTTTGGCCGCTCGATCTCGCTCAACAGCCGCGTCAACCGCCGCCTCGATATGATCCAGAGCGGCAAGAAGCGCGCCGATGTGATGGACAAACTGCGCAAGGAGATGAACCAGCATGGCCGCTCCATGGGCATTCCGCTCTATTCCCTTCTCGCCACTAAGGCCCAGAAGGCCGCGCTCGCCTTTACCCCGCTCCAGCTCGTTATGCTGATGGGCGCTGTCTCTCTGATGGCGTTTTTCGGCCTCACCCTGGCAACAGACACATCCCTCGCCATCCGCGCCGCCGTTGCGCCCTTGATGGGCATCGGCGGGATCTTTTTCTGGGTCAACGCCAAGGCCAACAAACGCACCTCGATGATCGAGGAGCAGCTCCCCGATGCGGTCGAGCTGATGGTGCGCAGCCTGCGCGTCGGTCATCCCTTTTCATCGGCGGTGCAAATCGTCTCCAAAGAAATCAAAGATCCCCTCGCCTCCGAATTTGGCATCATTGCCGATGAAAGCGCCTATGGCCGCGATGTCGGCGAAGCGCTCAAGGATATGGCCGAGCGCATCGGCCTGCAAGATTTGCGCTTCCTCGCGGTCGCCGTCACGATCCAGCAGCAATCCGGCGGCAATCTGGCCGAAATTCTGGCAGGTCTGGCACAGGTGATCCGCGCCCGCTTCCGGCTCTTTCGCCGCGTCAAAGCCATCACCGCCGAGGCGCAATGGTCGGGCAAGTTTCTCTCGTCCTTCCCGATTGTCGCGCTGATCGTGATCAATGTGTCCAAGCCCGACTACTATGACGAGGTCATGGACCACCCCTATTTCATCCCGGCCTGTATCTTCGTGGCCGCTTTCCTCACGCTCAATCTCATTGTCATGCGCGTGCTGACAAACATCAAGGTGTAGGACCCAGACATGGACCAGCTCATCACCACGCTCACCGACGCTCTTGGCCCCTTTGGCCCCCTCATTGCTGTGGGGGTGTTGGGGGTTGTTCTCGTTCTGGTCGCCCTCTCCATGATCATGGCCGAAAAGATGGACCCGCTCGAGCGCCTCAAGCGCGACACCCGCCTGCCGTCAAACCGGCGCGAAGTGAAAGAAAAGCTGCGCACCGCCCAACACAACGAAAAGCTGGAGCGCTACGCCAACTTTCTTGAGCCACAAGACGAAACCGAACTGGCCGGCATGAAGCTCAAACTCATGCAAGCGGGCTACCGTGGCAAAGACGCGGTGCGCTATTTCCACTTCGCCCAGTTTGCCGGCGGCATCTCGCTGCTCGTGCTCGGCGTGGCCTATTTCGTTCTGTTTGTGCAAAACGATCAAACCACTCTGCAACAAACTATTATGTATATCCTCGGGCCGGGCGCTGCGGGCTATATGTTCCCCAAATACTGGGTGACAAAGCGTATGCAAACCCGTCAGGAAGCTCTCACAAACGGCTTTCCCGATGCGC
The DNA here is from genome assembly GCA_018500075.1 of Flavobacteriia bacterium. GTDB lineage: Bacteria > Bacteroidota > Bacteroidia > Flavobacteriales > Flavobacteriaceae > MAG-120531. The sequence continues at coordinate 647 of JAHBAN010000010.1, read as the reverse complement.
TGGATATGATGCTTGTCTGCGTCGAAGCCGGCCAGTCCATGGAACAATCCATCATCCGCGTCGGCAAGGAAGTGCGCCCGTCTTGCGCCGATCTGGCCGACGAGCTGGATATCGTCGCCAACGAAATGAAAGCCGGCAAAGACAAATCCATTGTGCTCAATGATATGGCCGAGCGCTGTGGCTCGCAGGATATCTCGAGCTTTGTCACGGTCATGAATCAGTCCCAGGCCTTCGGCACGCCCATGTCCGATGCCCTGCGGGTCTATTCTGCCGAAATGCGCGACAAACGGGTGATGCGCGCCGAAGAAGCCGCGAACAAGTTGCCAACCAAGATGACACTTGCCACAATGATGCTGACCGTGCCGCCGCTTCTGATCATTCTCGTCGGACCCTCGGTTCACGGCATCACACAGCTTGGCAATATGTAGGGCATCAATGACATACCGCGGGTTCGCACTCTTACTGGTCCCTCCCCTTTTCCTTCTGCTGGCCGCCTGTTCTTCGGGCGGCCTTAACCCGTCCAAAGGCAGCCCCTACGCGCCGGGCCACAAGGCGGGTGGTGCGGCGGTTGGCGGGGTGGGCGTCGGGCACCCCCTGGTGGAGGGTGGCGGATACGAGGTGGGGCTGCGCGCCTTTACCCGCGCCGC
>JAHBAN010000251.1 GCA_018500075.1 Flavobacteriia bacterium | reverse complement strand
TCGCGTCGCGCGCCTTGACTTCGCCGTCAATCCGCACACACCACTCCGAGCGCAGCTTTTCGACCGCCGCAAACGCGGGGCTGTCCGGATCACAGATCAGCTGTGTCATGCCATAGGTGTCGCGCAGATCAATAAACAGCACGCCGCCGTGATCGCGGATACGATGAACCCAGCCCGAAAGGCGAACGGTTTCGCCAACATTGGCGTGGGTCAGATCAGCGCAAGTCTGGCTGCGGTAGGCGTGCATGGGTCATTCCTTTTCAGGGCATCTGGGTGCGTATAAAGCTCGCGCCGATACACATGGCCCAAGGGCAAAAGTCAAGCCATGTGGCACGGAAGACTCTTTTGGCACGGCGTTTTCACGTCGTTTCTATCCAAGCGGCGCCGGATATGCCATTTTCGCGCAAAATAACGAGCGGTCTCCCAAATGCAGCGTCTTGCCTATCCCGTTTGCGCCCTGATGTTTTCAGGGGTCTTCATTGCGATCTATCTCAACACCCCGACACCGGACCTGAGCGCGCTCTATCTGGCGGGCTATGCTGTGGCCCAAGGGCTGCCCGAGGCGCTCTATACGCTCGGCCCCGAGGGGCTTGGCGGCGCGCCCTCATCCGCGCACCAAGGCCTTATGGCCGAGATCGGGCTACAGCCCACAGACCAGATCGGGGCGTTTGTCGCCCCGCCGCTCTGGGCCTGGCTGATGGCCCCCTTCACCAAGCTTCTGACGCTGACGGACTTCCAGAACGGGGTATTGGTCTTGCAGGTTGGGATGCTCAGTGTCTCGGTCGGGCTGGCGTGGAAAGTTGTGCGCCCGCCACAGATGACACTTGCGCAGTTTGTCGGCCTCGGCTTTGCCTTTCTGGCGCTCTCTGCCCCCGCCGCACAGGCCCTCGCCCAGAACACACCGCAGATCACCGTGCTCTTTCTGGTGCTTCTGGCCTTTGAGCGCTACCGCGCCGGCAGCTTTGCCATGGCGGGTATGATTCTGGCGGTGGCGGCGGCGTTCAAGCTGTCGCTGCTGTTTCTGGCGCTGATCTTCATTCTGGAGCGCAACGGGCGGGCGAGCAGCGCATTTGCTCTGACCGGGGCCGCCCTTGGCACCATGAGCGTGGCGCTGGCGGGCTGGCCGCTGCACGCGCGCTTCCTTGGCCTGCTCAGGGAGCTAGACGCCGTGATCCTGTTTGACAAAAGCAATTACGCCCCCGAAGTCGTGTTTTACCAGCTCTCGGCGCTTCTGAGCGGCACCGCGCACAGCCCGCAGCCCGCGAGCCTGCCCGAGCCGTTCTGGCTGAGCACGGTCATGGCCGCGCTGATGCTGGCGGCCCTCGCAGCGCTGATCCTGATGCGGCCCCGCCTCGTGCCGGGCACGGCTGTGCCTGTCCTCTTGCTGGGGTTTGTGCTGGCCACGGCGCTGTTTGGGCCGGTGTCCTGGGCGTTCTCTTTTACGCTGCCGCTTTTGCTCTTGCCGACGCTGTTTCACATTATGTCGCGCCAAACGGCCTGGCGCTGGATTATCGGCTTTGGCCTGTTGCAAAGCCTGCCGGCGAGCTGGCTCTATCTCAAAATGGGCGACAGGGTTTTCATCAGCTCGCTTGTGGGCGTGCTCTGTTATCTGGGGCTGCTTGTGGTTCTGGTGGCGCTTGTGTTTCGCGCCGTGCGCTTTCGGCCCGACGTGCCACAGCCCTTCCGCTAGGCCGCGCCGCGCCAAGGGCTGCCGCAGATCGGGCCTTTCGCAAAAAAGCTCTGCCCCATCGATTTTTTCGAAACGCTTTGGGCTTGCACCCACGGCCCCCATAGCTATAACCCACGACAATTTGCGCGCACCTGCCTGCGCGCCATTCTGCTGCAAAAATGATGGGAGCCTCAGATGCCGAAGAGAGACGATATTAAATCGATCATGATCATCGGAGCCGGCCCCATTATCATCGGGCAGGCTTGCGAATTTGACTACTCGGGCACTCAGGCCTGTAAAGCGCTCAAGGAAGAGGGCTACCGCGTCATTCTGGTCAACTCCAACCCCGCCACAATCATGACCGACCCCGAGCTTGCCGACGCGACCTATATCGAGCCGATCACCCCCGAGGTTGTCGCCAAGATCATCGAAAAAGAGCGCCCCGACGCGCTTTTGCCGACAATGGGCGGCCAGACCGGTCTCAACACCTCGCTCGCGCTTGAAGAAATGGGCGTGCTGGAGAAATTCGGCGTCGAGATGATCGGTGCCACCCGCGACGCCATCGAAATGGCCGAAGACCGCAAGCTCTTCCGCGAGGCCATGGACCGTCTGGGGATCGAAAATCCCAAGGCCACAATCATCACCGCGCCCAAGAAGGACAACGGCACAGCCGATCTGGATGCAGGCGTGCAGCTTGCGCTGGCCGAGCTGGAAGAAATCGGCCTGCCAGCCATCATCCGCCCCGCCTTCACCATGGGCGGCACAGGCGGCGGCGTGGCCTACAACCGCGAGGATTATATCCACTTCTGCCGCACCGGCATGGACGCCAGCCCGGTGAACCAGATCCTCGTGGATGAGTCGCTTCTGGGCTGGAAAGAATACGAAATGGAAGTTGTCCGCGACAAAGCCGACAACGCGATTATCGTCTGCTCGATTGAAAACATCGACCCGATGGGCGTGCACACCGGCGACAGTATCACAGTCGCCCCCGCCCTCACGCTGACGGACAAAGAATATCAGGTCATGCGCAACCAGTCGATCGCCGTCTTGCGCGAGATCGGCGTGGAAACCGGCGGCTCCAATGTGCAATGGGCGGTAAACCCCGCCGATGGCCGCATGGTCGTGATCGAGATGAACCCGCGTGTGAGCCGCTCTTCTGCGCTGGCGTCCAAGGCCACGGGCTTCCCCATCGCCAAGATCGCCGCCAAGCTCGCCGTGGGCTACACGCTCGACGAGCTCGACAACGACATCACCAAAGTGACCCCGGCAAGCTTTGAGCCAAGCATCGACTATGTCGTGACCAAAATCCCGAAGTTTGCCTTCGAGAAATTCCCCGGCTCCGAGCCTTACCTCACCACCGCGATGAAATCGGTGGGCGAGGTCATGGCGATTGGCCGCACCATCCACGAATCCATGCAAAAGGCGCTCGCAAGCATGGAATCGGGCCTCACAGGCTTTGACGAGGTGGTGATCGAAGGCGCGCCCGAAAAGGCCGCTCTCACCAAAGCGATCAGCCAGCAGACACCCGACCGGATGCGCACCATCGCCCAAGCCATGCGCCACGGCCTCTCCAACGAAGACATCCACGGCGTCACCATGTTTGACCCGTGGTTCCTCGATCGCATCCGCGAAATCGTCGAGGCCGAAGAGGTGGTCCGCGCCAACGGCCTGCCCGCCGACGAAAAGGGCCTGCGAGACCTCAAGATGCTCGGCTTCACAGACGCCCGCCTCGGCAAACTCACCGGCCAGAGCGAAAACGACGTGCGCCGCGCCCGCCTCGCCAAAGGCGTCAAGGCGGTCTTCAAACGGATCGACACCTGCGCCGCCGAATTCGAGGCCCAGACCCCCTATATGTATTCAACCTACGAAGCCCCCATGATGGGCGAGGTCGAATGCGAGGCGCGCCCCTCTGAGCGCAAAAAGGTCGTGATCCTTGGCGGCGGTCCAAACCGCATCGGCCAAGGGATCGAGTTTGATTATTGTTGCTGTCACGCCTGCTTTGCGCTCGCGGATGTCGGCTATGAAACCATCATGGTCAACTGCAACCCCGAGACCGTCTCGACCGATTATGACACCTCCGACCGCCTCTATTTCGAGCCGCTGACCTTTGAACACGTCATGGAGATCCTCCGCGTCGAGCAGGAAAACGGCACGCTCCACGGCGTGATCGTCCAGTTCGGCGGCCAGACCCCGCTCAAGATCGCTCAGGCGCTCCACGACGAAGGCATCCCGATCCTCGGCACAACGCCCGACGCGATCGACCTCGCCGAAGACCGCGAGCGCTTTCAGGAGCTGGTCAACACGCTCGGCCTCAAACAGCCCAAAAACGGCATCGCCTCAACCGACGCCCAAGCGCTCGCCATTGCCGAAGAGATCGGCTTCCCGCTGGTCATTCGCCCCTCCTATGTGCTCGGGGGCCGCGCCATGGAAATCGTGCGCGACATGGCCCAGCTCGAACGCTACATCTCCGAGGCCGTGGTTGTCTCGGGCGACAGCCCCGTGCTGCTCGACAGCTACCTCGCCGGCGCGATCGAGCTGGATGTCGACGCGCTCTGTGATGGCACAAAAGTGCATATCGCCGGCGTGATGGAGCATATCGAAGAGGCCGGCGTGCACTCGGGCGATTCTGCCTCCTCCCTGCCGCCCCATTCCCTGCCCGCCGAGATCATCACAGAAATCGAAAAGCAGACGGTGCAGCTCGCCCTTGCGCTTAAAGTGCGCGGCCTCTGCAACATCCAGTTCGCTGTGAAAGACGGCGAAATCTACCTCATCGAAGTGAATCCGCGCGCCAGCCGCACCGTGCCTTTCGTGGCCAAAGCCACAGACAGCGCCATTGCCTCGATCGCCGCACGCCTCATGGCCGGCGAAACGCTGGATGACTTCAAACACCGTGGCCCCTACCCCAAAGACGCCAAGCCCGGCTCGATCAAAAACACCGATCCGCTGACACTGGCCGACCCGAATATGCCTTGGTTCTCGGTCAAGGAGGTGGTGCTGCCCTTCGCCCGCTTCCCCGGCGTTGATACCATCCTCGGGCCAGAAATGCGCTCCACAGGCGAAGTCATGGGCTGGGACCGCTCCTTCCCCCTCGCCTTCCTCAAGGCCCAGATGGGCGCAGGCACGGTGCTGCCCTTTGAGGGCCGCGTGTTCTTCTCGATCAAGGACAGCGACAAGACCCAACAGCTCGTTGAAACAGCCCAAACGCTGGTTGACCTTGGCTTTGCCCTCGTCGCCACAGGCGGCACCGCCAGCTTCCTTGAGGCACATGGCATCAGCTGTGAGGTGGTCAAAAAGGTCTATGAAGGCCGCCCCAATGTGGTTGATATGCTCAAAAACGGCGATATCCAGCTCTTGATGAACACCACAGAAGGCGCTGCCGCCGTAGAGGACAGCCGCGACATCCGCTCTGTCGCGCTCTATGATCGGATCCCCTATTTCACCACAGCCTCAGGCGCACATTCTGCCGCCCTCGCCATGAAAGCCCGCAGCGAAGGCGACCTCGGAGTGACGAGCCTGCAAGGCTAGGTCGCGTGTCGAGCGACTACACCCCGCCCTCAGATCCGCTGGATATCATCCATGCGGATCACGAGCTGATTGTGGTGAACAAGCCCTCCGGGCTGCTGTCTGTTCCGGGCAAGGGCGCGCATCTGGCCGATTGTCTCATCGCCCGCGTGCAAGAGGCCTTCCCGACAGCGCTGCTTGTGCACCGCTTGGATCGGGATACCTCAGGCGTGATGATTTTTGCGGCCACGCCCCATGCCCAGCGCCACCTCGGCTTGCAGTTTGAAAAGCGCCAGACAAAGAAAGCCTATATCGCCCGCCTGCGCGGGTGGCTTGAGCCAAAGGAAGGCACGGTTGATCTGCCGCTGATTGTCGACTGGCCCAACCGGCCCTTGCAGATGGTCTGTCACGAGACAGGCAAACCGGCGCAGACCGATTGGAAAGTGCTCCGCGCCACAGACGCCGAATCCCGCGTGCGGCTTTTCCCCAAGACGGGCCGCAGCCACCAACTGCGCGTTCATATGCTGGCTCTGGGGCACCCGATTCTGGGCGACCCGTTCTATTCGGACAATCCCGCAGCCTATCCGCGCCTCATGCTCCACGCCGAAGATCTGCGCCTGCGCCACCCCGACGGCGGCAAAGGAATGCGGTTTTTCGCCAAAGCACCGTTTTAGGGTCCGCTTCTGCTGTGCTTGTGGCGTTTGAGTGAAGGGGCCGGATGTCCGCTATGCAGAGCAAGCGGGTTTGAACCCCCGAATGCGCATTGTGCCCCTGCGCGGAGTCAAGGCCGCAGGCCGCCGCGCATCGTCAGCCCCTCCCACGGGCTGGCGATTTGGCCAAGCTGGGCGCGCCACTCGTTCTGGGGATGTGTTTGGCGGGCATAAAGCGCTTCGCAAGTAGCGTAGGGTCGCCACCCCAGGGGCTGACGGCGGCCTCTTGCGGCAAGGTCAGCTCTGAGTCCTCGTCAGTTTTCATTGAAATAAAGCATCGCCATGTTCCGGCAGCGCACGCTGCATTAACCGGATTCTGTTAACAGAAATTAACGATTGGGGGGTGCACGCATGGTGCACGGGTTGTGCACGCATATCACCCCCCCTTTTTTGGCCTCCAGCGCGCCGTTAACCCCACCGCGCGCTGGTCGTCCTTGCGGCTCAGCCGGCCTCGTTTGACCAGCCCGAAACGGCCTTCACTTCAAGGAAGTCATCCAGACCCCATTTGCCTCCTTCGCGCCCGTTGCCCGACTGTTTCATCCCGCCAAAAGGCGAGCCGGCGCTGCGGCCCTGACCGTTCATCTCGACCATGCCAGAGCGCAGCTGGCGCGCCATACGGTTGAGCCGCGCCCCGTCTTGGGTCTGCACATAATTGGTCAGCCCGTAGACCGTATCATTGGCCATCGCGACCGCCTCTTCCTCGGTGTCAAACGCCATAATAGATAGCACCGGCCCGAAGATTTCCTCGCGTGCAATGGTCATATCCGGCGTCACATCGGCAAAGACCGTGGGCCGCACATAGAAGCCCTTGTTCAGCCCTTCAGGCCGCCCAACGCCCCCGGCCACAAGCCGCGCGCCCTCGTCGATGCCGGTCTGGATCAGGTCCTGAATCTTGCCCCATTGCACCGCATTGACCACAGGGCCAATGTGACGGCCCGACTCCGAGGCCGGCCCGACGGTGACTGCATTGGCAACTTCTGCTGCTGTTTCAACGGCTTGGTCGTAGATGTCGCGCTGCACAAGCATCCGGCTTGGCGCGTTACAGCTCTGGCCTGTGTTGTTCATCATATGCAAAACACCGCGCTTCACGGCCTTCTCGTCGGCGTCGGCAAAGACCAGATTTGCGCCTTTGCCGCCAAGCTCAAGGCTCACCCGTTTGAGCGTATCGGCGGCGGATTTGCTGATCAGCTTGCCGGCCCGCGAGGAGCCTGTGAAGCTCACCATATCCACATCTTCATGCGCCGTCAGCTGGCTGCCCACGCCCGCGCCATCGCCATTGACAAGGTTGAACACACCGGCAGGGAAGCCCGCCTCATCCATCATCTCGGCAAAGAGCATCGCGTCAAGCGGCGTCTCCTCTGAGGGCTTGAGCACCATGGTGCAGCCCGCAATCGCCGCCGCGCCCACCTTGAGCGTGACCTGATTCATCGGCCAGTTCCAAGGCGTGATCAGCGCCGCAACGCCCACCGCCTCGTGAATGATCCGGTCGTTGGGCGCATGGTCGCCCAGCGGCGCCTCAAACTCAAAGCTCTTCGCCGCCCGGATGAAGTTTGACAAATGCCAGGTGCCCGCACCCACCTGTGAGGACTTCGCCATATCCACAGGCGCACCCATTTCTTGCGCAATAATCTCGCCCATCTCATCGCCACGGCGCTTGTAAATCTCAAGCAGCGCCTCAACCAGCGCAATCCGCTCTGCCACGGGCGTTGCCATCCAGCCCGGCAGCGCCGCTTTCGCGGCGGCCACAGCCGCGTCTGTATCGGCCTGCCCGCCCAATGAAATAACGGCAAAAGCCTCCTCTGTGGACGGGTCAATAACCTGATAGTCCTTGCCTGCTTTCGGTGCTACCCATTGGCCACCAATGTAAAAGTCGCGTTTCTCAATCATGATCATTCTCCCAAGAATTTGGGGCACTTTGTCACCCCAACGCATTTGCTGCAAGACGCCCCTTTCACTCGGACGCAACGTGAATATATACATTCGGAAAGCAGAATTTAACGACCACCCCAAACAAAAGGAGCCACGCTATGGGCCTTCGTATCAATGACACCGTGCCAAACTTCACGGCCCAAACAGACCAAGGCGAAATCAAGTTTCACGACTGGATCGGCGACAGCTGGGCCATTCTCTTTTCGCACCCCAAAGACTTCACGCCCGTCTGCACAACAGAGTTCGGCGCCGTCTCCCAGCTCGCGGACGAATGGGAAAAGCGCGGCTGCAAGGTGATCGGCCTCTCGGTGGACAGCGTCGAGGAACACCACGGCTGGAAAAAAGATATCGAAAGCTACGCCAGCGCCAAAGCCGGCTTCCCGATCATTGCCGACGAAGACCTCGCCGTCTCCAAAGCCTTTGATATGCTGCCCGCCGAGGCCTACCTCCCCGATGGCCGCACAGCCGCCGACAGCGCCTCTGTGCGCTCGGTTTTCATCATCGGACCAGACAAACAGCTCAAGCTCTCCATGACCTATCCGATGAATGTGGGCCGCAACTTTGCCGAAGTTCTGCGCGCACTCGACGGGCTTCAGATGGCCAATGGCAACGGCGTCGCAACCCCGGCCAACTGGACAGCCGGACAGGATGTGATCGTTCCGACCAGCGTCTCTGATGAAGATGCCAAGGCAAAGTTCGGCGAGATCACCACTGTCTTCCCCTACCTGCGCACAACAAAAGCGCCGGCCTAAGCCACAGCCCGCGCGCCGCGAGCGGTGCGGCGCGCGGAGCACAACCGATTTGGCCTTTCTACGCGCGCCCGTTTCGGGCAGGGTGCCTGCGATTCTTTTCTTAAGTGACGTGAGGCCCCGATGCGTGCTCTTCTGACCCTTATTTTATGTTGTGTTGCAGGTTTTTCTGCCGCCGATGAGGCCCCCGTCGGCCAGCATCTGGACATCGAACTGAATGCCGCAGGCCAGACAGAAGACGGCTGCCAGCTGTCTTTTGTATTGATCAACGGCCACGCCCAAGACATTGAACAAGCGGTTTTTGAGACTGTGCTGTTTGACAGCGGCGGCGCCGTTCTGCGGCTGACTTTGTTTGATATGGGCGAGCTGCCCGCCGCCCGCCCACGTGTGCGCCAGTTTGTCCTGCCCCAGACCCAATGCAGCACTCTGGGCCAAATCCTGTTCAACGGAACCACAAACTGCACAACAGAAGCGCTCGCCCCGACGGCCTGTATGGACGGGCTGGTCGTGCGCAGCCGCACAGATATCAAGGTTCTGGGATGAGCAGCCTTTTCGCCTCCCTCTCGCGCGTGGCCGATCTCGGCGGGCCTGTGGTCATGATCCTTATGGCGATTTCGGTGCTCACATTGGCGCTTGTTTTATATAAGCTCTGGCAGTTCCGCGCCTCCTCGGTCGGCAAGCACAGCGCCCTGCGCCGCGCGATTGCCGCTTGGGACAACGGCCAGGTCGGCGAGGCCGAAAGCGCGCTCGCACAATCCCATAGCTACCTTGCGCCGCTGATTGCCGCAGGCTTTGCGGCCGCCCCTCGCAACCGTCTTGCCGCAGAGGCCGAAGCGCGCTTTGCCCGGCTCGAGAGCGGCTTTCGCGCCTTGGACAGCGTCGCCCAACTTGCGCCGCTGCTCGGCCTCTTTGGCACAGTCCTCGGCATGATTGACGCTTTCCAATCGCTTCAAAGCGCCGGCAGTCAGGTCGATCCGTCTCTCTTGGCGGGGGGCATCTGGGTGGCTCTGCTGACAACGGCGGTCGGCCTTGCCGTCGCCATGCCCACGGCTATGGTCCTGAGCTGGTTTGAAGCGCGCATGGACGGCGAACGCGTCTTTGCAGACACCGCGATCCAGACGATATGCGCGCCGCGCGCGTCACGGGCCAATGCTTAGAGCGGCCCGCCGACGCAGACGCCTTTCAATGACCTCGCTCATTGATGTGATCTTCCTGCTGCTTCTGTTTTTTATGCTGTCCTCCACATTTTCCCGCTATGCCGAAGTCGAGCTTGTGGCCGCAGGAAACGGGGCGCTGCCGCGCGACACACCTCCGCTTTTTGTCCAACTGGCGCCAGATCATCTCACCGTGAACGGGAGCGCGCAGAGCCTTGAGGCGCTCCGCATTCCACCGGGTGCCCAGCGGCTCCTTGTCTCGCTCAAGCCCGATGTCACCGCCCAAAGACTGACCGATCTTCTTGTGGCGCTGCGCCGCTTTGACGGGCTGTCTGTCACTGTTCTGACATCGGGGTAAGCGATGACCTCCCGCCTGCGAAAACATCAGACCTCAAGCCGCCGCGAACCGACCATCGCGCTGATCAACATCGTGTTTCTGATGCTGATCTTCTTTCTCATCGCAGGCACGCTGGCCGCCCCGCTTGAAGGCGATATAAAGCTGGTGGACACAGCGGGTCTTGACGGCGCCGCGCCCCCGGATGCGCTTGTCTTGAACGCTTCAGGGCAGCTCAGTTTTCGCGCAGAGACCATAACCCCCGAGGCCTATATCGCACAGGCAAGTGACAGCGAACGCGCCACCCTTCGCCTCGTGCCCGACCGCGCCGTCTCTGCCGCGATCCTTGTTGAGACAGCCTCAGCCCTCAAAGCCGCAGGGGCAGGGTCCATCCTCCTTGTGACGGAAAAGGCCATGCCATGATCGCCTCCTCGCCCATGGTCAAAGGCGCAGCACTTCTGACGGCCCTTGCGCTTCATGCGGCGCTGTTATGGGATTATGGGCCAAACCCGATCGAGGCCCAGACCGAAGGCGCCAGCGGTGCGCTCCAGACCCGCCTTGGTGACAGCTTTGAAGATATGACCAAGGGTGCGCTCGCACCCATGCCGGCGCATCGCGCAGAAGCGCAGCCTGCCGCGCCGCTTCCGGCCCGGCCCGTGACAGCCGCAACAGCGCAAAGCGCAGCCAAAGTGACGGCTCTGCCCGCACAGACCACAGCGGCGAGATCAGAGGCACGCGGCGCCCACCCCACCACAGCGCAGCCCACCACGGCAGACCCCGCTGCGCAAGCTGGGGCACCGCCGCTCACCTCGCCGCGCCCGCTCCAAAGGCCAAAGGCTCTGGAGCCAAAGCCGGCCGCTGTTCCCAAACAGAAGCCAAAGACGCCCCCCCAAAAAGGCGCGCGCCAAGACAGCCGCAAAGGCGCACAAACCGGCACAGCAAAAGCCACCGAAGCGCCCAAATCAACCGGCACAGCCAAGACCAAAGCGGCCGGCAATGCCGCCGCCCGCACCTATGCCGGACAGGTGATGCGCAAAATTTCACGGGTGCCAAAGCCCCGCGTGTCCAGCACGGGTTCGGCCACGGTGCGCTTTAACATCGCGGCAGGGGGCGGGCTGGCCTCGGTCTCTATCGTGCAAAGTTCAGGCTCCGCCGCGCTTGATCGGGCGGCGCTTAAAGTGATCGCGCGCGCCGCACCCTTTCCAAAGCCCCCCGCAGGCGCACAGCGCAGCTTCACACTTACAATCCGCGGCAAATAACCGGGCCACACCCGCGAGATGCAGCCCGATCAAACAGGTCTCGGCGGGCAGACAGGGTCACTCCGCCGGATCAAGCAGTCCTGACGCAAACAAAAGGCCCGCCGCCAGCGCACCCAGAACAGGCGCAACAAGGAAAAGCCAGAGCTGGGAAAGCGCAGCCTCCCCTGCAAACACCGCAGGCCCGATCGAGCGCGCCGGATTGACAGAAACCCCCGTCACATTGATGCCCACCAGATGGATCACAACCAGAGTGAGGCCAATCGCAAGCCCCGCCAAGGCCGCAGGCGCACCCGCGCCCGTCGCCCCAAGGATCACCACAACAAAGAGAAACGTCGCCACAAGCTCAAACAGAAAGGCCGCGCCCAAACTGTATTCGCCCAGATAGCCGGTTCCCCAGCCGTTCTGGCCCAGCCCGTTCGCCGCCACAGTATAGTCGGCCTGACCTGTTGCAATCATCATCAGCACAAACGCAGCCACAATCGCGCCGGCGACCTGCGCCAGAATATACTGCAAGGCCTGACTTATTTTCATGCGCCCCGCCGCCACCGCACCAATCGAAACCGCCGGGTTGATATGACAGCCTGACACCGGCCCAATGCCATAGGCCATACCAATCAGCGCAAACCCGAAGGCAAACGATATGCCGGCAAGCCCGATCCCAGTTGTGCCATCAGCCCCCGCGATCACGGCGGCGCCACAGCCCAATAAAACAAGTGTAAATGTGCCTATAAACTCTGCGAGCATTTTCTTCATAGGTCTTCCCCTCCCAAAAAATAACCAGTTACGCAGAAAAACTCTGCACCAAATTACTCAGTAAACAACGGGGAAAATTTTAACTTTGACACTATGAACCTCTAGTCGCGCCTAAAACACACTACGTTTTCAACCTGCTCAACACACCTCAACCCCTGCGCCGCCAGACCAGAGACCATCTCGTCTATCGCTTGTTGACCGGTTGCATATTGCTTCGGGTGCAGCTCGATAATTGCAAGATCGACCTGCTCGAAAATGCTGTTTTCCTTTGCAATAAGATCGGTCTCGGCCCCCTCGATATCGCACACAAGCGCAAATTTTTCGCCGTCCAATGGTGCGCTGACTACGCTCAGTGTTGTGGCCGGAACCGTAATACTGCCCTTACCGCCCTGCGCACTCACACGACCCACATGAGCATTGCGCCCGACGCTAAAGCTGACCGTTTCCGCGCCCGAATAATCAATCGCGGCTTCAACAACTTGAACCTTATCAGGATGGGCATTTCGCGTTGCGTTCACTGTCACGAGCTTGGCTAAATCATGGCGGGCCTCAACAACAATATGCCGCGCGTCAGGGCCAATCTGATTGCGAATGACTGCCGAGATAACCCCCATACATCCGCCAAGTTCAACAACATTGGAGCCAACCGGCAAGTATTTGGAGATCAGATATGATTCTGCGGCCTCATAGGGGCGCCCTTTTTCGAGCACATAGCGAAGATCTCCGTCAGCATCCCGTGGAACAGTCACCGTGACTCCGTTCACATCAAAAACCTCACGGGTCTTGCCTTGGAGATCTTTCAGCCAGAGCCAAATGCGTCGGTTCATTCTTGCCATGGGGTATCCTTAAATCCGCGTCCGCCATCTTTCGCTGCGCTCAAGACACCGCGAAGAATTGCATATTGCTTTACACGCTTTCTGCGCGAAATCCAGCAAAGAGGCGACGCAAGCTGAAGCATTGCTCTGGCAAGAGCGCCGCGATAGCCTCCAGCCTTGCCATTTTTGCGCGCAACATAGGCGCCGGAACGGCCCATATGCCAGGCTTTGAACGCGACTGTATCAAGCGAAGCGGGCGTTGACGCGCCGCCAATATGATGGACCTCGGCCTTACGAACAAACATCAAGGGGCCACACGACTGGCGCAGGCGAAAGCAAAGGTCTTCATCCTCATGATAAAGAAAAATATCAGGGTCAAACCCGCCAACGGCTTCAAAGTCGGATCGGCGCACAAATAGGGCCGCGCCAGAAAGACCGCTAACATCACAATCGTCTTCCGGCAGATCGCTCCGCTGCGTGAACCAAGACGTCTTGTTCAGGCTGCGCCTGCGCAATCTGGCCTTGCCCGACGGCCCGCGAATAACAGGGTTGAACGCGGACGCAGACGCATGACGCTCGGCGGCCTCCATCAAAGCGCCCAACGCGTCGGGGGCAAGTGACGCATCAGGGTTGAGAAACAGAAGATAATCGGTCTGGGCCAGTTGCGCCCCAATGTTGCAGCCCGCCCCAAAGCCGGTGTTTTGGCTGTTTTGCACGAGCTGTGCGCCAAAGTCTTGCGCCATTGTGGCGATTTGATCCACGTCAGCTTGCGAGTTATTGACTATGACAACTGGGGTTTCAGGCGGGATCGAGCCAAGCATCTGAGGCAATACAGCCCCGCTCTGAAACGCGACAGAAATGATGGTTACATTGTCCAGCATCTGTGTCTTCTCCCCCCGTTTTGAGACCATACCAAAGAAAAGAAGCCCCCGCCATATGGCGGGAGCTTCCATCATCGGGTCAGCAAAGACTCACGCGTCTTCGTCTTTGCCTTTTGCGGCGTCTGGCGCGATTTCTTCGCCTGTCACCTGATCAACCACCTTCATGGAAAGGCGCACTTTGCCGCGGTCGTCAAAGCCCAAGAGCTTCACTTTCACGTCTTGGCCTTCTTTCAGAACGTCTGAAGGATGGTTCAAGCGGCGGCTTTCGATCTGGCTGACGTGGACAAGACCGTCCCGCTTGCCAAAGAAGTTTACGAAGGCGCCGAAGTCGACGATCTTCACAACTTTGCCGTCATAGACCTGGCCTTCTTCCGGCTCCGCCACAATCGAGTGGATCATGTCGTAGGCTTTCTTGATCGCTTCGCCGTTCGGGCTTGCAATCTTGATGATGCCTTCGTCATTGATATCGACTTTCGCGCCAGAGACTTCCACGATCTCGCGGATCACTTTGCCGCCCGAGCCGATCACTTCACGGATTTTATCCGTCGGGATCTGCATGGTCTCGATGCGCGGCGCGTGGATTGAGAAATCCTGTGCGCCGTCAATCGCCTTGTTCATCTCCTCAAGAATATGGAGGCGGCCCGCTTTCGCTTGGTCGAGGGCTTTTTCCATAATCTCTTGTGTGATGCCTGCGACTTTGATGTCCATCTGAAGCGAGGTGATGCCGTCGGCTGTGCCTGCAACTTTGAAGTCCATATCCCCGAGGTGATCTTCATCACCGAGGATGTCGGTCAGAACAGCATAGGAGCCGTCTTCTTCAAGGATCAAACCCATCGCAACGCCCGCAACCGCAGACTTGAGCGGAACGCCCGCATCCATCATCGACAGAGAGCCACCGCAGACAGAGGCCATCGAGGACGAGCCGTTTGATTCTGTGATTTCTGACACAAGACGCACTGTGTAGGGGAAGTCAGTTGCCGCAGGCAAAACCGCCTGAAGCGCACGCCAAGCCAGCTTGCCGTGGCCGATTTCGCGGCGGCCGGGAGGGCCCACGCGACCCGCTTCACCCACCGAATAGGGGGGGAAGTTGTAATGCAGCAGGAAGTTTGACTTGAAGTTGCCGTGCAGCGCGTCGATGAACTGTTCGTCATCTCCGGTGCCCAGAGTGGTCACAACGAGGCCCTGTGTTTCGCCACGTGTAAACAATGCCGAGCCATGTGTGCGCGGCAGCAGGCCGGTTTCGCAGACAATCGGACGCACCGTGTCAAGCGCGCGGCCATCGATCCGCTTGCCTGTTTTCACAACGTCACCACGCAGGATGCCGGCTTCGAGCTTCTTGAGTGCCGAACCGAGGTTGGCATCTTCGAGCTGCTCTTCTGTCAGCGCATCCATGATTGTGGCACGGGCCGCAGATACAGCGGCCGTGCGCTCTTGCTTGTCAGTCAGGGCAAAGGCGGCGCGCATCGCGGTTTCGCCTGCCGCTTTTACGGCGTCATACAGCTCGGTGTATTCCGGTGGCTGGAAGTCAAACGGCTCTTTTGCGGCAGATTCGGCCAATTCGATGATCAGGTCGATCACCGGCTGAATGCTGTCATGCGCAAATTTCACCGCGCCGAGCATTTCTGCTTCGGTCAGCTCATAAGCCTCGGATTCAACCATCATCACGGCGTCTTTTGTGCCCGCAACAACAAGGTCAAGGCGCTGCTCGGGGTTTTGACGCAGGTCTTGCATATCATCAACCGTGGGGTTGAGCACATATTCGCCATCAACATAGCCGACACGTGCCGCCGCAACCGGGCCCATGAATGGTGCGCCAGAAATGGTCAGAGCCGCCGACGCCGCGATCATGGCAACCATGTCAGGGTCGTTGACAAGATCGTGGCTGAGCACGGTGCACATGACCAGAACTTCGTTTTTGAAACCAGGGACAAACAGCGGGCGGATCGGACGGTCAATCAGGCGGGCTGTCAGTGTTTCTTTTTCGGTCGGGCGCGCTTCGCGCTTGAAAAAGCCGCCAGGCACTTTGCCGGCCGCATAGTATTTCTCTTGATAATGAACCGTCAGCGGGAAGAAGTCTTGGCCCGGCTTCGGTTTCTTGGCGAATGTCACGTTGGCCATGACAGATGTTTCGCCGAGTGTCGCGATGACAGAGCCATCCGCTTGACGAGCAACTTTGCCCGTTTCGAGTGTGAGCGTTTCTTCGCCCCACTCCATGGTCTTCTTCGTAATGTTAAACATTTTCGTTTCCTGTGTCGGAGCGCTCACGGGCGTATCCCGTGTCTCCAGATTG
>JAHBAN010000257.1 GCA_018500075.1 Flavobacteriia bacterium | reverse complement strand
AGATGTGTATAAGAGACAGGGGCATACCATGTCATGGCGAGGGTCAGAAGCGGGGTGCGCAGGGCTGTGCCGCCCGGAAAGGGCGTGTTGGGGATCCGTGCCATTGTGTCAAAGCCTTCGGCCGCGCCGGCTATGGCATCGGCCATGAGCTTGCCCGCCTGTGTGGCTGTGCCCACACCGTGGCCCGAGTAGCCCGAGGCCGAGAGCATCGTGGGCGAGAGGCGCGCCAGATAGGGCAGGCGTTTCATGGTGATGGCGAGGGTGCCGCCCCAAGTATAGTCAAAGCCTATGTCTTTCAGATGCGGGAAGATCTCGGCCATTGGCTTGCGCACGGTTTTGTCGATATCGGGGAATCTGTAGCCGTAGCTTTCGCCGCCGCCAAAGAGCAGGCGGTTGTCCGAGGAGAGGCGGAAGTAGTTGACCACGAATTTGCTGTCGGCCACGGCGATGTCGCGGGTGAGCACGCGGGCGGCCTCTTCGCCCAGAGGCTCTGTGGCGGCGATAAAATTGTTGATCGGCATGACGCGGCCCGCAACGCGGCGGTTGAGCTTGCCGAGGTAGCCATTGGCGGCAAGGATCACATGGTCGGCGAGGAGATGGCCTGTGTCACAACGCACCTCGGTTTTGGCGCCGGGCTGGATGTCTTTTACATGGGTGTTTTCGTAAAATGTGACGCCTGCGGCGTCGCAGGCGCGGGCGAGGCCGAGCGCGAAGTTGAGCGGGTGCAGATGCGCCGCACCCATATCAAGCGAGCCGCCTTTGTAGCGCGGTGAGGGGCAGAGCGCGGCGAGTGCGGACCCGCTGAGGGCGGTGATCTGATCATAGCCATAGCGGCTATGGAGGTGCTCGACATAGGCGTGTTCATGGGCGGTTTCGGAGGCCGAAAACGTCGCATGGGCGATGCCGGGTTTGAGATCACAGTCGATTTTGTGTTCTGATATCAGATGTTTGACGAGGTCTTTGGCCGCTTCGGCAAGCTGCCAGAGCTTGAGCGCTTCGGCCTCGCCGACCAGCTTCTCGAGCGCGGTTTGCTCGACGCGTTGGCCCGAGCCGAGCTGGCCGCCATTGCGCCCGGAGGCACCGAAGCCGACGCGATGCGCCTCAAGCAGCGTGACAGAATAGCCGCGCTCGGCCAGATGCAGCGCCGCCGAGAGGCCGGTGAAGCCGCCGCCGACCACGCAGACATCGGCGCGCGCCGTGCCGCGCAACTGCGGCGCGGGGGGGCGCTCATGGGCGGTGGCGGCATACCAGCTGGGCGGAAAGGCACCCTTTTTATCGTTTGAGTAGAGCAGGTTCATATCAAACGTTGAGCAAGAGATGTTCACGCTCCCAAGGCGAGATGACGCCGAGGAACTCTTCGTATTCGGCGCGTTTCACGATCGAATAGACGCGGGCGAACTCGGGGCCGAGCACCTCATGCAGCGCGCTGGCCTCGTCAAAGAGATCAAGGGCTGCCCCCATTTCACGCGGGATATCCTCTTCGCCTTCATAGGCGTCGCCCTTGAACTGGCGGTCGGGGCGCTTTTCTTCGTTGAGGCCAATGAGGCCACAGGCGAGCGACACGGCGATGCCGAGATAGGGGTTGCAATCCATCCCTGCGAGGCGGTTCTCGACACGGCGCGATTTGGGGCTGGAGAGGGGGACGCGGATGCCTGTTGTGCGGTTGTCGCGGCCCCATTCGAGATTGATCGGGGCGGCGTGTTCGCGCACGTAGCGGCGATAGGAGTTAACATAGGGTGCGATGACCGCAATCGCGGCGGGCAGGTGATTCTGGAAGCCGGCGATATAGTGAAAAAACGCGTCGGTCTCGCCGCCTTGCGGGCCGGAGAAGATATTCTGCCCGGTTTCGATATCAAGCACCGAGTGATGAATGTGCATGGCCGAGCCTGGCTCGTCGGCGATCGGCTTGGCCATGAAGGTGGCGTAGCAATCGTGGCGCATGGCCGCTTCGCGGATCAGACGTTTGAAGAAGAACACCTCATCGGCGAGCTTCACAGGGTCGCCGTGCACAAGGTTGATCTCGAGCTGGCCCGCGCCGCCTTCTTGCGTGATCCCGTCGATCTCAAAGCCCTGCGCTTCGGCGAAATCATAGATGTCGTCGATCACCGGGCCGAATTCGTCAACGGCTGTCATCGAATAGGCCTGACGGGCGGCGGCGGGGCGGCCCGAGCGGCCCATCATCGGCTCGATCTTTTTGGCCGGGTCGATGTTGCGCGCGACGAGGAAGAACTCCATCTCCGGCGCGACCACCGGCTCCAGCCCTTGCTTGCGATAAAGCTCGACCACGCGCTTGAGCACGTTGCGCGGGGCAAACTCGATCGGCTTGTTTTTGCGGTCATAGGCGTCATGGATGATCTGGAGGGTCCAGTCGCCGGTCCATGGCGCGGCTGTGGCTGTGCTCATGTCGGGGCGCAGGATCATGTCGCGCTCGATAAAGCCGTCATCGCCAGCGGCTTCGCCCCAGTCGCCTGTGATGGTCTGGTAAAAGATGCTGTCGGGCAGGTGGAAATACTCCTGCCGCATGAATTTGGTGGCCGGAACGGCCTTGCCGCGGGCGATGCCGGGCAGATCGGAGATGATACATTCGACTTCGTCGAGTTTGCGCCCCTCCAGATAGGCTTGGGCGGCTTCGGGAAGATTGCTTGTCCAGTCGTCGCTCATGCTGTGGCCTCTGCTGTTTGGCGTTTGAGATGCGCGACCATCATATCGCGGAAGATGCCGCGGTCGGTTTGGCTGTCCAGTGCGGCTTTGGCTTGGTCGAGGTGCTCTGGCGGAACCGCGCCGCCGCGGTGGGCGATCAGCCCGGCGACCACGCCTGCGCCAAACTCCGGGTGGGGCTGGATCGTCAGGATCGTTTCGCCGATCATCAGCACGGCATTTTCGCAATGGGCATTGCCCGCGAGGACTTTTGTTTTTGGGGGCAGCGCGACAACCTGATCTTGATGCCAAGCGTTCACAGCGAGCTTTTTGCCACCCATATCATAGGTTTGACGCCCAACGGCCCAGCCGCCTGCGAATTTCTCGACGGTGCCGCCGAGGGCCTGCGCGATGATCTGGTGGCCAAAGCAGACGCCGATCAGGGGCTTGGATGTGGCGTTGATGGCGCGGATCAGCTCTTCGAGGGGCGGGATCCAGGGGTGGTCTTCATAGGCGCCGTGTTTGGAGCCGGTGATGAGCCAGGCATCTGCGGCCTCCGGCCCGTCGGGAAACACACCGTCCACGACATTGAAGGTTTGGAATTCAAAGCCCTCACCCGCCAGAAGGCTGCGGAACATAGCGTCATAATCGCCTTCTGTGGCCAGAAGCTCGTCGGGTGCGTGACCCGTTTGCAAAATACCGATTTTCATGTGTCACCTATTTGATCAAACCCAGACTATTGCGGCCCGATGGCCCGCGCAAGAGGGGCTTAAACAGTTTCCAGATATGTCATCCAATGGTCTTCGGGGGGGATTTCGGCCAAGAGCCGCAGTTCCTGCCGCTTTGTCATCACCAAATTCTCGATCAGCCGCGGGTGAAAGATATCGGCGATCAGCGGGTCGGTCTCGAAGAGATCAATCGCGTCTTGCCAGTTTGTCACAAGCTCGGGGTGCTCGCTTTCATAGGCGTTGCCGGTGATCGGAGCCGGCGGCGTGGCTTTGCGCTCGATCCCGTCAATCGCTGCGCCGAGGACGGCGGCGAGGTGCAGGTAGATATTGGTGTCGCCGCCTGCGATCCGGTGCTCGATGCGGCGCGCGGCGGGCGGGCCGGCGGGAATGCGGATGGCCGCGGTGCGGTTTTCATAGCCCCAACAGACCGAGATCGGCGCGTGTTCGCCCGGCACGATCCGGTCATAGCTTGGTCCGTGCGGCGCGAACACGAGGGTTGAGGCGCGCATGGCCTCAAGGCAGCCTGCCACAGCGTGGCGCAGGGTGTCATTTCCTTCTTCCGAGCCGTCATCAAAGACGTTGTTGCCGGCGCGATCCACCACCGAGAAGTGGACATGAAGCCCGGTGCCGGCGTCGCCGGCGAAGGGCTTTGGCATGAAGGTCGCCGCCATATTGTGCTGGCGCGCGATGCCTTTGACCATGGTTTTGAAAAGCCAAGCGTTGTCAGCGGCTTCCATGGCCTCGCGGTGATTGATATCGATCTCGAACTGGCCTGTGCCGACTTCGGAAATGGCGGTTTGGGCGGGGATATCCATCATATCACACGCGCGGTAGAGCGAGTTGAAGAACGGCTCAAAGGCGTCCAGCTCGGCCAGAGAGAGGATATTGGCCCCGACCAGCGGGCGGCCTGTGCGCGGATTTTTGACCTGCACCGGCGTCTCGCCGCTGTCATCGACAAGGTAGAACTCCATCTCGGCGGCGGCGCGCACCTCCCAGCCCTTGGCGGCGTAGCGCTCAAGCACGCGCTCAAGCGCGCGGCGGGGGTCGCCCTCAAAGGGGGTCTGGTCTTCTTTGAGCATGGTTGCGGGCATGAGGTAGGCGTCATCAGACAGCCATGGCATGGGCACGGCACCGCGGCCTGTGGGCTGCATATAGCCGTCACGGTCGCCTGTTTCAAAGACCAGCGGATTGTTGTCGATATCAGCGCCCCAGATGTCGACGTTGAGCACGGAGAGCGGCATACGGACAGCGCCGTTTTCGACTTTGCGCATGAAATCGGCCGGGAGGCGCTTGCCGCGCATTCTTCCGTTGAGGTCTGAGGCTGCGATACGAAGGGAACTTAGGTCGGGTAGCATGGGGTCGCCATAATTTGATCAAATCTTTGGGCACGATGCCAGAAGCCCCCCGTGTTGCGCAAGGGGTTTGATAAAAAGATCAGATTTGGGGCGGTTCTGGTGTGGCGACTGCGAGGTAATCTTGGCTCGGGATGGTGACCAAACCCTTAAGGCCGAGGGCGTCGTGGCTCTGCGAATCAACTGCGCTCAGAGCGGCCTGAAGGGCGGCGCGCAGGGCGTCGCTGTCTTGGGTCAGGCTGGTGATATAGGGCCTGTCTCTTATACACATCT
>JAHBAN010000086.1 GCA_018500075.1 Flavobacteriia bacterium | reverse complement strand
TTCTCTAAATATCCTGGGGGTCTGGGGGCAAAGCCCCCAGTAAAACCAGCGTCTGGGGGCAAAGCCCCCAGTAAAACCTGCGTCTGGGGGCAAAGCCCCCAGTAAAACCAGCGTCTGGGGGCTTTGCCCCCAGCGGGTCGGATTTGCGAAGCAAATTCGAAATCCGATTGTGCCCGATTACCGCCCGTGGCTGCCGTCATAGCCCGATCTGGCGGGCGGCGCCCAGCCCTCAAGCGCCTCGGGCGCGGTTTCAAACACCTCAACGCGCAGGGGATAGCAGGCCGACACATCGGAGGTGTGCTCGCTGGAGCAGTCCCCGCCGGGACAGGCCGACAAAGCGCCAAGCAGCGGAACCTCGGCAAAAAACTCAAGATAATCCCCGACCCGCACAGGGCTGGCTTTCATAAAATACTGTCCGGTGTCGCGGGTGAAACCGGTGCACATAAACACATTGAGCACATCATGCACATGAGGTTCGGCCTCGGTCAGGCTGACGCCCAGATGGTCGGACAAAGCGCGGGTCAGGTTGGAGTGACAACAGTGGTGATACTGCGCCCCCGAGAGCAAATTGCCGGTGTAGGGGTCACAGCGCGTGCCGATCACATCATGCACCGCGCCGCCGAAGGCATCCATCCCGTACCAGTCGAGCGTGTCCGCCACGATGGTCGCCAGCGGGCGCAGATGCGGGAAGCTCGACCACATCCGCTCGCCTGTCGTGAGATGGGTGCCATGCAGCGCGCGGGTCTTGCCCGAGTAGAAGCGCTCCGAGAGGTCCTGCCGGTTCCAGAGGTTGAGGTCGCCCACCTGCGGCCCCTCCACCGAGCTGATCCTGAAAAACCCGCCCTGTGGCACCTCAAAGGTGCAGGCCTCGCGCGGTGAAGCCAGCACCTCGTCGATCTTTTTGGCGCCCGCGCGCGCGGCGCGGTAGAGCGCCATGTCGGGCTTTGGCAGGGTTTCATTCGGGTAACAAATCACAGGGGCAACGGCGCGGCGCAGGGCCGCATCTTCTGGCTCACTCATAGCGCGTCTCCCGCAGCTGTTCGCATCTTATCTTGCATCAAATCGCAGCCCCGACAAGAGAGGCTGCGCGGCTGGGGCGAGCTTGCCCTGCTGCGCGGCCAAGCACAAGCGCCTCTGCTCCCAACAGAGGCGCGATCGGGCAGAGCGCTGCTGCGCAGATCACAAAAAAGCGGGCCGCCCGAAAGAGCTGCCCGCCGATAGTGTGCTGATCCTGTGCCAAACAGAGGCGCGCTCCTGGCCCAATCGCGTGAGGCGGTCTTATACGACGCGGTTGACCTGCATCCGCTTGATCTCGGCAATCGCCTTGGCGGGGTTCAGCCCTTTGGGGCAGGTCTTGGCGCAGTTCATGATCGTATGGCAGCGGTAGAGCTTGAACGGATCTTCCAGATCGTCGAGCCGCTCGCCTGTCGCCTCGTCGCGGCTGTCGATGATCCAGCGGTAGGCATGGAGCAGCGCGGCCGGGCCAAGGTATTTGTCCGAGTTCCACCAGTAGCTCGGGCAAGAGGTCGAGCAGCAGGCGCACATCACGCATTCATAGAGACCATCAAGCTTCTTGCGGTCCCCGATCGACTGTTTCCACTCTTTTTGCGGGCGGTTTGTCTTGGTTTCAAGCCAGGGCATGATGCTCGCGTGCTGGGCGTAGAAATGCGTCAGATCGGGGATCAGGTCTTTGACCACGGGCATATGCGGCAGCGGGTAAACCTTGACGGCGCTGCCCTCTTTGACTTCGTCCATCCCGTAGATACAGGCCAGAGTGTTGATTCCGTCGATGTTCATGGCGCAAGAGCCGCAAATGCCCTCGCGGCAGGAGCGGCGGAAGGTCAGCGTCGGGTCGATCTCGTTTTTGATCTTGATCAGCGCATCGAGGATCATCGGGCCGCAACTGTCCATATCGACAAAATAGGTGTCCACGCAGGGGTTTTTCCCGTCATCCGGGTTCCAGCGGTAAATATCGAACTGGCGCAGATTGGTTGCGCCGGCGGGTTTGGGCCATGTTTTGCCGGTCGTGATGCGGCTATTCACGGGAAGTTTGAACTCTGCCATCCGTTTTCTCCTTTAGGAGGCCAAGAGGCCGGTCGAGGCCCTGGCAATACATTTGGTTGTGGCGGGGCGCTGGATAATATCCGTCACCAAGCCGATTGTGCTGGGCTCAACACCCGTGATCGAGGCGCGGCTGAGCTTGAACAGCTCGTTTGCGCTTGCGTTGTCGATGACGCAGCCGGAATAGGGCGTCACCAGCTTGGCCGGCAGGCTCTCGGGCAGATGCGCCGTCAGAACCTTTTCCACCGTGGCTTTCGCCGTCAGGCGCGCCGCATCGTCCACAGCCTGTTGGGCCGTGTCACAGCCTGCGAGCAGGGCCAGTGCGCCAGCAAGATATGCCGCCGTCAGCTTCATCAGAACGTCCGCTCTTTCGGAGCGATCCGCTTGAGGCTGATGCCGCCGTCTTTTTCGCTCGTGAGGGGCGTTTTGCCGACGTCACGATAGCTCAGCTTCACATCATTGCCCTCAAGATGGGCGATGGTGTGCACCCGCCAGTTGTCATCGTCGCGGCTGGAGAAATCTTCATGCGCGTGCGCGCCGCGGCTCTCCTTGCGGGCCTCGGCACCGGCAATCGTGGCCAAAGCGTTGGGCATGAGGTTGGTCAGCTCGAGCGTTTCCATGAGATCGGAGTTCCAGACCAGCGAGCGGTCGGTGACTTTCAGATCGTCCTGTTTGCCCGCAATCGCGGCCATTTTCTCGACCCCTTCAGACAGCGTCTTGGAGGTGCGGAACACCGCCGCATCGGCCTGCATGGTTTTTTGCATCTCAAGGCGCAGCTCGGCGGTGCCGGTTGTGCCTTTGGCGTGGCGCAGACCGTCAAAGCGGGCAAAGGCCGCATCGACAGAGGCTTTGTTCAGCTCGGGGTTGGGCGCATCGGCGTCGACAATCTGCCCCGCGCGGATCGCGGCGGCGCGGCCAAAGACCACAAGGTCAATCAGCGAGTTGGAGCCGAGGCGGTTGGCCCCGTGCACGCTTGCGCAGCCCGCCTCGCCCACAGCCATAAGGCCCGGCACGATGGCGTTTGCGTCTTTCTTGGTCGGGTTGATCACCTCGCCCCAGTAGTTCGTTGGCACGCCGCCCATGTTGTAATGCACCGTCGGGATCACAGGGATCGGCTCTTTGGTGACATCGACACCGGCAAAAATCTTGGCGGATTCCGAGATGCCCGGCAGGCGCTCGGCCAGCGCTTCGGCGGGGAGATGGGAGAGGTTGAGGTGAATATGGTCGCCCTCAGCACCCACGCCACGGCCCTCGCGGATTTCCATGGTCATGGAGCGCGAGACATAGTCGCGCGGCGCAAGGTCTTTATATTGCGGGGCGTAGCGCTCCATGAAGCGCTCGCCCTCGGAGTTGGTCAGATAGCCGCCTTCGCCGCGGGCGCCCTCGGTGATCAGACAGCCCGAACCGTAAATGCCGGTGGGGTGGAACTGGACAAATTCCATATCCTGAAGCGCAAGGCCGGCGCGTGCGACCATTCCGCCGCCATCCCCCGTGCAGGTGTGCGCCGATGTGGCCGAGAAATAGGCCCGCCCGTAGCCGCCTGTGGCCAGAACGACCATCTTGGCGTTGAAGACGTGCATTGTGCCGTCATCGAGCTTCCAGCAGACAACGCCCTGACACTGCCCGTCCTCGGACATCACGAGGTCGATCGCGAAATACTCGATATAGAATTCGGCGTTGTTCTTGAGGCTTTGGCCATAGAGCGTGTGCAAAATGGCGTGGCCTGTGCGGTCGGCTGCGGCGCAGGTGCGCTGCACGGCGGGGCCTTCGCCAAACTCTGTTGTGTGGCCGCCGAAGGGGCGCTGATAGATCTTGCCCTCTTCGGTGCGCGAAAACGGCACGCCGTAGTGCTCAAGCTCATAGACCGCCTTGGGGGCCTCGCGGGCGAGATATTCCATGGCGTCGGTGTCGCCGAGCCAGTCTGAGCCTTTGACCGTGTCATACATATGCCACTGCCAGTGATCCGGCCCCATGTTGGAGAGCGAGGCGGCAATACCGCCCTGCGCCGCAACCGTATGGGAGCGTGTCGGGAAAACCTTGGTCACGCAGGCGGTGCGCAGACCTTGCTCGGCCATACCCAGAGTGGCGCGCAAGCCCGCGCCGCCCGCACCGACAACAACAACGTCATAATCGTGGGTTTCGTATTCGTATTCAGCCATGGTCAAAATGTCCTTACAGCGCGAGTTTGGCCAGCGCATAGAGCGCTGTGGCCGTCATCAAATAGGTGAGAGCCGTCACAAAAATGATCAGCCCCTTGCGGGTCGTGCCCTGCGTATAATCCTCGATCATGATGGTCGCGCCCTTGCGCGCATGATTGAGACCGATGAAAAGCGTCAGCCCGACAATGATCACAACAAAGGGGCTTTGGAAGGTGGCCAGCACCTCGGCGTGGCTGCTGCCCAGCGCGCGCCCGATGATAAAGAGAAAGGCCGGCACAACAAGGGCAAGGCCCACGGCGCTCACCTGCATGGACCAGTGGTGCTCGGCTCCGTGATGGGCCGAGCCTTTGCCTTCTGCGCGTTTACGAGCTGTCAAATACCGCATATCCCGCTCCCCTTATACAATGATCAAAGTGATGACGGTGAGACCGACCGACCCGATCAGGCAGGCCCAGCCGAGCTTTTCGGCGGTCGGGATGTCAAGGCCGTGCCCCGCATCAAAGTAAAGATGCCGCAGCCCTGCGAGATAGTGATACCAGACGCCCAGAACCGAAAGGCTCATAACGATGTCACCAAACCAAGAGGTCAGGACCGCAGTGGCGATATCGTAATAGGCGGGGCCGACCGCCGCCGCCAGAAGCCACCAGACGACAAGCACAGCCGAGATGATCAGCGCATTGCCTGTGATCCGTGTCAGAATCGAGGTGATAGATGTGAGCTGCGGGCGATAAATCGTCAAATGCGGCGAAAGCGGGCGCTCTACGGGTTTGCCATTGGCCATATGAGTAGATCCTCTTCTCAGATGCGTGCGAAGCCTATACCTTTGCACACGTTACACCTTTGATAACGAATTTGCAGGCAGAGTCACGCAAAGAGACGCAGATCAGACCTGCTTTTTTGTCGCAAAGGGCGAGAAAACCGCATTTGTGATCACACTTATTAAAAGCGTGATCACAAAATAAGCCGTCTCAGAGCGGGATCAACGCCCAGTAATCAAGGTCAAGCAGAACGTGGGGAAGGTATTTTCCGTCCGCGTCCTTGAGCGTCTGGGGCGCATCTGCGCTCACCGCGACAAGCCGCAGGCGAAGCGCCCCCACACCGGGCGCGCCTGTCTCGGCCTTGTCGAGCACTTCAGACCACGCCTTGACCGTCAGCCCGCTGAAACAGGGGTTGGCGTGCGCCCCGCCGTTGAGACCGACAATCATCTGCGCATTGGCCAGCCCGTTGAAACTGAGCGCGCGCGCCATCGAGATAATATGGCCGCCATAGATCAGCCGCTGGCCATCAGGGCGGAAGGTTGCGTCAAAATGCACCTTGGCGGTGTTTTGCCAGAGGCGCGTGGCGAGCATATGCTCGGCTTCCTCGATGGTGACACCGTCGACATGGTCGATCTTTTCGCCCACCGCATAATCGCCCCAGCGGTGCGGCTCGCCGGCCAGCGCAAAGTCATAGCCGCTAAAGTCCAGCCCCTCGGGGATCACCAGATCCTCGGGCGCAATCACATTCGCCAGCTCGGGCACATGGGTCTCGGGGGCAGGCGCATCGAGATTGCCCTTGCGCACCATCACCCAGCGCACATAGCTCAGGACAGGTTCTTCCATCTGGTTAAGCCCCGTGGTGCGCACCCAGACAACGCCTGTTTTGCCGTTGCTGTTTTGCTTCAGGCCAATCACCTCGGAGACCGCGCGCAGCGTATCGCCCGGATAGACCGGCAACAGCCAGCGCCCCTCGGCATAGCCGAGATTGGCCACCGCATTGAGCGAAATATCGGGCACGGTCTTGCCAAAGACCACATGGAAGGCCGCCAAGTCATCGATCGGGGAGCCTTCCAGCCCGCACTGCGCGGCAAAGACATCGGAGGAATAGAGCGCATGGCGCGCCGGGTAGAGCGCATGATAGAGCGCGCGCTCGCCCTCGCCCACAGTGCGCGGCACCGCGTGCTCGATCACCTCGCCCAGTGTATAATCCTCAAAAAAGCGGCCTGCGTTGGTCTTTGACATATTACTGCGCTCCCAGCTTCATATCGGGGGTATACTCCACGTCCACATCTTTGGTCACAGCCTGCCCGCAGCGCATGACGCTTGCGGCGTGGTCCCAGGCGTAGGTGGGGCTGCCGTAAAGCTCCCAGCCCTTGCTGAGGGCTTCGGAGACTTTGTGGCAAAAGGCCGATGTGTCTTCTTCTGTGAGCAGTCGGTAGAGTTTCATCTGTGTTTTATCCAAAAGGGTTAACGCCAAGCCAGAGGTGCGCCATGGCGATCGCGCCATAGACAAGCACCGTGCCGGCGACGGCCATGATTTCTTTTTTCAGCGGCGCGGGCGCGGGGGGAGTCCACTCGGGCGCGGCGCGGTTGATCTTGATCATCTGGATCACGGCCCAGCCCAGCAAGCCGCCAAACAGGATGAAACTCTGCACATCCCCGTTCACCAGAAGATGCGCGAGCGCCCATGTCTTCACCGCCGCCAGCATCGGGTGGCGCATCTTGCGCGCCAGAGCCGTCTTCATCCCCGACGCCGCGAAGAGATAGACCGAGAGGATCATCAGGAGATTGTTAAGGCCCACTGTTGCTGGGTGACGGCCCCACAGCACAGCGCCATCGGCTCTGCCATAGCCCAGCACCATCAGGACCACCGAGCCAATAATCGCCAGCGCGATCAGCCCGCGGCCCCTGTCGCCCAGAGCGGCGCGCTGGGCCGGTGCGAGACGCTTGAAAAGATGTGCGCCCGCCCAGAGCGCGACGCCGAGTATAAGTAGAGCCATGAAAACCTCCTGTTAGCGCGCGCCAACCGCCTCCGCCAAAGCGAGGGTTTTGCGCGCCGTTTCAATATGCAGGTTTTCCACGATCTTACCATCCACAACCGCAACCCCCTGCCCTGCGGCCTCGGTTTCTTCAAAGGCCGCGATCTGGCGCTTGGCAAGGTCGATCTCTTCGGCACTTGGCGAGAAGGCCGCGTTGCAGACCGCGATTTGCGCGGGGTGAATGAGGGTTTTGCCATCAAAGCCCATGTCGCGGCCCTGCGCGCATTCGCCGGCAAGCCCCTCGTCATCCTTGAACTGGTTGTAAACGCCGTCAATCGCGACAATCCCCTGCGCCTTGGCCGCCAGAAGCATCATCGACAGGCTGGTGATCATTGGCAGACGGTCGGCGCGGAAGCGGCAGTTCAGCTCCTTGGCGAGATCGTTGGTGCCGGCGACAAAGCCCTTCATTTGGGGGTGCGCCGCAATCTCGGCGGCGTTGAGCACGCCCATCGGCGTCTCGATCATCGCCCAGATGTCCTTGTCCGCGCCAATGATCGCCGCGAGCGCCTCCACATCGGCGGCCGAGCCGACCTTGGGCAGAAGAAAAGCATCGGCCGCAGCGTCTTTCATCGCCGCCGCATCCTCACGCCCCCAAGCGCTGTCCAGCCCGTTGAGCCGGATGATGCGCGCCCGTGCGCCATAGCCGCCCTCTGCCAAGGCGGCTTTGAGCGTGTCGCGCGCCTCGACCTTGGCCTCCGGCGTCACCGCGTCTTCCAGATCAAAGATGATCGCGTCGACCTCCAGCCCGCGGGCCTTGTCAAGCGCGCGCTCTTTTGAGGCGGGAATATAAAGAACCGAGCGGTAGGGGCGGGGCATATCCATAAGTCTCTCCAGTAATAATGTTGCGCAGATGTGGCATTTTTTGTGCGATTTCTTCAAGCCCAAACGTGCTGCAATGCAGAATTTATCTCAAAAACTGTCGGATCGCCCGCGCCGTTAACCAATTGTTCAGGGCTGTTTGCCCATGATTTGCAAGGCTCAGAGCGGCAAAGCCCGCTGAAGCCCTGTGCAAGAGGACGTGTTTCAGCCCACATCGGCAAAAGCCGTTGGGAAAGGTTTGGTTATGAAGAAGTTCGGTATTGTCCTCGCGATTGCCCTCGCGGCCACAGCGCTTTTGCCCCCTGCGGCTCTGGCCCAGTCCGCCCCCAACTGCGCCCCGCGCGACACCGTGGTGGCCCGCCTTGCGAGCGCCTATGGCGAAACGCGCCAGTCTATCGGCCTTGGCGCCAACAATGCGGTGGTGGAAGTCTTTGCCAGCGCCGAGAGCGGCACATGGACCATCACAGTCACCACAGCCACCGGCCTCACCTGTCTTGTGGCCAGCGGTCAGGCGTTTGAAACGCTGGCCGAGGCCCTGCCCGCCCGCGAAAATGATGCCTGAAGCCGCGATCCTTGCCCCCGCGCCCCCTGAGGCCGCCATCAAAGCCTAGCTCAGCCCGTCCCAGACCAGCTTGACGCCCGTCACGCTGAGCAAAACATAGGTGAGCGCAAAGAACAGCCGCTCGCCCATCAGAAAATGCGCCCTGACGCCGAGCCATGCGCCCAAAAGCGCGAAAGGCGCGAGGAGGAGGCCGAGCTTGAGCGTCTCGGGCGTGAAGATCCCCATCATCCCATAGGGCACCAGCTTTGCAAGATTGATCAGCCAGAAGACAAGCACCGTGCTGGCCTGATATTCGGTCTTGCTCGGGCTGCGCGAGAGAAGATAAACCGCCGCAGCCGGCCCGCCCGCGTGGCTGATAAAGCTCGTAAACCCCGCCAC
>JAHBAN010000184.1 GCA_018500075.1 Flavobacteriia bacterium | reverse complement strand
CCGGGCCGAAGCGAGATGCGCCTCGCCCGGACGGTCGGGTATGACGGGCTGGGGCGTGAAAGCATCGACTGCGCCGAGGCGACCCATTCGGGGCGTGTGGCTGCGCTGTCGGGCATGGACGGTTATATCATTATTCCGGCTGAGGCGGAGGGCTTGCCGGCAAACGCTCCAGTCGAATTTTACCCTTTTTGAAGAAAGTTTCACGCTATGAATATCGCCTATACTATGGCCCAAGGCAAAGGGGATACTGACCTGCTGCTGTTTGGTCTGGCAAAAACGCTGGCGTCAGAGGGCTATCAGACTGCTGGCACCGTTCAGGTCAACACAGAGCGCGCGGGCTGTGCGTGTGATATGGATGTGATGGTTTTGCCTGCGGGGCCAAGCCTGCGCATTTCGCAAGATCTTGGAAAAGCCTCTAAAGGGTGCCGGCTTGATCCGGCGGCTTTGGAGAGCGCTGTTGGCATGGTTGCGTCGCGCATCGGGCCTCAGGTTGATGTTTTGATCATCAATAAATTTGGCAAGCATGAGGCGGAGGGCCGTGGCTTTCGCACGGTTATTGCCGAGGCGATCGCCTGTGATGTGCCCGTTCTTGTCGGGGTCAACGCGATCAATCTGGAGGCTTTTCAGCGGTTTGTTGGCGAAGAGGTGACAGCGCTTGAGCCTTCTGAAGGCGCGCTTCTGGAGTGGGTCCGAAGGGCCTCTGCAGGCTGTGACCAAGAGCTGGACTGCACGGCCTGACGCCATCTGAGCTGTGGCGCTGCGGCGGGGGGCGGGTTTGGTGCGGTGATTTTTTAAAATTTACCGTTTGATAAATTTTTTGACTGGGAGTAGCCTTCTCGCAAGATGTCAACATTTGGAGACGCACATGGGGAACTCTGCATCCACTTCGGGAATCGTGTCAGGCCGCAAAGACAAGCAAGCTCTGGCGGAAAGTTTTAAGGATCTTCACGCGCCGCTGAGCGACCATGAGGCGCTTGTGGCCTCTGACCGGTGTTATTTTTGTCATGATGCGCCCTGTGTGACGGCCTGTCCGACCTCGATTGATATTCCGCTGTTTATCCGGCAAATCGGCACGGGAACACCGGAAGCCTCGGCCAAGACCATTTTTGAGCAGAATATTCTGGGCGGAATGTGCGCGCGGGTCTGTCCGACAGAAACCCTCTGTGAGCAGGTCTGTGTGCGTGAGGTGGCAGAGGGAAAACCTGTCGAAATCGGGCGCTTGCAGCGCTATGCCACCGACCGTTTGATGGCCGCGGGCACGCATCCCTTTGAGCGGGCTGCGCCCACGGGGAAGACTGTGGGTATTGTCGGGGCGGGGCCGGCGGGGCTGGCCTGTGCGCATAAGCTCGCGGTTCTGGGCCATGACGTGACGATCTATGAGGCGCGCAAGAAGGGCGGGGGGCTGAACGAATTTGGCATCGCGGCTTATAAATCTGTCGATGATTTTGCGCAAAAGGAGCTGGACTGGCTTTTGTCGGTTGGTGGCATCACCATCGAATATGGCAAGACAGTTGGTGCGGATATTTCGTTGGCCTCGCTGCAGGCGGAGTATGACGCTGTGTTCTTCGGGATGGGGCTGGCGGGCGTGAATGCCCTTGGCTGTGAAGGCGAGGCGCTGGAGGCTGTGATCAATGCGGTCGATTTCATTTCCGATATTCGCCAAGCGGCAGATCTGAGCCAGCTTGCGGTTGGCCGTCATGTTGTTGTGATCGGCGGGGGGATGACCGCTGTGGATGTGGCGGTGCAGAGCAAGCTTCTGGGCGCGCAGGATGTGGCCTTGGTGTATCGCCGCGACAAAGACAGCATGAGCGCCTCTGTTTTTGAGCAAGACCTAGCGACCTCAAAAGGGGTGCGCATTATCTACAATGCCCAGCCTGTGCGGGTGCTCAGCGAGGGGTCGGCCCTGTCTGTCGAGTTTGCCTATACCGAAACCAAGGGCGGCAAGCTGACCAAAACCGGCGAGACATTCTGTCTGGCGGCGGATCAGGTGTTCAAGGCGATTGGCCAGTCGTTGAAAGGCGCCCCGGAGGCTTTGAGCCTGCAAGGGGGTAAAATCAAGGTCGATGAGAACGGGCGCACCACTGTGCCAAAGGTTTGGGCCGGAGGCGACTGTGCCACAGGGGGCGATGACCTGACGGTCACGGCAGTTGCAGAGGGCCGTGACGCGGCGATCGATATTCACACCACACTTTTGGGCTAAAGCAAAAAGAGGGTAATTCAATGGCAGATCTTACAAGCAACTTCGTGGGGATCACCTCTCCCAATCCGTTCTGGCTTGCCTCGGCTCCGCCGACGGACAAAGAATATAACGTGCGCCGCGCTTTTGAGGCGGGCTGGGGCGGTGTTGTCTGGAAAACGCTGGGCTCGGAGGGCCCGCCTGTGGTCAATGTCAACGGGCCTCGCTATGGCGTGATCCATGGGGCGGACCGCCGTGTTCTGGGGCTGAACAACATCGAGCTGATCACCGACCGCGACCTCTATCAAAACCTTGACGAAATCAAACGTGTGAAAGCGGATTATCCCGACCGCGCGATTGTCGTTTCGCTCATGGTGCCTTGTGAGGAAGAGGCCTGGAAGGCTATTTTGCCGCTGGTCGAGGAGACGGGCGCAGACGGGATCGAGCTGAACTTTGGCTGTCCGCACGGGATGGCGGAGCGGGGTATGGGCTCGGCCGTGGGGCAGGTGCCTGAGTATATCGAAATGGTGACGCGCTGGTGCAAGCAGTATTACTCCAAGCCGGTGATTGTGAAGCTCACGCCAAACATCACCGATATCCGCAAGCCCGCTGCGGCGGCGATGCGTGGCGGCGCGGATGCTGTGTCATTGATCAACACGATCAACTCGATTGTCTCGGTTGATTTGGACGCCATGGCGCCGGAGCCGACGATTGACGGCAAGGGCACGCATGGCGGCTATTGTGGCCCGGCGGTCAAGCCGATCGCGATGAATATGGTGGCCGAGATTGCACGCACGCCGGAGACTTCCAAGCTCCCGATTTCGGGCATTGGCGGGATCACCACATGGCGCGATGCGGCGGAATATATGGCGCTTGGCTGTGGCAATGTGCAGGTCTGCACGGCGGCTATGACCTATGGGTTCAAGATTGTGCAGGAAATGAAGAGTGGTCTGTCGCAATGGATGGATGAGAAGGGCTATGCCTCAATTGATGCGTTTAAGGGCATGGCTGTGCCCAATGTCACCGATTGGCAGTATCTGAACCTCAACTACGTTACAAAAGCCTCGATCAATCAAGACGACTGCATCAGTTGTGGCCGCTGCTTTGCCGCTTGTGAAGACACCTCGCATCAGGCCATCATCATGTCTGAAGATCGCGTTTTCACTGTCAATGATGCGGAATGCGTGGCCTGTAACCTCTGTGTTGAAGTCTGCCCTGTGGAGGACTGCATCACGATGGTGGAGCAAGCGCCCGGAACGGTGGATGAGCGCACACAGAAAGTTGTGGTGAAAGAGCATGGTGACTGGACGACGCATCCGAACAACCCCGGCGCAGTTGCGGCCGAGTAAGCCAAGGGGCCTGAGGGTGTGATCGGGCGGGAGCTGTCCGGTCACATGGCCATGATGTGTTTTGCGGCGCTTGTGGCCGGGTCGTTTTCGTTTGGAGCGCTGATTGGCGATCAGCTCTCTGCGCTCGTTGTTACGGCGTTCCGCTTTGCTTTGACGGCGGCTCTCTTGGGCGCTTTGGCCTGGCCTGCGCTGCGGCGCGGGGCGTGGCGTATCAAGACGCCTTGGCGATATGTTGTCTTGGGGGCCAGCCCTGCGCTCTATTTCATGCTGATGTTTGAGGCCCTCAAGACCACACCGCCCGTGTCGCTTGCGGTGTTGTTTACACTGACGCCGCTTGTGACGGGTGTTTTTGGATATGTTCTGCTCGGGCAGGGCGTTTCGCGGCGTGTTTTGCTGGGGCTGCTGATCGGCGGGCTTGGGGCGGTCTGGGTTATTTTCCGGGGCGATCTGGCCCAGCTTCTGGCCTTTCACATCGGACGGGGCGAGCTGATCTTTCTGGTTGGGATGGTGTGTTATGCCCTCTATGCGCCGCTTGTGCGCAAGCTCAAACGGGAGGAGCCGCAGATTGTGTTTACCTTTGCAATCACTTTGGGGGCGCTGCTGGTGACACTTCCTTTTGCGGCGCGCGATCTTGTTGAGACCGACTACAGCGGCGTTGCCCTGCAGGTCTGGCTTGTGATTTGTTATCTGGCCGTTTTTGCCAGTGCGGCAACCTTTTCGCTGATCCAGTTTGCCACGCTGCGCCTGCCCTCTGTCAAAGTCATGGCGCATACCTATCTGATCCCGAGTTGGGTCATCGTCTGGGAGCTGGTTTTGGGCCGTGGTGTGCCGCTTGGCCCCGAGATGATCGGTGTTGCGCTGACGGTGATGGCGCTTGGGCTGTTGCTCAAATCACAGGCGTAGCGCCGCCTCGGGAGCAAGAGACATCAGGGGCGCAACATGGTGCGATACATCTTGTCCAAAAACGGCCCCGCCGTGTCGAAAGGATCGCTGCCATCGCCCAGAACACTGCGCACCTGAATATCAAAATCGGCATAATGCTGGGTTGTTGCCCAGATCGAAAAAAACAGGTGGTAAGGGTCGATGTCGGCGAGTTTTCCGGCTGTGATCCAGCTCTTGACGACCTTGGCTTTGAGAGAGGTCAGCTCTTTCAGCTCGCCCTCGATTTCGGGCAGGATATGGGGCGCGCCTTGGAGAATCTCGTTTGCAAAGAGCTTGCTTTCACGCGGAAACTCGCGGGCCATTTTCAGCTTTTGCGCCACATATCCGCAGATTTCTTCGATCGGGTCTCCGGCCTCGTCAATCTGGTGGAGAGGGTCGAGCCATGTTTGCAAAAGCTCTGCGAGCAGGGTTTTGTGAATGGCTTCCTTATTGTCGAAATAATAAAGGATATTGGGCTTGGAGAGGCCTGCGCGCGCGGCGATCATATCAATCGTGGAGCCGCGAAACCCGAAATCGGAAAACACATCAAGCGCCGCTTCAAGGATGGCTTGGGTTTTCTCGCGTTGAATGCGCGTTGGTTTTTTTGTGGTTTGGGAGCGCGGCATATCTAAATCAAACGACCTTTTCAATCAATCGGGCGTCAATCCAACACCCTTCAATATGATGGTCTTAACGGATCGTTTCGCAGCTTTCCATTGTGCATCGCTAAAAGGGCGCCCGCCGTTCAGGGTTTCGATCTGGTGGCCGAAATCGGCGTAGTGCTGTGTGGTTGACCAAATCAGGTAGAGCAGATGGGCCGGATCAATAGGATCCATTTCGCCGTTTTTGATCCAGCGTTCGATATGTTGGCCGCGGTCTTTGGACCAGTCAAGCAACTGGCCTTCCAGATAGTCCTGAATGATTGGCGCGCCATGCATGATTTCGGCGGCCCAAACCTTTGATCCGTAAGGATGGCTGCGGGCCAGGTCCATTTTCATATCGATGTAGCGGCTCAGCGCTTCCTTGGGGCCAAGGGCCGTATCAAAGGCCGAGGCCGCCTCCATCCATGTGTCGAAAATATTATAGACGACGCGGCGATAAAGCTCTTCTTTGGTTTTGAAATAATAATGGACATTGGCCTTGGGAAGACCCGCAACATCGGCGATCAGTTGGGTGGTCGCGCCTGCAAAGCCGGCCTCGGCAAAAACTTTTTCCGCTGCCTTCAGAATAATCTTCTGGTTTTGCGAACGCTTAGAAATTTTGCGAAAGGGTATCGGCTCTGGGGACACGGTGTATTTCTTCCAAATAAAACTTGACCGATCAGTCAGGTCGCTACAATACTTGACCATATAGTCAAAAAATATTCCGTCAAGGAATGTCTCCGGGAGGTCTTGATGCCAACACTCAATTCAAATCTTCGTATCAACGGTGAGCGCCTTTGGGACAGCTTGATGGATATGGCAAAGATCGGCCCCGGCATTGCCGGCGGCAACAACCGCCAGACCCTGACGGATGAAGACGCCGAGGGGCGGGCTTTGTTTCAGTCGTGGTGCGAGGCGGCGGGCTGCACCATGGGGCTTGACCAGATGGGCAATATGTTTGCCACATGGGGCGGAACAGACCCTAACGCCCTGCCTGTTTACGTTGGCTCCCATCTTGATACGCAGCCGACGGGGGGCAAATATGACGGCGTGTTGGGTGTGCTTGGCGGGCTTGAGCTGTTGCGCAGTTTGAACGATCTGGGAATCAAGACCAAGCATCCGATTGTTGTGACCAACTGGACCAATGAAGAAGGCACGCGCTATGCGCCGGCGATGCTGTCTTCGGGCGTTTTTGCGGGGGTTCACACGCAGGATTGGGCCTATGAGCGGGAGGATGCCAAGGGGCTGAAGTTTGGCGAGGAGCTGGAGCGCATCGGCTGGCGCGGTGATGAGCCGGTCGGGGCGCGCAAGATGCGGGCCTTTTTCGAGCTGCACATCGAGCAGGGGCCAATTCTGGAAGCCGAAGGGAAAGACATCGGGATTGTCACGCACGGTCAGGGCTTGAGCTGGACGCAAGTCACCATCACCGGCAAGGACAGCCACACGGGCAGCACGCCTATGCCCATGCGCAAGAACGCCGGGCTGGCCATGGCGCGTGTCTTGGAAAAGGTTGACGAGATCGCTTGGTCGCACGCGCCCCATGCGGTGGGTGCGGCGGGGCATATCGATGTGTCTCCGAACTCGCGCAATGTGATTCCCGGTCAGGCCGTGTTCACTGTGGATTTTCGCTCGCCCGAGCTGGCTGTGATTGAGGATATGGAGGCACGCTTGCGTCTTGAGGCTCAAAAGATTGTCGATGATATGGGGCTGGAAATCGCGTTTGAGAAAGTGGGCGGGTTTGATCCGGTCACATTTGACGAGGGCTGTGTCACGGCGCTGCGCAATGCGGCCGAGCGGCTGGGCTATAGCCATATGAATATCATCTCGGGGGCAGGCCATGATGCGTGCTGGATCAACCGTATGGCGCCGACGGCGATGGTGATGTGCCCCTGTGTGGACGGGCTTTCGCACAATGAGGCGGAAGAAATTTCTAAAGAATGGGCCACGGCGGGGGCTGATGTATTGATGCAGGCGGTCTTGGAGGTCGCCGAGATCGTCGAATAAAACGGTGTCTGGGCCGCGCGACATCCGGGCAAAAGGGGAGATGACAATGAACACCAAAGTAATCAAAGGCGGAACAGTCTGCACGGCGGACCGCAGTTTTAAGGCAGATGTTCTGATCGAGGGAGAGGTGATCAAGCAGATTGGTCAGGACCTGACGGGAGAGGAGTATATCGACGCCGAGGGCGCCTATGTCATTCCCGGAGGGATTGATCCGCACACCCATCTGGAAATGCCTTTCATGGGCACGACGGCGGCCGAAACATTCGAGAGCGGCACATGGGCTGCGGCGGCGGGCGGAACGACCATGGTTGTTGATTTCTGTTTGCCGGGCGAAGACGGCAGCATCAAGAACGCGATCAACGAATGGCACCGAAAATCGGCCCCCCAGATTTGTTCGGATATCGGCTATCATATGGCGATCACCGGCTGGGACGAGAGCGTCTTTAACGAGATGAAAGATGCGGTCGATATGGGGGTCAACAGCTTCAAGCATTTCATGGCCTACAAAGGCGCGCTGATGATTGAAGATGACGAGATGTTTGCCTCTTTCAAGCGCTGTGGAGAGCTCGGGGCTTTGCCGATGGTTCACGCCGAAAACGGCGATCTGGTGGCCGAGCTGCAACAAAAATACTTTGACCAAGGCATCACCGGCCCCGAGGGCCATGCCTTTTCGCGGCCACCGGAGCTTGAGGGCGAGGCGGCGAACCGCGCCATCACGATTGCGGATACTGCCGGGGTGCCGCTTTATATTGTGCACGTGTCCTGCGAACAAACCCATGAGGCCATCCGCCGGGCGCGTCAGAAAGGGATGCGGGTTTACGGCGAGCCGCTGATCCAGTTCCTGACCTTGGATGAGAGCGAGTATTTCAACACCGATTGGGACCATGCGGCGCGCCGTGTGATGAGCCCGCCCTTTCGCTCCAAAGACCATCAGGACAGTCTTTGGGCGGGGTTGCAATCAGGCTCCTTGCAGGTGGTTGCGACGGATCATGCCGCCTTTAGCACCGAGCAAAAACGGGCGGGCCGAAACGACTTCCGGATCATACCCAACGGGTCCAACGGCCTCGAAGAGCGGCTCGCGGTGCTTTGGACAGAAGGTGTCGAAACGGGCCGCCTGACCAAGGAGGAGTTTGTGGCGACAACCTCGACCAATATCGCCAAAATTCTGAATATCTACCCCAAGAAAGGCGCGATCGTGGAAGGGGCCGATGCGGATATTGTTGTGTGGGATCCGGCCTTGCGCAAAACAATCAGCCCGAGCAATCACCACTCTGTTCTGGATTACAACGTCTTTGAAGGCTTTGAAGTCAAGGCGCAGTCGCGCTTTACGTTGAGCCGAGGCGATGTGATCTGGGCCTGGGGCCGCAACAGCCAGCCACAACCGGGCCGGGGACGTTTTGTTCCGCGTCCGGCGTTTTCTTCGGCCCAGAAAGCCCTGAGCCAGTGGAAAACACTCAACTCACCACGGGCCATCAACCGTGATCCTCTGAACATTCCGGCGGGTATCTAAATGAGCGAAACGGTAATTTCGGCGAAAAACCTATCGCTGACCTTTCAAACCAATGATGGGCCTGTCCATGCGCTGAAAGACATCAACCTTGAGATTAACAAGGGCGATTTCATCTCGTTTATTGGCCCGTCCGGATGTGGGAAGACCACATTTCTGCGCGTCATGGCCGACCTTGAGACCCCGACTTCGGGCACGATTGAAGTCAACGGGATGAGCGCATCAGAGGCGCGGATGAAGCGCGCTTACGGCTATGTGTTTCAGGCCGCTGGGCTTTATCCCTGGCGCACGATTGGCGGCAATATTCGCCTGCCGCTCGAGATCATGGGCTTTGACAAGGCCGATCAGGCCGAGCGGGTGGCGCGGGTCTTGGAGCTTGTCGAGCTGTCGGGGTTTGAAAACAAATTTCCCTGGCAGCTTTCGGGCGGGATGCAGCAACGTGCGAGCATTGCACGGGCTTTGGCGTTTGATGCGGATATCCTGCTGATGGATGAGCCTTTCGGGGCTTTGGACGAAATCGTGCGCGACCATCTCAACGAGCAGCTTCTAAAGCTCTGGGCGCGCACCGAAAAGACCATCGGATTTGTGACCCATTCCATTCCCGAGGCGGTGTTTTTGTCGACCAAGATTGTCGTGATGTCGCCGCGTCCGGGGCGGATCTCGGATGTGATCGAAAGCACGCTGCCGCGCGACAGAACGCTTGATATCAGGGAGACACAAGAGTTTGCCGATATCGCGCATCGGGTGCGCGAAGGCTTGAGAGCAGGGCACGCTTATGACTGAGTTTTGGCATAGGGCCGGGCCTGTCCTGACCATGATCTTGCTCTTGGTGGCGCTGTGGTATGCTGCGGCGGTTGCGCTCAATGCGGCCTGGGCCAAGGATAAGGCGGCTCGCGCCAACATGAGCTTGAGCTTTTCTGAACTTGTGGCTGACACGATGAGTCAGGAAAAGCCGCTGTTGCCCGCGCCGCATCAGGTTGTGAAAGAGATTTACAACACCACCGTGTTGAAAAAGATCACCTCAAAGCGCTCTTTGATCTGGCATGGCTGGATCACGCTTTCGGCGACCTTGCTGGGCTTTGCTTTTGGCACGGCACTTGGCATTCTGCTGGCCATCGGGATCGTCTACAGCCGCGCGATGGATATGTCGGTGATGCCTTGGGTGATCACCAGCCAGACCATTCCTATTCTTGCGGTTGCGCCGATGATTATCGTGGTCCTCAACGCGGTGGGGGTGTCGGGGTTGCTGCCAAAGGCGATCATCTCGATGTATCTTTCCTTCTTTCCGATTGTTGTGGGCATGGTCAAAGGGCTGCGCGCGCCGGACCAGATGCAACTTGACCAGATGCGCACATGGAACGCTGGCGGAGCGACGACCTTTTGGAAGCTGCGCCTGCCGCGCTCTATGCCTTATCTTTTTGCCTCGCTCAAAATCGGTATTGCCGCATCACTTGTCGGGGCGATCGTCGGAGAGCTGCCGACCGGAGCTGTCGCGGGATTGGGCGCGCGGCTCTTGGCGGGCAGTTATTATGGCCAGACCATCCAGATCTGGAGCGCATTGATCTGCGCGGCGGTTCTTGCGGCCGGTCTGGTGGCTTTGATCGGGCTGATCGAGCGGATCACTCTGCGTAAAATGGGGATGTTGCAATGAAGTGGGTCTTGCTGGCGTTTCTGTTTTGGCTGGTGATGTGTGCTGTGAACGTGCGCTTGGCAAATGGCGTGCAGACCCGGCTGACCCGTGTTCTTGTGCCGACGCTGTTTGGCGTGACGCTCCTGATCTTGTGGGAGGGGCTTGTCCGCGGGTTGAGCATCAGCCCGATCCTCTTGCCACCGCCAAGCTCTATTGCGCTGCGGTTCGCCACAAGTTTGCCGATCTTGTGGGGCGATTTTGTGCAGACCTTCATCAAAGGGGCGATTTCGGGGTATATCATAGGCTGTGGCGCGGCGTTTCTGACGGCGATTGCGGTGGATCGGTCCGACTTTTTGAAGCGTGGCCTTTTGCCGATCGGAAACTTTGTGGCGGCGCTACCGATTATCGGCATGGCGCCTATTCTTGTGATGTGGTTCGGGTTTGACTGGCAGTCCAAGGCGGCGGTTGTGGTGATTATGGTGTTTTTCCCGATGCTGGTGAACACTGTGACAGGGCTGGGCGCGCAGGATGTGATCCAGCGCGATCTGATGAACACCTATGGCGCGAGCTATTGGCAGAGGTTGATGAAACTCAGCTTGCCTGCGGCCATGCCTTTCATCTTTAATGGCCTCAAAATCTGCACGACTCTTGCCCTGATTGGCGCAATCGTGGCCGAATTTTTTGGCTCGCCCATACGGGGTATGGGCTTTCGGATTTCCACAGAGGTCGGGCGGCTTTCGCTCGATATGGTCTGGGCGGAAATAACTGTCGCCGCTCTTGCGGGAACGGCGTTTTATGGGACGGTGGCCCTAATCGAGAAGGCTGTAACCTTCTGGCATCCATCGCAACGAAACTAAACAAGACACCAATTAGGAGAGACAAAATGAAAAGTATACTCAAAGGGGTGATTGCTGGCACATTGATGCTCGCGGGGACGACTGCCCAAGCGGCTGATGATGTGACGCTGCAATTGAAATGGGTCACCCAAGCGCAATTTGCGGGCTATTACGTGGCATTGGACAAGGGGTTTTATGAAGAAGAAGGCCTCAACGTCACGATCAAGCCGGGCGGCCCGGATATCGCTCCGGCGCAGGTTATTGCCGGCGGTGGCGCGGATGTTGTTCTGGACTGGATGCCCTCGGCTCTGGCCTCACGCGAAAAGGGCCTTGATCTGGTAAATATCGCCCAGCCGTTCAAATCCTCGGGAATGATGCTGACCTGTCGCAAAGATGCGGGGATCGCCA
Organism: Flavobacteriia bacterium; assembly: GCA_018500075.1. Classification (GTDB taxonomy): domain Bacteria; phylum Bacteroidota; class Bacteroidia; order Flavobacteriales; family Flavobacteriaceae; genus MAG-120531. The sequence goes on along the minus strand of JAHBAN010000184.1, from coordinate 1,306 downwards.
GCCCAGCAGATTTTCCTGACAAGACATTGGGGGTCTGGTTCTTTGGCAATGAATATCCGTTCCTCAGCTGGATGAGCAAATTGGGCCTCAAAACCGATGGCTCTGCCGGCGGTGTGACGGTTCTCAAGCAGGGCTTCAATGTCGATCCGCTTTTGCAAAAGCAGGCGGCCTGTGTTTCGACCATGACCTATAACGAATACTGGCAGGTGATTGATGCCGGCCTTAGCCCTGAGGAGCTTGTTGTTTTCAAATACGAAGACGAGGGCGTCTCGACGCTTGAAGACGGGATGTATGTGCTTGGGTCAAACCTTGAAGATCCGGCTTTCAAGGACAAGATGGTGCGGTTTGTGCGCGCCTCCATGAAGGGCTGGAAATATGCCGAGGCAAACACTGATGAAGCGGCGGATATTGTTCTTGATAATGACGCCTCGGGCGCCCAGACCGAAAAGCACCAGCGCCGCATGATGTCGGAAGTGGCCAAGCTGACAGCCGGCTCGAACGGCGCGCTGAATGTTGCGGATTACGAGCGCACAGTGACGTCTTTGCTGGAAGGTGGCTCTGATCCTGTGATCACGAAAATGCCTGAAGGGGCATGGACACATGAGATCACAGACGCGGCTCTGAACTAAGACAAGGGTGTGGAGAGCGTCTGATTTGGCTCTCCACACCGTTTGCCCGCCGTCGGGGCGCGGCAGACCGGTGTTTTGACACTGTCCTCGCGGATCGGGCCTGCCGGCTCAAAACAGAATTGAAAAAGGGCTTTCAATTCGGGGAAAATCGCGGGAAGTTCGCTCTCACAATCAGCGGCCACACAAAACGCCTTTCAGGATATTGTGAGATGCGGCGCACATCAGGGAGACGAAAATGATAAAAAGCAGTTTCAAATTGGGAGCGGCGCTTGTGGCCGGCTTGGGCCTTGCGGGTGCGGCGCTGGCAGACACCAAAGTGGGCATGATCACAACCCTGTCGGGTGGTGGTGCTGGCCTTGGTCTTGATGTGCGCGACGGGTTTATGCTGGCGCTCAAGCAATCGGGGCGTGACGATATCGAGGTTGTGATCGAAGACGACCAGCGCAAGCCCGATGTGGCGGTGCAGCTCGCTGACAAGATGGTGCAATCCGAGAAGGTTGACGTTTTGACGGGCATCATCTGGTCAAATCTTGCGATGGCTGTGATCCCCTCGGTGACGGCGCAGGGCAAATTCTACCTGTCGCCCAATGCCGGACCCTCCGCCCTTGCGGGCAAAGGCTGTCACCCCAATTATTTCAATGTCGCATGGCAGAACGACAACCTTCACGAAGCGGCGG